>NZ_JABFAN010000011.1:136578-290767 GCF_017168155.1 Dietzia sp. KRD202 | reverse complement strand
GGCCGGGCGGGTCTAGCCTGCGCCCGCCGTGCGGAGGGTCCACGCGTACTCGAACGCGGTCTGACGCCACCGCTCGTAGCGCCCGGACACTCCCCCGTGACCCGCGCTCATCTCACAGCGCAGCAGCACCGGCCGATCCGCCGAGTTGGCCGACGGGGACACCGCCCGCAGCCTGGCCACCCACTTGGCGGGCTCCACATACAGCACCCGGGTGTCGTTGAGCGAGGTCACCGCGAGGATGGCCGGATAGTCCTTGGCCTCGATGTTCTCGTACGGGGCGTACGAGGCCATGTAGTCGTATACCTCCTCGGAGTGCAGCGGATCGCCCCACTCGTCCCACTCGATCACCGTCAGCGGCAGCTCCGGCATGAGGATCGAGGTGAGCGGGTCGACGAACGGCACCACGGCCTGGATGCCCGCGAACAACTCGGGGGCCAGATTCGCGACCGCCCCCATCAGCAGACCGCCCGCGCTTCCGCCCTCGGCGACCAACCGGTCCGGGGCGGTGAGCCCGGAGTCGACCAGGTGTCGCGCACAGTCGACGAAGTCGGTGAAGGTGTTGCGCTTCGTGTGCGTCTTGCCGTTCTCGTACCAGAGCCGGCCCATCTCACCGCCGCCCCGCACGTGCGCCACGGCGAAGGCCATCCCCCGGTCGAGCAGCGAGAGCCTCGCCACCGAGAACGCGGGATCGATGCTGGTCTCGTACGAGCCGTAGCCGTACAGCAGCGTCGGCACCTGCTCGCCGGCATCGACGCGGGCGGCGGTGCCGGTGGACATCACCAGCGAGATCGGCACCCGGGTGCCGTCCGCGGCCGTCGCCCAGTCGCGTCGCTGGACGTAGCCGCTCGGGTCGTACCCGCCGAGCACCTCCTGCTCACGCAGCAGCGTCCGCTCCCCCGAGGCGAGGTCGAGCGAGTAGACCCGGCCCGGCGTGACGAACGAACCGAAGCCGAACCGCAGGACCGGCGAGTCCCACTCCGGGTTGGACCCCGGACCGGAGGTGTACAGCTCCTCGTCGAACTCGACGGGCTCGAACCGCCCGTACGCCTCGACTCCCGCCGTGGACCCCTGCTCGAGCGGCATCAGCGCGAACCGCGGCAGCGCCGCTTCGCGGTACCCCAGCACCAGCACGCGCGCGAAGGCGTCCACGCCCTCCACCCGGACGTCGTCGCGGTGGGCCACCAGCGTGCGCAGATCCCGCAGCTCGCCCTCGATCGGACCGACAGGCGCCTCGACCACCTCGTAGTTCGGGGCGCCGTCGTTGTGGGTGATGATGAACCGGTCCTCGCCACCGACGACCGCGTGCTCGACGTCGTACTCGACGCCCTCCTGCCGCGGCCGGACGCACCAGAACTCGCCGGCGGGATCGTTCGAGTCCAGGCACCACACCTCGGTGGTGATCTTGGACCCCGCCGCTATCTGCAGGAACTTCTCGCTGCGTGTCTCGCCGACCCCGATCCAGTAGGACTCGTCGGACTCGTGGAAGACCTTGTCGTCGTCGTCCCTCGTCGTGCCCAGCCGGTGACGCCACACCGTGTCCGGCCGCCAGGCGTCGTCGACCGTGACATAGAAGACGTACCGGCCATCGCGGGACCAGGTCACGCCGGCGGCGATCCCGGAGATCTCCTCGTCCGGGGCCGTGTAGTCCGGGTCGAGCGAGCGAAAACGCAGCGTGTACCGCTCGTCGCCCTCGGTATCGGTGGCCCACGCCAGTGCGCGGCCGTCGTGGCTGACCGAGAACGCGCCCAGCGCGAAGTAGTCGTGACCCTCCGCCTCGGCGTTGCCGTCGAGGAGCAACTGTTCACCCGGCAACTCCACGTCCGGGGAGACCTCGGGCGGAACCCAGCCCGCAGGGTCCGACGGGTCGTCGACGAACTGCTGCGGGACCGGGACCCGACAGTGCCTGGCGTACGAGCGGCCCTCCTCGGTGCGCGAGAAGTACCACCAGCCGCTGGCGCGCACCGGAACCGACATGTCGGTCTCCTTGACGCGGGAGCGGACCTCCTCGTAGACCTCGTCCTCCAGGGGTTTGAGGTCGGCGGTCATCGCATCGGTGTAGGCGTTCTCCGCCTCGAGGTAGGCGCGGGTCGCCGGGGCGTCCTTGTCGCGCAACCACTCGTAGTCGTCGACGAAGACGCGGCCGTGGTGCTCGCGACGGAAGGGACGGCGCTCGGCCTGCGGCGGCGTGGGCGTCTGCCCCGTGGTGGTGGCTGTGGTGGCGGTCGCGGTGGCTGCGGTGTCGGTGTCGGTGTCGGTCGTCTCGGTGGAGCTCACGCTGCGTCGCCCCCGATCCAGTCGGCGAACGAGCGGCCCGAGATGCGCTCGTAGGCCTCGATGTAGCGCGCCCGCGTCGCGTCCGCGACCTCCTGCGGCAGAGCCGGTGGCGGGGTGTCGGCATCGGAGTTCCAGCCCGCCTCCGGGCCCGTCAACCAGTTCCGCACGTACTGCTTGTCGAAGCTCGGTTGCACACGGCCCGGCGAATACTCGTCAGCGGGCCAGTAGCGCGATGAGTCCGGGGTGAGCACCTCGTCGGCCAGGATCAGCTCCCCGTCGGCCAGGCCGAACTCGAACTTGGTGTCCGCCAGCAGCACTCCGCGCTCGGCCGCCATCTCCGCGGCCCGCGCGTAGACGTCCAGCGTCGCCGTACGCAGCTGCTCGGCCAGCTCGGCCCCGACGATCCCGGTGAGCTGATCGAACGAGATGTTCTCGTCGTGATCCCCCACCGCCGCCTTGGTGGCCGGGGTGAAGATCGGCTCGGGCAGTCGGCTGGCCTCGACCAGGCCCCCGGGCAGCTCGATGCCACACACGGTCCCCGACTCCCGGTACTCGGTCATCCCCGACCCGGTCAGGTAACCGCGGGCCACACACTCGGCCGGGACCATGTCGAGTCGACGGACCACCATCGCGCGGCCGAGCACCTCGAGCGGGATGCGCTTGTCGTCCAGCGTCCCGGCCAGGTGGTTGGGCACGTCGAGGGCGTCGAAGAAGTAGGCGCTCATCGCGGTGAGCACGCGGCCCTTGTCCGGGATGGGCGTGCCGAGAACGTGGTCGTAGGCGGAGATGCGGTCGGTGGCCACCAGGAGGAGCGTCTCACCGTCGATCTCGTACAGCTCGCGGACCTTTCCGGAGACGAGATGGCGGTAGGAGGAGAGATCGGGTCGCATGACGGCCAGCGTAGCCGGAGGCCCACGTCCCGAGTCGAGACCGTCGGCCCCCACCCGTGGTTGGTCGGGCTCAGCCCAGTCGGGCCTCGAGCCACTCCCCCAACGCCGCATACGCGTCCTCGGCGCACAGGTCGTTGAACAGCTCGTGGAGGCCGCCCTCGAACTCCCGGTAGGTGATCTCCGGGCGCGGGTCGTGGTCGGACCCGGCGATCTGCGCGAAGCGCCGAGCGCCCGACGGATAGGTGATGGTGTCGGCCGAGCCGTTGAGGATCAGCGTCGGCAACCGCAGTGCCGGCGACCGCTCGATGAACTTGAGGCCGCCGGCGAGCATCGTCCCCGCCGTCACCGCGGGCACGCCCTTGTGGTGGACCAGCGGATCCGAGGTGTAGTCCTCGACGTACTCGGGCACTCGGGAGATGTCGTGCGGGTCGAGCTTCTCCACCGGCAGGAACGGCAGGAGGCGAGCGATCACGGGCGCCGCCACGCGCAGCGGTGCCGGGGTCCCCTCCCCCACGACGAGCCCGGGCGAGGAGAGGATGAGGCCCTTGAGGTCCCACGGCCGCCGGAGCGCGGACTCCCCCGCGATCAACCCACCCATCGAATGCCCCATCAGCAGTCGGGGCAGGGTCTCGGCCCCGCCCCCGTCGGCCGACCGGCTCCACTCCACCACCGCGTCGCGCACCGCGAGGTTGTCGCGGATGTGCGTCTCCATCGACACCTTGGCGCGGGGCCCGGGAGCCGTGCCGTGGCCGCGCAGATCGTAGGAGGCAACACTGATCCCCCGGTCGGTGAGGAAGCGGATCGTCCGCCCGTACCGGCCGGAGTGCTCGGCGAAGCCGTGCACGAGCAGCAGCAACGCCCGGGGCTGGTCAGCGTGGTGCAGGGTCACCTGCAGGCCGGAGGTGCCGGGGACGGGAACGGGGGTCTCGCGCATGAGCACGAGAGTAGCGCCGGTAGCCCCACCGGCGACGTCGATTGACCGGCCGCCTCAGATCCCGAGCTGGTCCAAGATGAGGCTGCCGGCGCCGAGCGGCATCAGAAAGAACGCGATCGGAACGTAGAACTGCTGCATGAACGCCCCCGGGTCGATCCCGACGGCCGAACTGGCGGTGGCGAACCCGGCCTGGATCATCCCGAACACGTCGTACAGTGCGCCCCCGAGGGAGCCGCTGGGCCTCGTGACCATGCTGTGGTCCTTCCCTGTCACTCGGCGACGGGAGGGCCCCGCCTCCGTCGGTGTACAGGACTTATCGGGCGGGGGGCCCGGCGAGTTACGGACAGGCTGTCAGAGGATCGAACCCGGCGCGTAGCCGGCCGCCTCCGGGTGGCGGGCCACGAGCGCCTCGACGCGGGCGGCGACCGCGTCGACCTGGTCGCCGGCAGCGCCGACGAACGCGGCACGATCCGCGAGCGCCTCCTCGAGCGCGGCGCGATCCAGCGGCAGCCGGTCGTCGGCGGCGAGCCGGTCCAGCAGATCGGGTTCGCGGCCCTCCTCGCGCATGGCCAGCGCCACCGCCACCGCGTTGGACTTGATCGCCTCGTGGGCGACCTCGCGGCCGACCCCGGCGCGCACCGCGGCCATGAGGACCTTCGTGGTGGCGAGGAACGGCAGGTAGCGCTGGAGCTCCTTGTCGATCACGGCCGGGTAGGCGCCGAACTCGTCGAGCACGGTGAGGAACGTCTCGAACATGCCGTCCAGGGCGAAGAACGCATCCGGCAGCGCGACACGACGCACCACGGAGCAGAAGACGTCGCCCTCGTTCCACTGCGCGCCCGCGAGTTCGGCGGCCATGGAGCCGTAACCGCGGAGCACGACCTGCAGACCGTTCACGCGCTCGCAGGAGCGGGTGTTCATCTTGTGCGGCATCGCGGACGAGCCGACCTGGCCGGGCTGGAAGCCCTCGGTGACCAGCTCGTGCCCGGCCATGAGCCGGATGGTCTGCGCCAACGACGACGGGCCGGCGCCGAGCTGGACGAGCGCCGAGACGACCTCGTGGTCCAACGACCGCGGGTAGACCTGGCCCACCGAGTCGAAGGTGCGGGCGAAGCCGAGATGCTCGGCGATCCGCCCCTCGAGCTCGGCCAGCTTGGCGGCGTCGCCACCGAGGAGGTCGAGCATGTCCTGCGCCGTGCCCATCGGGCCCTTGATGCCGCGCAGGGGGTACCGCTCGAGCAACGACTCCACGCGCTCCAACGCCACCAGCAGTTCGTCGGCCGCGGAGGCGAAACGCTTGCCCAGCGTGGTGGCCTGCGCGGCGACGTTGTGGCTGCGCCCGGCCATCACGGTGTCGCGGTGGGCGACGGCGTGCTCGGCCAGACGCCGGACCGCGGCGACGCCGCGGTCGCGGACGAGCTCGAGTGACCGCACCACCTGGAGCTGCTCGACGTTCTCGGTGAGGTCTCGGCTCGTCATGCCCTTGTGGATGTGCTCGTGGCCGGCGAGGTCGTTGAACTCCTCGATGCGGGCCTTGACGTCGTGCCGGGTGACGCGCTCGCGCTCGGCGATCGAGCCGAGGTCGACGCGGTCGATCACCGCCTCGTAGGCCTCGATCACCCCGTCGGGGACGTCGATGCCCAGGTCGCGTTGTGCGCGCAGCACCGCGATCCACAGCTGCCGCTCGAGCACGATCTTGTGCTCGGCGGACCACAGCGTGGCCAGGTCGGCGCTCGCGTAGCGCGAGGCGAGGACGTTGGAGATGCGGGGCTTGCTGCTCTGGGCGGTCACGCCCCCCAGTATCGCAGCCCGGTCAGGAGATCATCGAGCCGCCGGTGGACCCGGCCAGGATCTCCCGGGCGTTGAGGTAGACCTGCTCCACCGTGAGCGGAGCCTGCGCCAGCAGCCACGGCCGGGTGACGTAGACGATGGCGGTGATGATCTCGGCGGAACCCATGCGCCGACCGTAGCGCTCCGCGGGCGCCGGCGGGGGCCGTACATCACAGCCGCCCGCGGGGCCGGTACCTACGGGGCGAGCACGGCCTCCAGCCGGTCCATCGCCTCGGCGATCTCCTCGGTGCCGCCGGCGAAGCTCAGCCGGACGGTGTGGCCACCGTCGACGGTGTCGAAGTCGACGCCCGGCGTCAACGCGACCCCTGTTCGCTCGAGGACCTCCGCGCACCACGCCACCGAGTCGTCGGTCCAGCGTGAGACGTCGAAGTACGCGTAGAAGGCGCCGTCCGGAGGGGCGATCTCCCCCACGCCCAGCTCGCCCAGTCTGCGCAGGACCAGGTCGCGGTTTCGGGCGTACCGCTGGACGTGCCCGTCCAGCTCGGCGGCAGCGGCTTCGGTGAACGCGGCGACGGCGGCGAACTGGGCATCGGCGGGCGGACAGATGGTGAGGTTGCCGATCAGACGGTCCACGGGGTCACGCAGGTACTCCGGCAACAGCATCCAGCCGATCCGCCAGCCGGTCATGGAAAAGTACTTGGACACCGAGCCCATCACCACGGCTTCGCGGCTGGTCTGCCACGCGCTCGCGCACTCCCGGCCGTAGGTGACGCCGTGGTAGATCTCGTCGCTGACGAGCAGCGTGCCGTGGGCCTCGCACCAGCGCGCGAGGGCCTCGAGTTCGCCCGCGTCGATGATCGTGCCGGTGGGGTTCGCCGGGCTCGCCACGATGAGGCCGGCGGGCGCGTGGCCCAGTTCCGCCGTGACCGCCTCGAGCTGCGCGACCGTGGGTTGGTACCGGGTCTCGTGGCCGCAGGCGATCTCGTGGACCCGGCAGCCCAGGGCCTGGAGGGTGTTGCGGTAGGCGGGGTAGCCGGGGCGTGCCATCACGACGGTGTCGCCGGGGTCGAACGCGGCGAGGAACAGCACGGTGAAGCCGCCGGAGGACCCGGTGGTGACGACGACGTCGTCGGCCGTCACGTCCACCCCGTCCCGCCGCCGGTGGTACCCCGCGATCGCCTCGCGGAGCGGCCGGATGCCCAGCGCCTCGGTGTAGCCGAGGATCTCGGTGTCCAGGGCGTGGCGGGCGGCGGCGAGTACCGGGCCGGGGGCCGGGGTCGAGGGCTGGCCCGCGCACAGCGAGATGACGTCGCCGTGGGTCTCCTGCCGGCGGGCGGCGGCGGCGAGGACGCTCATGACGTGGAAGGGCTCGACGGCCGAGCGGCGGGAGGGTTCGCGTGCGACGGGCATGCCCCCGACGCTAGCGCGCCGGTCAGACGATCAGCCGGTCAGCCCGAACACCCACACCAACAGCGTCATGGTGACCGCGGTGATGGCGATCAGCCCGATCAGGTTGAGCCAGATCCCGCCGCGGATCATCTGCCCGATGGTCACGTATCCCGAGCCGTAGGCGATCGCGTTGGGCGGGGTCGCCACCGGGAGCATGAAGGCGCAGGTGGCGGCGAGCGCGACCGGGACGGCCAGGAACATCGGGTCCAGGTCCAGGCCGAGGGCGACGCCGCCGGCCACCGGCAGGAACGTGGCGGCGGTGGCGGTGTTGCTCGTCAGCTCGGTGAGGAACAGGACCCCGGCGGCCGCGACGAGCACCAGCGCGACGGTCGGCAGCGCGTCGAGCGCCGACGCCTGCTCGCCGATCCACCCGGTGAGCCCGGAACCGGAGAACTGTGCGGACAGTGCCAGTCCGCCGCCGAACAGCAGCAGCACGCCCCACGGCAGGCCCAGCGCGGCGTCCCAGGTGAGCAGCCGCACCCCGCGCTCGGTGCCGGCCGGCAGCAGGAACAGCAGCAGTCCGGCAGTGAGCGCGATCCCGGCGTCCGAGATCGGCGGGTCCTCCCACACCAGCGGCACGGCCACCCAGGCCACGGCCGCCGCGACGAACACCGCCAGGACGCGCCGTTCGCCCGACGAGGTCGGGCCGAGCCTGCGCAGTTCGTCGTCGAACAGTGCCCGACCGCCGGGGATCCGCTCGATCTCGGGACGGAACAGCACCTTGGTGAGGAGGAACCACGTGATCACGAGCATGACCACCGCCAGCGGGAGTCCGACCAGCATCCAGCGTCCGAAGCCCAGGACGATGTCGTGCTCGCCCTCCAGGTAGCCGGCGAGGAGGGTGTTGGGCGGGGTGCCGATGATGGTCGCCAGCGAGCCGACCGACGCCGCGTAGGCGATGCCCAGCATCAGCGCGGTGCCGAAGTTCGACCGGATCACGGCCTGCTTCACCTGTTCGGAACGCGGATCGGACGAGGAGTCCATCCGGGGGATCGCGTCCTCGTCGTCGTTCCCACCGGCGCTGCCGTTCCCACCGGCACGGTCCTTCCCACCGAGCTCGGAGGCGAGCATCAGCACCGACACCCCGATCGGGAGCATCATCACCGCCGTGGCCGTGTTGGACACCCACATGCTCAGGAACGCGGTGGCGATCATGAACCCGGCGACCACCCGGGTCGACCGGGTACCCATCGCGCGCACGGTGAGCAGGGCGATCCGCCGGTGCAGGTTCCAGCGCTGCATGGCGATCGCGATGAGGAAGCCGCCCATGAACAGGAAGATGATGTTGTTGCCGTACTCGGCGCCCACGTCGTTGACCGAGACGTCCTCACCCAGGACGGGGAAGACGATGAGCGGCACCAGCGCGGTGGCGGGGATGGGGATGCACTCGGTCATCCACCAGATGCCCAGGAGCACGGCGACCGCCGCGGTGAGGCGCGCGTTGTGTTCGAGATCGCCCGGCATGACCAGGTACACGAGCACGGCCGCCGCCAGCCCGGCGACGGTCCCGATCACGCTGCGGACGAACTCGCCCCGCGGCACCGCGGGGTCGAGCTCGCCGGGTGACTTCTGGTCGACCTCCATCCCGCGGTCGGGGTCCGGCTCCAGACCCCTCAGGTGTGGTGCCATCACGATCCTGCGGTCGTCGGTGCCGCCCGCGTCCGTGCCCCCGCCGGTCATGGCCCGCTCCCTCCGCCGGTCACCCCGACGCCTCCCAGCGGGGTGCTCTGGCGATCACGGTAACCCCGGGACGGCGGCCTCACATCCGATCAGGAGCCGGACGATCCGATCGGTGCGGATCCGAGTGCGCCCGATCCGAGTGACAAGGTTCCGTCCGGGGCGACCTCGAGGCCGAACACCGCCAGTTCCTGCGCCGCGCCGCCCTCCGCGGCACCGATCGAGATCACCAGTTCGTGGCGTCCCGGGGCGAGCGGTGCGGGCGGCCGCAGCGTCAACGGGCGGTCCATCGACGCCCCGGCGCCCACGCTCACCGGGACGGCCGGCAGGTCCCCGGTGCCGGTCACGATCGGCAGTGCGAGCCGTCGCTTGTCCGGGCCGGTGATGGTGGCCCGGACCTCGCCGGAATAGGCGGTGCCGGTGGAGGCGACCCGTACCGACAGGTCGATCACCTCGTCGCCGTCGGCGGTGTCGTCGTCGCCCGGTCGCAGTGCGGCCTGCCCCACCGCGGTGAGTCGGACGGGGAGCGCGACCACCGGATCGGCGGGCCGCGCCTCCGACGGCGTGCCGTCCCCGACGACCGGCCAGCCGCCCACCCAGTCCAGACGGTCGAGCATGAGGTAGCGCCGCTGCACGCCGCTGGGCAGCACCGCGTTGCCGCGGGGCGCGGCGTGGTAGAGCATCCAGTCCCCGCCGGCGTCGTCGGTGGCCACGTCCACGTGCCCCGGGCCCACCCAGTCGGTGTCGCCGCGCAGGATGACGTCACCGGGAAGGGGCTCGCCCGGCGCCTGCACCAACGGGCGCCCGGTCCTGTCCTCGTACGGCCCGAACAGCCCGTCGGCGCGGCCGCCCAGCACGCGGTACTGCGAGGCCTCCCCGTCGCAGCACAGCCCGGCGCTGGTGAACAGGTGCGTGCGCCCCTGACGGGTGACCACGGCCGGGGCCTCCACGCCGGTGCCGGCGACGAGCACGGGGTCGCCGTCCAGCACCGTGCCGGTGGCGTTCATCGGCACCGCGTGGATGCCCTCGAAGTTCCCCATGAGCATGACCGGGCCCGCGTCGGTGACCACTACCTCGGGGTCCATGGGATCCAGGTCCTGATACGGCTCCGGGGCGCCGTGGCAGACGATCGGCGCCGGATCGTGCGTCCACGGGCCGTCGACGCCCGGCGCGGTGGCCCGGCCGATACAGGGTGCTGCGCCCCCGGTCGTGTAGTACATGACGGCGCCCGTCGCGGTGATGTGGACGTCGGGCGCCCACAGGAACGAACCGGGCGGGGCCCACGCGGGCCGGGCGGCGAACGCGTCGCCCACGTACTCCCACTCCACCAGGTCGAAGGACCGGAAGTGCGGGATGAGGCGGGACCCGGCGCCGTCGCCCCAGTCGTCCGAGGTCGCGTGGACGTGGAACGCCCCGTCGGCGCCGCGCTGCACGGAGGGGTCGGGGGCGACCGAGGAGATCACCGGGTTGGCCGCCGCCGTCGCCGCGGTGGTCGCCGAGGCGAGAGGGACGACGACGACGAGCGCCGCGGACACGAGAGCACGGGCAGCCGCGGCCGGTTTCATGTGCTGAGGGTAGACCCGCCACGGGGTGTGTGAACCCCGTTCACCGCGTTCGGCCGGGGCGGATCCGGCGGTGGCAGCGTGCGGCGCGGGCCGCCTCAGGCCTGTCCGGCGCGCTCAGGCCCGTCCGGCGCGCTCCTTGCGCAGCAGGAACCGCTGGATCTTGCCCGACGGGGTCTTGGGCAGCTCGCGGACGAAGTGGATCCGGCGCGGGAAGGCGTGGGCGGCGAACTCCGTCTTGACCCACTTCTGTAGGCCGGACTCGGCCTCCGGGCCACCCTCCACGCCGTCGCGCAGGACCACGTACGCCTCGAGGACCTCCCCGGCCAGGTCGTCGGGGACGCCGATGACCGCCGACTCGAGCACGTCCGGGTGCTTGGCCAGGACGGACTCCACGTCGAACGGGCCGATGCGGTACCCGGACATGATGATCACGTCGTCGTCGCGGCTCGAGAAGTAGAAGTGGCCGTCCGCGTCGAGCTTGGCGGCGTCGCCGGTGTAGTACCAGCGCCCGTCCGCGCTGAAGCGCTCGGCGGTCTTCTCCGGGGCCTGGTGGTAGCCGGTGAACCACATCAGGGGGCTGGCGGGGACGTCGATCGCCACGCGGCCCAGCTCGCCCACGGGGGCGGGCTCGTCGTAGTCCGCGGCGAGCACGGTGCACGACCAGCCCGGCAGCGGCACGCCCATGGAGCCCGGGCGCACGTCCTCACGCAGCGAGTCGTGCCACGGGTTGATGATGAACATCCCGTGCTCGGTCTGGCCGTACTGGTCGCGCACCTCGACGCCGAACTGCTCGGTCGACCACTCGATCACCTCGGGGGTGAGCGGCTCACCGGCGGCCGAGGCTCGGCGGAGCGTGACGTCGGCCGGCGCGATGTCCCGCTTGGCCCGCATGGTGCGGTACACGGTCGGCGCGGCCGCGAAGTTGGTGACGTGGAAGTACTGCAGGACCGCGAACGCCAGCTCCGGGCTGTAGCGGGCGTGCAGCAGCAGGCTCCGACGGCCGACCGCCAGCGGGCCGAGGATGCCGTAGTAGAGGCCGTACGCCCAGCCCGGGTCGGCACCGTTCCAGAACACGTCGTCGGCCCGCACGTCCAGGCCCGTCTCGATGTACTGGTGGAACGCGGCCAGGGCGCGCACCGGCACGACGACGCCCTTCGGGGTGCCGGTGGTGCCGGAGGTGAACAGCATGACCAGGCCGGCGTCCGGACCGGTGACCGCCGCGGCGAGGCCGGGCTGCTGGGCGGCGGTGATCGTGGCCAGGTCGAGGTCGCCGTCTCGGGCCTCGGGGCAGTCCGCCAGGCCGGCGACGACCACCGGGACGGCGACGCTCTCGAGCTTTCCGCGCTGGTCCGCGTCGGAGACGACCACCTTGGCGTCGCCACCGGTGAGACGCATCTCGATGGCCGGCCACGCGAACGCGGTGAACAGCGGCATGTGGACGGCACCGAGTCGCCAGATCCCCATGAGGGTGAACACCAGGTCCGCGGACTTGGACATCAGCGTGGCCACCCGGTCGCGCTCGCCCACGCCGAGCTCGGCCAGCGCCGCGGCGACCTTCTCGCTCTCGGTCCGCAGCTCGCCGTAGGTGATGTCCCGCCCGGACAGGTCGGCGTCGATGACGGTGAAGGCGACCGCCTCGGGGGCGTGGCGGTCGCACAGGAACTCCGCGGCGCTCGCACCGGGGACGTCGTAGATTTCCAGCAACTGCTCCGGCGACAGGGGCGTGGACGCGGTGTTCTCGGTCATACCGCCAGATTGTGGCGCACGTGAACCACGACGCACCAGCAGCACCCACCAACGGGCACCCCCACTATCGGGGCTGGGCGTGCCGCGTCCCGGCGGTGCACTCTAATGGGAGCCGACCGACCCCGGGGACCGCACGGTCCCCCACCCGCACCCGGAGGACCCCCATGGCCGTGGACCGCCTGCTCCCCAGCGACGAGGCGTACGAACTGCTCGAGATGACGCGTTCCGTCGCGGATAAACTCCTCGAGCCGATCGCCGCCGAGCACGAGCGGAACCACACCTACCCCCAGGGCCTGTTCGCCCAGCTCGGCGAGGTCGGGCTGCTGGGCCTGCCCTACCCGGAGGAGTTCGGCGGCGGCGACCAGCCCTACGAGGTGTACCTCCAGGTGTTGGAGGAGCTCGGCGCCCGCTGGGCGGCCGTCGCCGTGGCGACCAGCGTGCACGGCCTGTCCTGCTTCCCGCTCGCCACCGCCGGGACCGACGAGCAGAAGGCCGAGTGGTTGCCGGGAATGCTCGCCGGCGAGCAGATCGGCGCGTACTCGCTGTCCGAGCCGCAGGCCGGGTCGGACGCCGCCGCCCTGCGGTGCCGCGCGGAGCGGGAGGGCGACGGCCCGGGCTCCGTGTTCGTCGTCAACGGCACCAAGTCGTGGATCACCCACGGCGGGATCGCGGACGTCTACAACACCTTCGTCCGCACCAGCGAGGGCTCCCGTGGGATCTCGTGCCTGCTCATTCCGCGCGAGACCGAGGGCCTGCACTTCGGCAAGCCCGAGGACAAGATGGGCCTCAACGGCGTCCCCACCACCACCGCCTCGTACGAGGGCGCCCGGGTCGACGCGGACCGCCTGCTCGGCGCGGAGGGCGACGGCCTGCGCATCGCGTTCTCGGCCCTGGACTCCGGCCGCCTCGGGATCGCCGCGGTGGCCACCGGCATCGCCCAGCGCGCCCTCGACGACGCGGTCGCCTATGCCCGCGAGCGCGAGGCGTTCGGCAAGACGATCATCGGCCACCAGGGGCTGGGCTTCCTCCTCGCCGACATGGCCGCCGCGGTGGCCTCGGCCCGCGCCTCCTACCTCGACGCCGCCCGCCGCAAGGACGCCGGCCGCCCGTACTCGCGGGAGGCCTCGATCGCCAAGCTCACCGCCACCGACGCCGCCATGAAGGTGACGACCGACGCGGTGCAGGTCCTGGGCGGTGTGGGTTACACCCGCGAGTTCCCGGTCGAGCGGTACATGCGCGAGGCCAAGATCACCCAGATCTTCGAGGGCACCAACCAGATCCAGCGGCTGGTGATCGCCCGCAGCCTCGCGGGCTGATCGACTGCCGGCGGCGCCCCGCGCGGCGGCCCTCCGGCTGCGCGCGGCGGCCGGGCCCGCCGGAAATGCCTAGGCTGGGCGGCATGTCCTCCCCTTCCGAGCCCCCCGCCACCGCCGGGTCCCGCGCCGCCGGGTCGCCGTCCGTGCCGACCGAGCTCGTCGTCCTCCTCGACGACGACGCCAACCCGATCGGTACCGCCGACAAGGCCACGGTCCACACCACGGATACGCTGCTGCACCTGGCGTTCTCGTGCCATGTCGTCGACGACGAGGGGCACGTGCTCCTCACCCGGAGAGCTCTGGACAAGCGGACCTGGCCCGGTATCTGGACGAACTCGTTCTGCGGCCACCCCGGTCCGGGCGAGGATCCGGTCGAGGCGATAGTCCGGCGGGCCGAGCAGGAGCTCGGAACCCGAGTGGACTCGATCGAACCCGCGGTACCGGACTTCCGCTATCGGGCCGTCGACGACTCGGGAATCGTCGAGAACGAGATCTGTCCGGTGTTCACCGCCCGCATCCGCGCCGAGGTGAACCCGCGGGCCGACGAGGTGTGCGCGCACCACTGGGCCCGTCCGGCGGATGTCCGCACCTCGGTCGACGCCACCCCGTTCGCCTTCAGCCCGTGGTTGGTCGCGCAGGTGCCCCGGATGGAGCTCTACTCGCGCTGATCGCGCGGGGCGCGTCAGCCGGGGAGGCTGATGCGCCCCTCCTCGGCGGCCTGGCCGATGTCCCGGCGGAAATGCCCGCCGCCGAGCTCGATGCCGTCGAGGATCCGGTAGGCCTCGGCCCGGGCCGCTGTCAGGTCCGCCCCCGTGCCCACGACCGACAGGACCCGGCCCCCGGCGGAGACGAGCCGGCCCTCCGCGTCGCGGGCCGTGCCGGCGTGGAGCACGCCCGGCTGTTCGGCGCCTTCGATGAGGTCACCGCGCCGCGGCGTCGCCGGGTAGTGCTCGGCTGCCAGGACCACGGTCACGGCGGCGCCGTCACGCCACACCAGCGGCGGTAGGTCGGCCAGTCGGCCGGTGGCCACGGAGTGCAGGGTCTCGCCCAGCGGCGACTCGAGCAGCGCCAGCACGGCCTGTGTCTCCGGGTCGCCGAAGCGGCAGTTGAACTCCACGACCTCGGGCCCGGACGAGGTGATCGCCAGCCCCGCGTACAGCAGGCCTGAGAAGCCGCAGCCACGGGCGACCATCTCGCGGGCCACCGGCTCGCACACCTCCGTGACGATCCGGTCGACCATTCCCTGCGGCAACCACGGCAGCGGCGTGTAGGCGCCCATCCCGCCGGTGTTGGGACCGCGATCGCCCTCGCCGACCCGCTTGTGGTCCTGGGCGGGCAGCAACGGCACGACGGTCTCGCCGTCGACCAGGCAGAACAGGGAGACCTCCGGGCCATCGAGGAACGACTCCAACAGCACCGGGTGCCCGTCGTCGAGACAGGCGAGAGCGTGCGCCCGGGCCGCGTTGCGATCGGGTGTCACGACGACCCCCTTGCCGGCGGCCAACCCGTCGTCCTTGACCACCCAGGTCGGTCCGAACCGGTCGAGTGCGTCGTCGAGGTCGGCGGGCGAGTCCACGATCTCGGCGCGCGCGGTCTTCACACCCGCAGCCGCCATGACGTCCTTGGCGAACGCCTTGGACCCCTCGATGCGGGCGGCCTCGGCGGACGGGCCGAACACCGGGATCCCGGCCTCGCGCAGGGCGTCGGCGACGCCCGCGACCAGGGGCACCTCGGGACCGATGACGACCAGTCCGGCGTCGAGCCTACGGGCCAGGGCCGTCACGGCCGCCGGATCGGTCACCGCGAGTTCGTGGCACTGCGCCTGCACCATGCCGGGGTTGCCCGGCGCCGCGTGCAACTCCGTCACCGCGGGATCCGCGGCGAGGGCGACGAGGAGGGCGTGCTCACGGGCACCGGAACCGATCACGAGAATGCGCACGACGACCACAGTAGCCCGGCCGCCGCGCCGGGTTGGCCCGGCCCGGAACGAACGGGCCCTAGACCCCTGCGTCGGCGGTGATGTCGGCGGCGGGGAACGCCGCGTCGCGGGCCCGCAGCGCCTCGTCGGTGAGCAGGTCCGTCATACACAGATCAATGGTCCGTGCGGTCGACCGTGCGGCGTCCGGGGTCCGCATCGGGCGGATCCCGAACATCGCCTGGGCGCTGAGGCCGTCGATCGCCGCCCACAGCGGCAGCTCGTCGTTCATGACGACCCCGGGCCGGAACGCCCCCGCCTCGATCCCGCGCTCGACGATCGCCTGCAATTCCACATTGATGGCATCGGCGTGCGCGGCGACGGTCTCCGACGGGCCCAGGTTCTCCATCATCGTGCGGGCCCACGCAGGCTCGTCGATCGAGAACTCCACCACGGCGAGAGCCGCTTCGCGCAGCTCGCGGTAGGCGGCGAGGACCGGATCGGACACCGCACCGCCGACGGCCGCGGCCGCCACGCGACCGACCAGCTCGACGAACCCGCGGGCCGCGACCTCCTCGACGAGCTGCTGCCGATTCGCGAAATGGCGGTACGCCGCGGTGGCGGACACCCCGATGTGCGGGGCGATCTCGCGGAGGATGATCGCCTTCTCCCCCGAGACCCTCGCGCGCGCGGTCGCCTCCTGGATGATGGCGTTGCGCAGATCGCCGTGGTGGTAGGCCTTCTTCTTCACCGCGCCCTCTGCCGTCGCAATACCTGCCTCGACCATGTCGATGCTCCTTCGCGTGTGTAGAGAGGACGGGGGCCACCCGGCGGGTAGCGGATACATCCATTAGACCACTTTTCGCCAGTCTGCCACCTGAGGCCATCGCCCCCGATACGTAGGCTGGGGTCCATGTCGACCGTTTTCAGCAAGATCATCGCCGGTGAACTGCCGGGCCGGTTCGTCTGGAAGGACCCCGAGGTGGTCGCCTTCCTCACCATCGCACCGGTCGCGCCCGGCCACACGCTGGTCGTCCCGCGCGCGGAGGTCGATCGGTGGACCGATCTCGAGCCCGCGCTGCTGACCCGGCTCAACGAGGTCGCACAGGCCGTCGGCAAGGCGGTCGTGGGAGGCCTCGGTGCGGCGCGCGCCGGGTATCTCATCGCCGGCTTCGAGGTGCCGCACACCCACATCCACATCTTCCCCGCCGACGACATGTCCGGATTCGACCTGTCGCTGGCGGACCCCGACGCGCCCGCCGAGGAGTCCGACGCGGCGGCCGAGACCATCCGGCGGTCGCTGCGCGAACTGGGCTACGGGGAGTTCGTCCCGGAGGCCTGAACCCGGGGCCGTCCGCCCCGGGTCGGCGGTCGGCCGCCGGCGCCGGGCCCTGCCCGATCGTCAGTGTCCGAGCGCCCGGGTGACGTCCTGCATGTCCTGATAGTCGGTCCACGCCGCGACGAGACCGTCGCGGAGCGCGAAGAACGAGCCGACCTCCACCTTCAGGGCGACCCCACCGATGGTGAGGTGTGTGGTCCGGTTGAGCGCCGCCACATCGCCCGAGCCCAGTACGTGGTGGATGTCCACGCTGACGTCGGTCGAGACATCCTGGTTGAACTCGATCACATGGCGCAGGCCCTCGTGTCCCCGGACGGTCTGCGTGCCCTCGATCGTGAGAACGACGTCCGGCGTGCACCATGACTGCGCGGTCTCGACGTCCCCCGCGAACGCCGCCTCGACCAGCGCCCTGACCACTTCCCGGGGATCCACCTCCCCGGCTCCGCGTTCGCTCACGGCATCCGCCTCCCCGTTAGCCGACGATCTCGTCGATCGCGTGCATGCTCTTGTAGTCTGCCCACCGCGTGACCACCCCGTCCGCCACTTCCACGAAGGAACAACCGCGGATCTCGATCCCGCCGCTGGGCAGGGTGTACCGCTCGAGGCGGCGCAGCGCGACGACCCCCTCGGATTCCAGGATCTCCCCCTCCACCCCGATGGTGAGGAAACCGGCCAGTCGGGAGAGGTCGGACACGATGTCGCGGACACCATCGTGCCCCTCGTAGCGCCTGACCTGGCCTGTCGTATAGACGATCGACGGAGAAGACAGTGCGATGGTCCGCTCGGCGTCGCCCGAGGCGAGGGCGGCCATCCACGCAGTGGCGATCTCTGTTGCGGACTGCGTCATCTCGGCGGCGCCCTTCTGGCGACGGGAATGTTGAGAACATTCTACTCATCAGTAGACGGAAGCTAACAATGATCACTGAACTGGGGGTCCCGCTCGGGGCCGCATCCCGCGGCCACCACCGACGGCCCGACACTTGGCGTGCCCTCAGCTTCCGGCTCGAACGCCGACGCCACTCGAGAGCTGGAGACGAGACTTGAACTCGCAACCGCCCGATTACAAGTCGGGTGCGCTACCAATTGCGCCACTCCAGCACGGGCGGCGACACCGCCGCGGCCCGCCAGTCATCCTAACCCGGCCACCGTCGGGGCTCTTGACTACGGTGTGCACCGTGGAGACCCGCGACGCACCGGCACCGCTCACCCGACCACTGGCGTGGATGGGACTGCGCAAGTCCGCCATGGACCTTGCGGTCGAGCCCCCGCTGTCCCCCATGGCGCCGGTCGACCTCGACGACGACGGCGCCGTCACCGACGTCCTCAACCTCGCCCTCGAGATCGGCGGGATCCTGCTGTCCTCCGGCGAGGGCGCCGCGGACACCGTCGCCCAGGCCGAGTCCGTGGCGGCGGCGTTCGGCCTGCCGGGCGCGACCGTGGAGGTCACCTTCACGTCGCTGACCATCGGGGTCAACCGACGTCGCGGCCGACCGCCGATCTCGGTCATCCGGGTGGTCAACTACCGCACCGTCGACATGACACGGGTGACCCGCGTCTCCCGCCTCATCGACCTCATCGTGCGCCGCCAGCTCACCGTCGACCAGGCCGCCGCCGAGGTCGAGACGATCGTGGCCTCCCCACACCCGCACTCCTTCCGCGTCGCGGTCCTGGGGTGGGCGATGCTGGGGTGCGCGGTCGTCATCCAGCTCGGGGGCAGCCCGCTGGCCGGCCTCATCTCCATGGTCTCGACGTTCGCCCTGATGTACGCCAACCGCTACCTGGACCGCCACCGACTCCCGAGCTTCTTCCAGCAGGTCGTGGGCGGGTTCATCGCGGCCGCGTGGGCCCTCGCCGCCTACGTCGCCGTGAGCAACAACTTCATCGAGGTCCAACCGTCCCAGCTGGTCGCGGCCGGCATCATCGTGCTGCTCGCCGGGCTCACCCTCGTCGGCGCCATCGAGGACGCCATCACCGGATTCCCGGTGACCTCCGCCGGGCGAGCGGTCGAGACGTTGGTCATGACAGGCGGGGTCCTGGGCGGGATCACGATCGCGCTCGCCGCGTTCGAACGCCTCGGCATGTCCCCACCCCCGATCGACCCGGCCATCGCCGGCAACGCCGCGGTCCACATCGCGGTGTTCGCCGCGGGCGTGGGCGCCGCCGGGTTCGCCGTGGCGAGCTATGCGACGGTGCGCGCGACCTGGCTCGCCGCCGCCGTCGGCGCGATAGGGATGCTCATCTTCCAGGCAGTCATGGCCACCGGACTGGGAGTGGTGGTGGGGTCCGCCCTCGCCGCCTGCACGATGGGCCTGATCGGCGGCATCCTCGCCCGTATCGCCACCGTCCCGCCGTTGGTGGTGACCATCGCCGGCATCACGCCGTTCCTGCCGGGCCTGTCGGTGTACCGCGGCCTGTCGGCGCTGACGAGCGACCAGACGGGTATCGGTCTGGGCCTGATGTTCCAGGCGTTGGCGATCGCGGTGGCACTGGCCGCCGGGATCGTGTTCGGTGAGTGGGTGACCCGCAATCTGCGCCGGTCGGCGGCCGCGGACGGGTGACGTAGGATCGGCAGCGGACGATGTCGCCCGAACAGGGCGCGCGCCCCCCACCGATCACAGGAGGACACCGATGGCATCCGCCGCCGCCAGCAAAGAACCCGAGCTCGACGACCTGGAGCCGGTCGCGGACGAGACCGCCGACATGGCCCGCAAGGTCGTGGCCTCGTACTCGGCCGACGCCGACGAGTGCCGGATGCTCCTCGACATGCTGGGGATCGGTCCGGAGCCGCAGGTGACGGCGGACGCCGAGTAACCAGACCACAGCGATCCACGCGAGGGGACAACCGATGACGAGCGGTACCGGGCAGACGTCCACCGGAGCAGGTGCCGACTTCGTCGTCGTCGCCAATCGTCTCCCCGTGGACCTCGTCATCGACCGGGACGGTACCGAACACTGGAAAGCCAGCCCAGGTGGCCTCGTCACTGCGCTGGAGTCCATCCTCAAGGCCAACGACGGCGCGTGGGTGGGGTGGCCCGGCGTCCCCGACGCCGCCCCCGAACCGTTCGACGCGGACGGCATCCGCCTCCACTCGGTCACCCTGTCCGCCCAGGACGTCGAGCTCTACTACGAGGGTTTCTCCAACGCCACCCTCTGGCCGTTGTTCCACGACGTGGTGGTGCCGGCCGAGTACCACCGCGAGTGGTGGAACGCCTACCGCGAGATCAACACCCGTTTCGCCGAGGCCACCGCGGAGGCCGCCGCCGAGGGCGCCACCGTCTGGGTGCAGGACTACCAGTTGTTGCTGGTGCCCTGTCTGCTGCGCGAGTTGCGCCCCGACCTGACCATCGGGTTCTTCCTCCACATCCCGTTCCCGCCCGTCGAACTGTTCATGCAGCTGCCGTGGCGCACCGAGCTGGTCGAGGGCATGCTCGGCGCCGACCTGGTGGGTTTCCACCTGCCCGGCGGGGCGGACAACTTCCGGATCCTCGCCAACCGCCTGCGCGGCTACCCGTCCGTCCGATTGCGGTCGACGCGGGGCCGCGCCTCCGAGATCCGGGTGGACGACCGCATGGTGCGGGTCGGCGCGTTCCCCATCTCCATCGACTCCGCGGCCGTGGACGCCACCGCCCGCACGCGCGAGACCCAGGCCCGCGCCGCCCGCCTGCGCGAGGAGTTGGGGTCGCCGCGGGTCCTGATGTTGGGCGTGGACCGTCTGGACTACACCAAGGGCATCGACGTCCGCCTGCGCGCGCTGGAGGAACTGTTCGAGGAGGGGCGCCTGGAGCCCGCCGACGTGACCCTCCTCCAGCTGGCCACGCCGAGCCGCGAGCGGGTCGAGCAGTACCAGATCATGCGGTCGCGGATCGAGGAGTCGGTGGGCCGCATCAACGGCACGTTCGGCGAGATCGGGCACCCCGTGGTGACCTACATCCACCGGCCCGTCCCCAAGACGGAACTGGCGGCGTTCTACGCGGCCGCCGACGTCATGCTGGTGACGCCCGTGCGGGACGGCATGAACCTGGTGGCCAAGGAGTACGTGGCCTCGTGCACCGATGGCGAGGGCGCCCTGGTGCTCAGCGAGTTCGCCGGCGCCGCCGCGGAGCTACGCCAGGCGTACCTGTGCAACCCGCACGATCTCGACGGGGTCAAGGACGCCATCATGGCCGCGGTCGACGACTCCCCCGATGACCGACGTCGCCGTATGCGGTCACTGCGTCGGCAGGTGTTGAGCAATGACGTCCACGCGTGGGCCCGCCGGTTCTTCAACACCCTCGACGCCACCTCGGACGACTAGGACCCCGTCCGCCCCGGGCGGCGCCCCATACCCGGGCGTCGGCCGGCGGTCAGAGCGCTTCCGGGTCAGAGCGCGTCCGGGTCAGAGCGCGTTGAGCTCGGCGAGCTTCCACGTCCCATCCTGGCGGACCATGTCCACGCTCAGCCGTGAGGCCGAACTGGCCGCCTCGGGCGCGTCCTTGGTGGAGACCATCCGGTTGAGCATGACCAGCACGGTGACGCGCTCGGCGTCCGTCACCTCCTGCGGCGCGGCGGCGGCGACGGTCGCGTAGACGGTGGCCTCCTGCTGCTTGGCGGCGGAGGAGACGGTCGGCATGGACTGTTCGACGAACTCCGACAGTGCCGGGTCGGCGAGCCGCTCCCGTACCGCTCCGAGGTCCGCGTCCACCGTCCGGTGGTCGTAGGTGAACATCTGGGTGGTGATCTCGCGAGCCGCGTCGGTGGCCGCCCGGGGCGCGGCCGCGATCTGTTCCTCGATCGCCGTCGCCTCGCGGGCCTCGACGTACTGCCACGTGGCCAGGCCGGTGACGACGACGAGGACCGCCGACACCAGCGCCAGGGCGGTGATCAGGGTGCGCCGACGGGCCGGGTCGATCGGTTCCCGGGACGCCGGCGACGGCGAGGGGGTCGAGGTGGCCGGCCGGGCGGTCGCGCCGCCGGCGGTGTCCTCGTCCGATCGTGGGTCGGCGGTCTCGGTGCGGGGCATGGCCTCCATGCCCTCGAACAGCCCACCGGCCCGTGCGGCCTCGAGGGCACGCTCGCGGGCGGCGTCGGCCTTGCGCTGGGCGCGGGCCGCGCGTTCGGCCTCGCGCTGGGCGCGACGGGTGGCGCGGATGTCGGAGTCGGGAGTGGTCATGGGATGAAGTTCACCCCCGTGACCTTCATCTCGCCGTCGTCGTGTCGGTTCACGGTCACGCGCACACGGTACTGGCGGTCCTGGTCCTCATCGGACTTCGGGTTGCCGATGGTCTGGTCGATCGCCATGATCACCTCGGCCCGGTCGGGGTAGGAGTGCTCGACGGCGGCGGCGGACACCACACCGTCGGCGACGACATTGGTGGTCTTGACGACGTCCTCGTACGAATCGCGGCGAGGCGCGAACTGCTCCGAGAAATCGCCGTCGATCAGGCCGACGATCTCGTCGACGTCCTCCGACAGCGTCTCCTGCCTGATGGTCATGAGCTTGGTCATCACAGTCGTCGCGAAGTCACGGTACGAGGCGTCCAGTTCGGTCGCGGAGGCCCGGTCGGCGCGCACGGAGGCCGCCGAGTTCCGCTCACCCAGCCACAGCGACGTCGCGACGACGGCGGCCACGAGGCAGACCGCCGCGACCACCGCGGTCACGGTGAGCCAGGGGCGCCCACGGTCGGCGGGGTTGTCGTCCGGCTGTGGCACTAGGTCACTCCGTTCGTGAGGATGTCGGCCAGGTCGGCGTCCGCCGAGAGTCGTCCGGCATCACCGAGATTGAGCTGACGGTACGTCTTGCCGTCGGCGCCCAGGTATTCGCCCGTCGACGGGTCGTACATCGCGGCCGACGTGCGGATCTCCTGTTCACCGGTGTCGGACGACGGCACAACGTTCCACCCGTTCGGGTTGTTCCCGGGCGGACCGACCTCGCTCGTGTCCGGGGGGTTGATCCCCTCGGGCTGGTAGTCGTTCGCCGCGCACTCGGCGGGCGACGCCGCCCGCCGACCGGGATACTCCATGCACGGCAGGTTGCGGGCTCCACGGACGGTCGTCTGGGAGTCCTTGGGGACCTTGCAGTAGATGCCGTTCATCAGCGGGGGCACGGACAGGTCGGCGGGCGACCGCCGCTGGTCCGCCGGCAAGAAGCCGGTGGTGCACGGCGGGGTCTCGTTGATCTGGAGGTTGAAATCCACCTTGATCTCACCGGTGTCCTTGGCGCCGTTGATCGCGGTGATGAGCGAGGACACCAGGGCCGGGTAGATCACGAGCAACTGCTCGATGGAGCGGTTGTAGACCACGCCAACCTCGCCGACGCTCACCAGGTTGGCGACCAGCACCGGCATGGTCGGCTGCAGATCGTTGAGGACCCTGGTCGCCCGGGCCAGCGAGTCCGGGCCGCGCTGGATGATCGAGGTCAGCTGGGGCTCGTTGACCCGGAGCTGATCGGTCAGGTCTGCGAGGTTCCGGGTCCAGGCACGGATCGAGTCCGATGAGCGCAGCTGCGAGTCCAGGACCGGCTCGGCGTCGGCGATCAGCTGGCGGGTGGCCCCGGTGTTGCGCTGGGCCTCCTCAAGGAGGAGCTGCGCGGAGTCCAGGAACTGCTGGAGCTCCCGCTCGGAACCGTTGAACGCGTCGAACGACTCAGAGATGACGCGGCGCATCTTGCCGTCGTCGATCGACGCCATGAGCACCGTGGCCTGGTCCAGGACGGGGCCGATCCCCTGGGGCATGTCGACCCGGTCCTCGCCGAGCACGGTGCCGTCGGCCATCTCGCCGACGGGCTCGCCCTCAGGCACTAACTCGACGAACTGCTCTCCGACCGCGGAGACACTCCGGATCTGCGCACGCACGTTCTCGGGGACCTCCGCCCGCGTGTCGAAGTGCAGTTCGGCCACGACGTGACCGGGCTTGAGGGTGACCGCGTCGACCCTCCCGATCACATTGCCCAGGTAGGAGACGTTGGCGTTCTTGTAGAGCCCACCGGTGTCCGGCATCTGCAGTGCGACATCGGTGCGCTGCCAGCCGAACGCAGTCGGCAGCTTGAGGTACGAGACCGACATCACCGAGAGGGAGAGAACCGTCACCACGGCGAAGATGGTCAGCTGGATTCGCACGAACCGGGTCATCGGGGGGCCTCCTCGGTCGGGGCACCGGATTCCGGCTCAGGCGGCAGTTCGGCGAACGGCTCCTCGCCCGAGTGCTCCAGCCGCGGGATCTCAAGGGAGAACGGGTTCGCGCCGGCCAGCGGATTGGGCGCGAGGCCCACATAGCCCTCGAGGCCGGCCATACGGTTGCCGAACTCGGTGCCCAGGAGGAAGGTCTCCGACAGACGCGGCATCGTCGTGTCGGCGTGGATGTACAGGTTGGCGTAGTCGCCGCGGAGGAAGTTGTCGATGCCCGCCTGCGGGAACGGGAACGTGATGAGCACGCTCAGCGCCCGGGTCAGGTCGCGCCCGGCGTTGGCTAGCGAGTCGAGGACCGGCGTGATGTCGCGGAGGTTGTCCACCAGGTTCTGTCCACCACCGGCGTCGATCACCTGGTTGGCCTTGTTGCCGAAATCCCCGAGCGAGACCATTGCTGTGGTCAGCTCCTGCTTCTGGTCGTTGATCAGCGCGACGGCCTCGGGCATCTGACCCAGCGCCTTGGCCAGGGTGTCGTTCTGCTCGTTGATCTGCCGCGAGAGCCGGTCCAGACCGTCCATGGCCGCGATGATGTCGGCCCGCTGCTGGTCGAGACCACTGACGGTGGTCTCCAGCTGGGAGATGACCTCCTTGGCCTCGAACTGGCGACCGTCCAACGCGGTGTTGAGCTCGCGGGAGATGGTCTCGAACTGGGCCAGTCCGCCGTTGGTGAGGACCACCGACAGCGCCGACAGCGTCTGCTCGGTGGTCGGGTACACACCGGCGCGGGCCAACGGGATGACGTCCCCGTCGGAGAGCGAGCCCTCGGGTTCGCCGTCCGGGGGCGGGAAGATCTCGAGATGTTGCGACCCCAGGAGGCTGGTCTGCCCGATCTTCGCATGCGCGTTGGCCGGGAGCCGGACATCCTCGTTGAGCGAGACCGTGACGATCGCCGTGTAGTCCTCCACCTGCATGTCCGTGATCGATCCGACGTTGACGTCGTTCACTCGGACCGGGGAGTTGCGGGTGATGGTGGTGACGTTGGGCATCTCAAGGGTGATCTCGTACGCACCCTCGCCCCTGCCCTGCGCACCGGGTAGCGGCAGGGAGTTGAGACCCTCCCAGGTGCATCCGGCACCGGAGAGCAGCACGACGGCGCCGAGTGCACCTGCCGTCAGAATTCGGCCACTGGGTCGGTTGCGGAACATCTACGCATCTCCCGTCACGAGCAAGGTGTCGGTGAGGTTGTCGCCCTTGTTGACCACGTTGATCAGCGGGTCGGGCCGGTCGGAGACCGGCTGCACACCCGGTGGGGTCTGCGTCCCTGGCTTCTGCGAGTCCCAGATCTGTTGGGGCTCCGCGGTGGGCGTGATCGGCGGGGTGACCGCGCCGTATGGGTAGTTGGAGGCGAGCGAGTTGAACAGCGGGCCCATGTACTGGGCGCACAGCTGTGCGTCGGATTCGGCGGTGTTGTTGGCCAGGCCCGCGATCGCACCGCAGATGAAGTTGGTCGGGTTGGCCATCTGGTTCATGGTCAACACCCCGGTGAGGACGCCCTGGTACGGCCGGTAGATGTTGTAGAAGTTGGCCATGGCGGTGGGGCCCACGTGGAGCACTCCCTCCAGCTCGGCCCGCCGGTCGCGCACCACCTCGGTCGCCTGGCCGAGCTTGTCGACAGCAGTGGTCACGCGTTCCCCGTTGTTGTCAAGGAACCGGTTGATGTCGGTCACCGCCAGGTCGAGATCGCTCAGCGCCGCATCGATGTTGCCCGTCTGGTCTCCGAGCACCTGCGACACGCTGGCCAGCCTCCCCCCGAAGGACACGATCTGCTCCTCGCTCTGTGAGAGCGCGGTGACGAACAGTTGCAGGTTCTTGAGGGTGGTGAAGAGGTTCTCTCGCCCGTCCGAGAGCAGCGCCATGGTCTGCGAGACCTCGTTGAGGGCGTCGCGGACCTCCGCACCGTTGCCGTCGAGCATCGCGTCGGCCGAGTCGACGAACTCGCCGAGCGGGCCCGTCTCCTCGTCACCAACGGGACTGAGGGCGGTGGACAGCTTCATGAGCTGCTCCTTGACCCCGTCCCATTCCACCGGGATCGCGGTGCGCTCGACGGGGATCGTGCCGCCGTCCGGCATCTCCTCGCCGCCCGTGAAGGCGGGGGTGATCTGGATGAACCGCTCGGCCACGAGGGACTGTGCCACGAGCAACGCGGTGGCGTCGGCGGGGACCGGGACGTCCCGGTCGACCTTCATCGTGACCTTGGACCTGCCGTCCTCGGAGGTGATCTCGGAGATCCGTCCGACACGCACCCCGAGCACCCGGACGGTGTCGTCCTCGTAGACGCCACGGGTGGATTCGAAAAAGGCGATGATCGTCTTGGTCCGGGTGGAGAAGAACCACACCGTGGCAATCACGAGGAGGACGACGACGACGAGGGCCACGACCTTGGACAGTGTGGACGAGAACAGTCGACTCATCGGGGCAACCTCTTCTCGCCCCAGCCGGGGTGCTCGTCCATCAGGGTCAGACCCGGTACGGCCGGCAGCGTCGGCTCGCGCACCAGTCCGGGCTCGGGCTGGACGCGGTCGTCGATGAGAGGCATGAGGTCGCGCAGGATGGTCTGCTGGTAATGACCGATCGACAAGTTGGATATGTAGGCGTTGAACCACGGTCCGGACGCCACGGCCTCGCTCAGCGCCGTGGAGAACGGCACGATCCGGCGCAGCCCCAGATCGATGTCCTCTTTGTTGCGGATCAACAGATCCGACACCTGCTCCAACTTGTCCAGGGCGGGTCCGAGCTGTGCCTCGTTGTCCTGGACCACCCCCGAGAGCTGCCGGGCGAGTTCGTCGATGTTGACAATCAACTCGCTGAGGGCCCTTCGCCGGAGGTCGAGCTGGGTGAACAGCACGTTGCCGTCCACCATGAGCTGGTTGATCTGGTCACTTCGCTGCCCGAGAATGTCGGTGGTCCCCGCGGCCTTGTCGAGGAGCTGCCGTACGCCCTCGTCACGCTCGTTGAGAGAGCGCGAGAGCCTGGTGATCCCGTCCAGCGCTCCCCTGATCTCAGGCGAGGACCCCTCCATGGTCTCGGCGAGCACGGTCAGCGCCTCGTCGACCTTGTCCGTGTTCATTGCCTCGACGGTGTTGCTGAGGTCGCCAAGCGCGGCGGTGAGCGAGTACGGGACCGAGGTCCGCTCGAGCGGGATGATGTTGGCGGGGAGCTCGCCCTGGCCGTCAGAGAAGACCCCGAGCGCACGCCGGCCGAGGATCGAGTCGGTCTTGATCTGGGCGGAGGTGTCCGCGCCGAGCGCGACGTCGGTGTCGATGTCGAAGCGGACCCTGACCCTGTCCCCGTCGAGCTCGATCTTCCGCACCGAACCGACCCTCATCCCGGCCACCTGCACCTCGTCACCGGTGTTGAGCCCGGCTGCGTCGGCCACGTACGCCGTGGCGTTCCGCAGCCCGTTGACGAAGGGGATCCGGTCGTAGTTCAGCGAGATCGCCATCAACGCCACGGCCCCCACGGCTCCCCAGACACCGATCGTCTTGGGGTCGCGGTCGCGGAACCGGAGCTGTCCTCGGGGCGCCTTCGGCGGGGTCCCGTCTATTGTGTCACTCATCGGGGAACGCACACCGTCCCGTCGTCTGCTCGTACTGGGGCAGGTACACGCCCCTGCCGGTCACGGGGTTGGTGACCTGCACGATCACACCACAGAGATAGAACTGGAAGAAGCTGCCGTACACGCCCAAGCGCCCCATCTTCTCGAAGTCGGACGGGAGCCGGTTGATCACGTTCTCGACGAACGGCTCGTCCTCGTTGATGAGTGTCGCCACCCGGTCGATCTGGGCGACGTCCTCGCGCAGGGCCGGGCGGACGTCGGACAGGAGTGTGGTCATGTTGGCGCTGGCGTCGTTGAGGCGTTCGACGGACTCGCCTATCGGCTCGGAGTTCGCCGACAGACCAGAGACGAGCTGCTGGAGGTCGTCGACGATCGAATCGACGTTGGACTGGTTGTCCGCCACCGTGGTGAGCACCCCGTTGAGATTGGTGATGATGTCTCCGATGAGCTGGTCCCGATCAGCCAGTGTCTGAGTGAGGGACGACGTCGAGGCGAGCAGGTCCTGCACGGTTCCGGCCTCGCCCTGGAATACCTTGACGATCGATTCCGACAGCTGGTTCACCTGGCCGGGGTCGAGTGCCCTGAACAACGGACGGAACCCGCCGAGCAACGCGTCGAGGTCCAGAGCCGGGGAGGTCTGCGAGATCGGCAGCGTCTCGCCCGCCTCGAGCGGAGACTGATCCCCCTCCCCCCGGTTGAGTTCCAGATAGCGGTCCCCGGTCAGGTTCTCGTACCGCACCATCGCCTCGGTGCTAGCGTGCACGACCTGGTTCCCGGCCACGGAGAACCGGACCGCGGCTGTGTTCCCGTCCGCCAGTGCGATCCGGTCGACGCGGCCCACCTCCACTCCCGCGATGCGCACCTTATCCCCAGACTCCAGCCCCGAGACGTCGGTGAACTCGGCATTGTACTTCTCGGACGCGCCGGAGCGGTACTCGCTGAAGACCATGACCAGACCGGCCAGGACCAGCACCATCACCGTGGTGAAGATCGCCAGCTTGATCAGGGTGAGACGGGCGTTTCGCGCTGCCGAGCGCCCGGCGGTCACGGGGCCTCCCCGTCCATGCCGAGCATGACCTGCAGCAGCGTCGGGGGCGCGGGACGACCAGGCTCGGTGGGCCGCAACGGGCCGAACAGCGGGGCGGGGCGAGTGGTGAACACGTCGGGCATGCCCTCCACGGGGTTCGAGCCGGTGTCGGTGACGACGAACGGGGCGTGGACCTCCGGGTCCGGGAACGGGAGGCCGTAACAGTTGGGTCCGGTGCTGGCGTTGACCTTCGGCAGGTCCTTGGGGTACTCGTACGCTCGCGCCCCCTGCTGCCACCCCGACTTGAATACCAGGCCGGGCTGGTCCTCGCCGCCGAAGGCTGAGTTGGCGCCCTCGACGCCCTGGTTCAGGCCCACGATCAGACAGGTGAGCATGGGGTGGTACTCCGCCAGCAGGCTGGTCGAGGCACGCAGGTCCGAGAGCGTCTTGACGAATTCGTTGCCGTTCTCGGACAGCAGGCGCTTGCCGGTCTCGCCCGTGCCGATCGCAGAGACCAGCAATTGTTCGAACCGCGCCTGGTTGTTGACGACGTTGGCGCCGACATCGGTGCCGGAGTCGAGCAGGCGCATGATGTCGGGGGTGACGTCGGCGTAGAGGTTGGCCACCCGCGACCCCTTGGCCAGGTCCCTCTGGAGGGTGTCGATCTGCGGGTTGATCTCTTGCAGGTAGTCGCCCAAGTCGGTGATCGTGCGCCCCACCTGTTCACCGCGCCCGTCGACCGCCCCGGAGACCGCGCCGAGGGTGGCGTTGAGCTTCTCCGGCTCGATCGCGATGAGCAGGTCGGTCAGGTCCTGGAACAGTGTGTTGACCTCGGCGGTGACATTGGACGCCTCGACGACGGTGCCCGCGGCCAGCGGCGTCGGGTCCGGCCGCATCGGGGACTCGAAGTCGACGGACTTCGCACCGAACACTGTGTTGGATCCGATCGTCACCGGGGAGTTGGCGGGGATGGCCTCCAGCGCCGCGGGATCGACCTCGATCTCGATCGTCGCCCCGCCGAACTCTTGGCGGATGTCCTTGACGTTGCCGATCTCCACACCGCGGGCGCGCACCTTGGCGTCGGCCTCCATGACCAGACCGGCGCGATCACTGCGGACGGTCAACGGCACCCGGCTGTCGAAGACCCTCGCGAACATCAGGAGGGAGAGCGCGATCACCACGACGATGAAGAGCGCCAGCACCGTCGCCGCGATGCGCTTGGGCACCGTATCGCTCTGACTCACAGTTCTCGCCACGTCCGCCTCCTATCCTGACAGGTTGAAGTTGCCGTCTCCGCCGTAGATCGCGAGGGAGAAGAGAAGGGTTACGGTCACCACCGCGATGAGCGAGGTGCGGACGGCGTTGCCCACGGCCGAGCCGACGCCGGCGGGACCGCCGGCGGCGTTGTAGCCGTAGTAGGTGTGGATGAGCATGATCGCGATGGCCATCGCGATGGCCTGAACGAAGGACCACAGGATGTCCGTGGGGATGAGGAACGTCGAGAAGTAGTGGTCATAGACGCCGCCGGACTGACCATAGATCTGCACGGTCGCGAACCGGCTCGCCAGGAACGAGGCGATGACGGCGAGCGAGTACAACGGCACCACGGCGATCATCCCGGCGACGATCCGGGTGGAGACCAGGTAGGTGATCGAGTCGATCGCCATGACCTCCAGCGCGTCGATCTCCTCGGACACCCGCATCGCCCCGAGCTGGGCCGTCGCGCCGGCACCGATGGTGGCGGCCAACCCGATGCCAGCGATCACGGGTGCGGCGATGCGGACGTTGATGAACGCCGCGAAGAAGCCGGTGAGCGCTTCGACCCCGACGTCGGTGAGCGAGGAGAAGCCCTGGACCGCGATCACGCCGCCGGTGGCGAGGGTGAGGAACCCGACGATCACCACTGTGCCGCCGATCATCGCCAGCGCACCCGTTCCCATGGCGATCTCGGCGATGAGCCGCAGTGTCTCCTTCGGGTACTGGGTGAGCGCCCGCGGCGTGGCCAGCAGTGCTCGCCAAAAGAACAGGGCGATGCCGCCGAAGTCGTCGGCCCTGCCGACGGTGTGGTGCCGGGCCCGCGCGAGATGCGGGAACCGGGTGGTCTCGATGACGGCCACCTCACGCCCCCAGGACCTTGACGCCGACCGCCGTGAGCACGGTGTTGACGACGAACAGGGCCATAAAGGCGAAGACGACGGTCTCGTTCACAGCGCTGCCCACCTCTTTCGGCCCGCCCCGGACGTAGAGGCCCTTGTAGCAGGCCACGAGCCCGGCCAGCATGCCGAACATGCCGGCCTTGATCTGCGCCAGGATGAGCTCACCCAGGCCCGTGAGCAGGGTGATCCCGTCTACGAAGGCGCCCGGGTTGACGCCCTGCAGAAGAACCGAGAAGAGGAAACCGCCGAGGATGCCGATCGTGCACACCAGGCCGTTGAGCAGCAGCGCCACGAAGGTGGACGCGGCGACCCGGGGGACGACCAGGCGCTTGACCGGGTCGATCCCGAGGACCTCCATCGCGTCGATCTCTTCGCGGATGGTGCGGGCCCCGAGGTCCGCGCAGATGGCGGTGGCCCCGGCCCCCGCCACGATGAGGACCGTGACCATGGGACCGACCTGGGTGACGGCGCCGAGCGCGGCCCCCGCCCCCGACAGATCGGCCGCACCGATCTCGCGGAGCAGGATGTTGAGCGTGAAGCTCACCAGGACGGTGAACGGGATCGCCACCAGGATGGTGGCCATCATGGAGACCCTGGCGATGAACCAGGACTGTTCGACGAACTCCCGGCCCTGCCGCACGATCGACGGGAAGGACACGAACGTGTCGAGACTCATGGCGACGAAATCGCCGACTCCCTTAAGCGGCGCATCGAGAACTCTCGCCATATCGCCCCCCTCCTGTCTTCTTTCATCCCCCGGTCACACCAAACTGAACAAGTGACCGGTTCATCGTGACCCAGATTACATAGTAGCTAGAACACGTTCTATCTGACAAGGGCTTCCCCATCCCCCCGACCGGTGCCCCTGCCAGCTCGCGTCGGGGGAATCTAACACGCCCGACACACCAATAAGTCGTCCCCGGCGCGATCGACGTCGATCACGCCGGGGACGGGCCCGCCACTCAGAGCTTCATGATCTCCGCAGCGGAGAAGGACTTGCCCTCCGGGCGTCCTGACCAGTGCCCGGAGATCGCATCCGCGAACTCGCGACGGTCCCATACGCCACCCTCCGCGTCGAACCTCTTCTCCACGACGGGCGCCTCCACGAGCGCCACCATCCCGCCGTATACCACGAACAGCTGACCGGTGACGTGCGCAGCAGCGGGCGAGGCCAGGTAGGACACGAGGTCCGCGACCCGGTCCGGCGAGAGCGGATCCGGCCCCTCGGAGGAGTCCCAGGGCTCGAAGACCGCCTCCGTCATCCCGGTGCGACCGCGAGGGGCGATAGCATTGGCGGTGCAGCCGATGCGCTCCAGCACCCGCGACGCGGACAGCGTCAGCGCGGTGATCGCGGCCTTGGCCGCGCCGTAGTTGGCCTGGCCGGGCGGGCCGAAGAGCCCCGCCTCCGACGAGGTGTTGATGAGCCGGCCGTAGACCGGCCCCCCGGACTTCTTGCTCTCCGCGCGCCAGTGGGCGGCCGCATTGCGGGTGAGCAGGAAGTGACCGCGCAGATGCACCTTCACGACCGCGTCGAAATCCTCGTCGGAGAGGTTGAACAGCATCTTGTCGCGCGTGATCCCGGCATTGTTGACCACCACGTGCAGCCCGCCGAGTCTGAGTGCCTCGGCCACCATGGCGTCCGCGGTCTCCCGCTCGGAGACATCGCCCACGACGAGTGCCGCCTTGGCTCCGGCCGCCTCGATGTCCGCGATCACCGCATCTGCTGCTTCACCGGCGCGGATGTCGTTGATGACCACCGCGGCCGCGCCCGACCTGGCGAGCTCGACCGCCTCGGCCGCGCCGAGACCCGAGCCGGACCCGGTGACCACGGCGACGCGCCCGTCGAGTGAGAGGTCCGCGTCGAGATTCTCCCGACCCATCCCCGCGGTCACTCCGCGGCCTTCAGCGCGGCCATCGGGCACTTCTCCACAGCCTTGAGTGCGCGCTTCTGCAGGTCCTCGGGGACCTCGTCGACGATCACACGCACGACCTCGTCGTCGTCGTTCAGCTCGAAGACCTTCGGCGCCAGGCCGACGCACACGGCCTGCCCCTCGCAGCGGTCGGGATCGACTTCAATCCTCATGCCGTCCTCCTCGGTCGCACCCACGGCCACCATGGCCGCGAGATGGTTGGATACTATGTGAGACACGACACTAGAACGTGTTCCACTCACCGATGAGCTTAGGGCATATGGACATCACCTACACCACCGACCAGGAACGTCTGCGCGGGGAGTTGCGCGAGTATTTCTCGGCACTGATGACCCCTGAACGACGCGAGGCCTTCACCTCCACCACCGGCGAGTACGGGCACGGCGACGCGTACCGCGAGATCGTCGCGGAGATGGGCCGAGACGGCTGGCTGACACTGGGGTGGCCCGAAGAATTCGGCGGGAAGAACCGGCCGATGATCGAGCAGTTGATCTTCACCGACGAGGCCGCCATCGCCGGGGTTCCCGTCCCGTTCCTCACCATCAACTCCGTCGCGCCGACGATCATGGCCTTCGGCTCCGACGAGCAGAAGAACTACTTCCTGCCCCGGATCAGCCGCGGTGAGCTGCACTTCGGCATCGGCTACTCCGAGCCGGACTCCGGCACCGACCTCGCGTCGCTCCGCACGCGGGCGGTCCGCGAGCCCGGGACCGGTGAGCACGAGGGCGGCGAGGTGTACCGGATCAACGGTCAGAAGATGTGGACGTCGCTGGTGGCGTACGCCGACTGGATCTGGCTGGCCGCGCGCACCGATCCGGACGCCAAGCGCCACAAGGGCATCTCCATGATCATGGTGCCCACCGACGCCGAGGGCTTCTCGTGGACCCCGGTCCACACGATGGCCGGCCCGGACACCAGCGCCACCTATTACCAGGACGTGGTGGTCCCGGCGAGCAACCTCGTGGGCCCCGAGCACGGCGGATGGCCGCTCATGACCAACCAGCTCAACCACGAGCGCGTCGCCCTGACCTCGGCGGGGCCGCTGCAGGCCTCACTGCGGCAGGTCGTGCAGTGGGCGCGCACCACCCGCTCGGCGGACGTCGGTATGCCCGGCGACGGCACCGTCATGGAGAACGAGTGGGTGCGCACCCACCTGGCCCGCGTACACGCGATGGCCGAGTACCTGGCCCTGCGCAACTGGGAGATCGTCTCCGTGGACACCGCCGCGCCCACCCGCATCGCCGCGTCGGCGACCAAGGTGTACGGGACCGAGACGGCGTGCGAGGCCTACCGGTTGCTCATGGAAGTCCTCGGATCGAGCGGCTACCAGCGCTCCCACTCCCCGACCGCCGCCCTGCACGGGCGCATCGAGCGCCTCCACCGGTCGGCGCTCATCCTCACCTTCGGCGGCGGCACCAACGAGGTGCAGCGCGACATCATCGCCACCGCCGGCCTGGGGCTGCCCCCGGCGCCACGCGTCGCCCCCGCTCCGTCCGCCAGCACCGCCCGGAAGGAGCGCTGACATGGATTTCTCCGTCGACGACACCACCGCGGAGCTGACCGCCCTCGTCCGGGACATGGGCGAGCGTCTGGTCACCGACGACTCCCTGCGAGAACTCGACGCCCGGTTCGGCCCCGGCACCGAGTCCGGCGGAACCGACCGCGGGACCGCCCGGTTCCACGCCCGCTACTGGGAGGAACTGGTCCGGGCCGGCGTCCCGGCCGCCCTCGCCCCGGAGTCGCTCGGCGGCGCCGGACTGGGGGTGATCGGCGAGGCCCTGGTCCTACGCGAGTTGGGTCGGGTTGTCGCCCCGGTCCCCCTGTCCCCCGCGATCCGCGCGGCCCACCTGCTCGAGGCGGCCGGGCAGACCGACCGCGCCACCGCCGTGGCGGAGGGGCGCGAGATCGCCGCTGTCGCCGACGGCTGGTCCGGCTCCGCACCGGAGGTGGACTGGGCGCCGATCGCCGATGTGATCGTCCGGTCTTCGGCCGACGGCCTACACGTGACGGACGGCGCGGCGGTCACCGTGGAACGCACGGTCCCCGTCGACTACTCGTGCAGCGGGCTCGTCACCGGTGACCCCGGTGCCGCCACCGCGCTCGCCGCCGGGGCGCTCGAGTTCGATGCCCTGCGCCGCCGCGTCCACCTTGCCGCCCACCAGTGGGGCGTGATCGAGGCCGCGCTCGAGCGCACCGCAGCGTACGCGAGCACCCGCCACCAGTTCGGTCGCCCCATCGGCACGTTCCAGGCCGTCGCCGCCCGCCTGGCGGACGGGTCCATCGACGTCGACGCCGTCCGGTTGAGCACCCTGCGCGCCGCCTACGAACTCGACGCCTGTAGCGGCGACCCCGGCCCGACCGCACACGCGGCGGTGGCCTCCGCCCACTTCTGGGCCTGCGACGCCGGCCACCGCCTCGCCCACACCGCCGTGCACGTCCACGGCGGCGTCGGGCTGGACCGCTCCGAGCCCGCCCACCGCTACTTCCTCGCCGCGAAGGCCGACGAGTTCCGCCTCGGCGGCGCCACCCGGCAACTGCTCGACCTGGGCGACGTGCTGGCCACCGCGGGCGACCCCTGGGAGTACTCGGCGTGAGCGGCGCGGTGAAGACGATCGCGGACGTCGCCGCCCAGCCGTTCACCTCCGTCGCCGACGCGGTGCACGCCCTGTCCGCCGTCGGCGACCGCGGAATCTGGTCCGACGGCCGGCTCACGCCCTGGTCGGAGGCCGTCGGTGCGGTGGCCGTGCGGATCGCGGCGCTACGGGAACTGATGACCTCGTCGTCGTCGTCACCACCGGCACGTCCCCACGTCGGCCTCCTCCTGGCCGGCACGCCCGAGTACCTCCACCTGCTCGGCGCGGCGGCATGCTCGGAGCTCGTCGTGGCCGGGCTCAACCCCACGCGGCGCGGCGAGGCCCTGATCCGGGACGCCGCGCTCGCCGACTGCGCGCTCATCCTCACGGACACCGACAACGCCGCACTGCTCGACGGGCTCGACCCCGGCGTGCCCGTGGTCTCCGTCGACTCCCCCGAGTGGACCGCGCTATTGGAGCGCCACGCCGACGCGGCGCTCCCCGAGGTGGCGGACGTGCCAGCCGGCCCCGACGACCTGGTCGCGCTGGTGTTCACCTCGGGCACGAGCGGCGACCCCAAGGCCGTCCGGATCACGCAGAGCAAGATCTCCGTGCCCGGCCGCATGCTCGCCGAGAGGTTCGGGATCGGCGCGGACGACTGCGTGTACAGCGCGATGCCGCTGTTCCACTCCAACGCCGTGATGGTGGCGTGGCCGATCGCCCTGTACTCCGGATGCTCGATCGCCCTGCGGCGTCGCTTCTCCGCCTCCAACTGGCTCGACGACGTCCGGCGACACGGATGCACCTTCGCCAACTACGTCGGCGCGCCGCTCTCCTACATCCTGGCCACCCCCGAGCGGCCCGATGACGCCGACAACCCCATGCGTGTGGTCTACGGCAACGAGGCCCCGGCCGACGTGCGCCGCGAGTTCGCCCGACGCTTCGGCGTCACCGTGGTGGACGGGTTCGGTTCCAGCGAGGGCGGCATCTCCGTCACCCGTACGCCCGGGACCCCCGACGCCGCGCTCGGTCCACTGCCGGACGGGGTGCGGATCGTCGACCCGGAGTCCGGGGACGAGTGCCCCCGCGCCCGCTTCGACGACGCCGGTGTCCTGCTCAACGCCGACGAGTCCGTGGGTGAGATGGTCGCCGACGGGCCGGGCCTGTTCTCCGGGTATTACGGCGACCCCGCCGCCGACGCCGAGAGGATGCGCGGCGGCCGGTTCCACTCCGGCGACCTCGCGTACGTCGACGACGACGGATGGGTCTACTTCGCGGGCCGGTCCGGTGGCTGGATGCGCGTGGACGGGGAGAACCTGGCGGCGGCTCCGATCGAACGCGTACTGCGGCGACACCCCGATGTGGCCGAGGTCGGCGTGTACGCCGTGCCGGCGGAGACGGTGCGGGGCCCGGCCGTCATCGGCGACGCCGTCGCCGCGGCGGTGGTGCCTCGCGAGGGTGCAGAAGCCTCGGCCCTGGCGGGCGGGTTCGGTGATTTCCTCGCCGCCCAACCCGACCTCGGGCCCAAGCAGTGGCCGTCGCTGCTCCGGATGACCGCCGCGCTACCACGGACGGCCAGCTTCAAGTTCCGGGCCCGCGACCTCAGCTCGCTGGGCGCCGAATCGGCCGGGGACAGGGTCTGGGTCCGCGCCGACGGTGCGGGGGCCTTCACCCCCGGGTGAGGTCGTCGGTAGGTTTGGCGTGTGGACCACGCCGTGAACCCCGACCTGCAGCATCCCGCCGGCGACGGCATCAACGCCGATGCCGTCGCCGCCGACGACGACTTCGGTATCTCCGCGCCCGTTCCGCCCAAACCGCTGCTGCGGGGGTGGATTCACGCCGGCACCCTACCCGTCGCGATCGCGCTGGGCGTCGTGCTCACCGTGCTCGCCGAGGGGACCGCGCTGACCTGGGCCTGCGCCGTGTTCCTGGCGACCTCGACCCTGCTGTTCGGGATCTCGGCCCTGTATCACCGGGTGAACTGGGGGCCACGCGCCGCAGCCCTGATGCGCCGTCTGGACCACTCCAACATCTTCCTGCTCATCGCCGGGACGTACACCCCCATGACGGTGGCGGCACTCGAGCCCCCGACCACCCAGATCCTGTTGACACTCGTGTGGTCGGGCGCCCTGCTGGGGATCCTGTTCCGCCTGTTCTGGCTGTCCGCGCCGCGCTGGCTGTACGTCGTCCTGTACATCGGCCTCGGCTGGACCGCGGTGTGGTTCGCCGGCGACCTCATCACCGCCAACCTCGCGGCCGTCATCCTGGTCATGGTCGGTGGCGTCGCCTACACCGGCGGCGCGGTGGTCTACGGCCTCAAGCGACCCGACCCGGCCCCCGGCGTCTTCGGTTTCCACGAGGTGTTCCACACGTGCACCGTGATCGCGTTCGCCTGCCACTGGGCCGCGATGCTGCTGTTCGTCCTGACCAGCTGATGACCTGCTGACGACCTGACGGCCGAGAATCCGCTATCCCGATTCCCGATCTGCTACCCGAATTGGGCTGGCGGATCCGGAATCGGAGTAGCGGATCTGGCTGATGACGGCGAGACGGGCCCGTCCGGTCAGGCCAGGGTCGCGCGCAGTCGCTCGACGGCGGCCTCGTACTCGGCGACGATCTGCGCCATCGTCTCGGCCACGGGCACCACGCCCTCGAGGGAGCCGATGATCTGCCCTGCGGGCATCGCCACGACCTCGGGATCCTGCGCCTCGGAGATCCGCTGGTGGGCCTCCGCGACGAGGATGTTCTGCAGGGGCATGGGCATCGGGTCCGGCGCGTCGGCGGCGGCCCACGCCTCGGTCCACTTGCTCTTGAGCAGCCGCGCGGGCTTGCCCGAGTAGATACGGGTACGGACGGTGTCGCGGCTGGTCGCGGCCACGAGCGCCTTTTGCATGGCCCGCGACCCGCCGTCCTCGGCGTACTCGGCGGCCGTGAGCCAGCGCGATCCCATCCAGGCGCCCTGCGCGCCCATCCCGATCACGGACGCGACCTGGGTTCCGTCGCCGATGCCACCGGCGGCCAGCACCGGGGCCCGGCCGTCGAGGGCCTTGACGATCTCGGGGACCAGCACCATCGTCGCGACATCGCCGGTGTGACCTCCCGCCTCGCCGCCCTGGGCGATCACGATGTCCACGCCGTTGTCGACGTGGGCCAGGGCGTGCTTGGTGGCGCCGGCGAGGGCGGCGACCTTCATCCCGTTCTCGTGGGCGAGGTCGATGATGTGCTTCGGCGGCGAGCCCAGGGCGTTGGCGATGAGCACCGGCCGGTGCTTGAGAGACATCTCCACGTGCGACTGGGCGACCGAGTGGAGCCACCCGATCACCCCTGCGTTGTGCTCGGCGTCATCACCGAGCGGTGGGACGCCGAGGTCATCGAGGACACGGGAGACGAACGACTTGTGCTCCTCGGGGATCATCGCGGCGATGTCCTCCGGGCTCCCCTCGGTGGGGACCTTGTTGGGCATGACGATGTCCACACCGTAGGGCTTGCCGTCGGTGTTCTCGTCCATCCAGGTGAGGACCTCGTCGAGTTCCGCGGCATCGTTGTACCGGACACACCCGAGCACGCCCATGCCGCCGGCACGGGTCACGGCGGCCGCGACGGCCTTGGACGGGGTGAACGCGAAGACGGGGTACTCGATCCCGAACTCCTCCGTGAGGGAAGTGCGAATGCTCACTTGCTGATCTCCTGGCTGTCGTCTGCGGGGCGGGACGCGGCGATGTCCGCGGCCCACCGGTAGTCGGGCTTGCCCGCGGGATTGCGCTTGACCGAGGTCTCGACCCAGACCGCGCGCGGGCACTTGTAGCGGGCGATCTCCGTGCGCGCGTGCTCGTTGATCTCCTCGATGGGCGGGCACTTGCCGTCCCGGGTGTGCAGCACGGCGGCGACCTTCTGCCCCATCCGATCGTCGGGGACCCCGATCACCAGCGCGTCGAACACGTCGGGGTGCGTCTTGAGGGCCGCCTCGACCTCCTCCGGGTGCACCTTCTCGCCGCCGGTGTTGATGGACACCGAGCCGCGGCCGAGCATCGTGACGGTGCCGTCGGACTCGACCCGGGCGTCGTCGCCGGGGATGGAGTAGCGCTTACCGTTGTACGTCTTGAACGTCGCCGCGGTCTTGGCCTCGTCCTTGTAGTACCCCAGCGGGATGTGACCGGTCCGGGCCACCTTGCCGATGACATCCGATCCGGGTCGGATCTCGTTGCCGTCGTCGTCGAGGACCGTGGTCTCGCCGTCGATCTTCACGCGCGGACCGCCGGTGTGGGTCTTCCCCTTCTCCGCCAGTGCGATGCCCGAGAAACCCGTCTCCGACGAACCGATGGAGTCCGAGATCATCGCGTTGGGGAAGGCCTCGATGAACTGGTCCTTGACCGAGGGCGAGAAGAGGGCAGCCGAGGACCCGATGTAGAAGAGCGACGAAGGGTCGTACTTCTCCGCGTCCCAGGCCTCGATCATTGGCCGCGCCATCGCGTCACCGGTGATGAACATCAGGTTGATCTTGCGGTCGGTGACCGTCTGCCAGACCGTCTCCGCGTCGAATTCCGGGATGAGCACACTCGTGTGACCGGCGAACAGGGCCATGAGGATCGCCCACTGGGCTCCGCCGTGGATGAGCGGCGGTAGCGCGGCCCGGACCAGCACCCCGCCGTCGACGGCCTTGTTCGCCAACTCCCACTCGTCGGCGACCCGCTCCCCCGTGAGGAAGTCGATGCCACCGCCCAGGACCATGAACACGTCCTCTTGGCGCCACATGACGCCCTTGGGCGAGCCCGTGGTGCCACCCGTGTACAGCATGTAGATGTCGTCGTTCGAGCGCTCGCCGAAGTCCCGCTCCGGGGACTGCGCCGCCAGGGCGTCCTCGTAGTGCGCCACGGAGACGCTCTCGGGGACCACCGGGTCCGGTCCGTCGGTCCCGTCCTCGAACACCAGGCAGTGCCGGACCCCCGGGGTCCTGGGCAGGGCCTCGGCCAGGGTCTGCGAGTACCGCCGCTCGTGGATCACCGCGACGGCATCGGAGTTGTCCAGCAGGTACTCGAGCTCGGCCGGGACGTAGCGGAAATTCACGTTGACCATGACCGCGCGGATCTTGAAGATCGCCACCATGGCCTCGACGGCCTCGATGGTGTTGCGGCTGTACACCGCGACCTTGTCATCGGGCCCCACCCCCACCGACTGCAGGTGGTGGGCGAGTCGGTTTGCACGGTCCTCGAACTCCCGGAAGCTGAGCTCACGATCACCCTGGACGAGCACGAGCCGGTCGGGGACACGGTCCACGCTGTGTTCTACGAGATCTCCGATGGAGTACGCCATGCCCCCAAACTAGAACGTGTTACCTTCCCGTGGTGTGGGTTACATCGAACCCGGCATAAAGAAATCCTCCAGGAGGCCGAAGATGACCAGCGCCGCAACCCCCGAGGACCAGCACCTGCTCACCGAGCGGCGGGGGCACGTCCTGATCGTCACCATGAACCGCCCCGAAGCCCGGAACGCCCTGTCCGGGCCGATGATGCGGGGCATGGAGGCCGCCTGGGACCTGGTGGACTCCGACCCCGACATCCGGGCGTGCATCCTCACGGGCGCGGGCGGGTTCTTCTGCGCGGGCGCCGACCTCAAGGCCATGAACTCCGACGCCCCGGGGGACAAGTTCGCCGGCGGCGGCTGGGATCTCACGACGCTCCCGGCCCTGCTCAAGGGCCGTCGACTGAGCAAGCCGCTCATCGCCGCGGTCGAGGGGCCGGCCATCGCGGGCGGGACCGAGATCCTGCAGGGCACCGACATCCGCGTCGCCGGACGGTCCGCGAAGTTCGGTGTCTCCGAGGCGCGGTGGGGCCTGTACCCGCTCGGCGGTTCGGCGGTCCGGCTCGTGCGCCAGATCCCGTACACCGTCGCGATGGAGGTCCTCATGACGGGCCGCCACCTCACCGCCGAGGAGGCCGAGCGGTTCGGGCTCATCGGCCACGTCGTCGACGACGGATCGGCCCTCGACAAGGCCCTGGAGATCGCCGACCTCATCTCCGCGAACGGTCCGCTGGCGGTCCGGGGGATGATCGAGACCATCCGTCGCACCGAGGGCATGCACGAGGAGGAGGCCTTCCGCGTCGACGCCGAGGTGGGCGGGCGGGTCTTCGCCTCCGCCGATGCGAAGGAGGGCCCGCGGGCCTTCGCCGAGAAGCGCACGCCCGAGTTCCGGGGGGAATGACCTCGCCCCGTCGGGTCTGTCGATAAAGTCGGCACGACAACCAGAGAACAGAGGGGCGGGGCGAACCAGTGACAGGACCAGGGCCGCGGGTCGTGATCGCCGACGACGACGACGACATCCGTGAGCTCGTCGCCTTCAAGCTCGACAACGCGGGATACGAGATCCGCACCGCCCGCGACGGGGTGGAGGCCCTCGAGGCGATCACGAGCTTCGCCCCGTCACTGGCCATCCTCGACATCATGATGCCCGGCCTGTCCGGGCTCGACGTCCTCCGTCGCCTGCGGGACGGTGAGGGCCCGGAGGACTGCCGCGTCCTGCTGCTCACCGCCCGAGCCCGGGATGCCGAGGTCGACGCGGGGTTCGCGGCGGGCGCCGACGACTACGTCATCAAACCCTTCAGCCCCCGGGAGCTCCTCCGCCGGGTCGACGCGCTGCTCGGCCGGTAGAACCGCGGACCGCCCGGTGCTCCCCTCGTACGACGACCCCTCCCCCTCCCTGCTCGACGACGTCGCGCCCGAGGTCACGTCCAGCGTGCTCACCACATCGCTGTGGATCCTGGTCGCCTCCATCGCCGTGCTGATCATCGTCATGCTGTGGGCCCACGCGGCGCGGCTCAGCCGTGGTCGTCGTGTCGAGCGCATCCTGCGGCCGATCCGGCCCCGGCTGCTCGCGCTCGCCGCGGACGAGGAGCCGACCGACGAGCCCCCCGGCAGGCTGGGCGGGTACCGGGCGCGGGTCGTCGACCGGGCCGTTCTCGACCTGCTCGGCAAGGTCCGCGGTGGAGCCGTCACCGCGCTGGTCGACATCCTCGATCGTCACGGCACCGTCGACGGCGCGGTCCGAGGCACCCGCTCGTGGTCGTCCACCACCCGGGCCCGGTCAGCCCAGGTACTCGGGGCGACACGGCGTCGTGAGCACGCGTCGACCCTGGCGGGCCTGCTCTCCGACCGGGACCGCGCGGTCCGCGCGACCGCCGTGCGCGCCCTGGGGGTCATCGGCGACGCCACGTTCTCCGACTCGGTGCTGCGCGCTGTCCGCCAGGTCGACGGCATCTCCGGGGTGCCCGCCTACGTCGCCGCGGACGCCCTGTTGGCCATGGGCGACGACGTCCGCGAGGCGGTGCGACGGGGCCTCGACGACCCGGATCCCGGCGTACGGTACGTCGCCGCCACGGTCGCGGCGCGCGGTGGCATGGCCTCCCTGCTGCCCCGGCTCCTGCAACTCTTCCGCACCGACCGCGACGAGCGGGTCCGCGCGGCCGCCGCGCGCACGCTCGGGATGATCGGCGACGGTCGGGTCATCGACGACCTCGGGCGGGCCCTCGGGGCCCACGAACCGGCGAACGTACGGCTGGCCGCCGCCACCGCCCTCGGGGAACTGGGCGCCTCGGCCGCGCTCGCGCCCCTGCGCTCGGTCCTGGCCGACGCCGACCGGCGACTGGCCGAGGTGGCCGCCGCTGCGCTCGCCTCCCTCGGCCGGAGCGGTGAGGCCGTCCTCGTCGACGCCCTGGAACGCGGCACCATCCCGCCGGAGATCTCCGTCCGGGACACCTCGACCGTCTCGGACGACGACCTGGCGGCCCTCGCCTCGCTGGGCGCCGTGACGGCCATCGGCATCCGCGAACGCAAGCCCGACCTGTACGATCTCGCCACGAGCGCCCGGCGGGCCGGCGAGCCCACCCATCAGGATGCCCACCGGGACGAGGAGCCGGCCCCGTGATCGAGACACTCCGCGTGGTGATCGCGACGCTGCTGGACCTGATCGCCTGGCCCATCCTGCTCTACTTCGTGCTCATCAACTCCTCGTACCTGGTGCTCGTGATCGCCGCGGCCGTGGACTTCCGGAGCACGCGTCGTCGTCGTCGTCATTCCGGTCGCGTCGAACGTCTCGGCAGCCACACGGCGCCGGGGGTCTCGGTGGTCGTCCCCGCCTACAACGAGGCAGCCGGCGTCGTCGAGGCCGCCCGGTCACTCCTCGGACTGCGCTACCACCGCCACGAGGTGATCGTCGTCAACGACGGGTCCTCCGACGAGACCCTCCGCGTCCTCGTCGAGGCGTTCGACCTGGTCCGGGCAGACCGCGAGGTGCCCCACGACATCCCGACCCGGCAGGTGCCCCGCGGTCTCTACGTCCCGCGCGACGGATACACCCGGCTCACCGTCATCGACAAAGCCAACTCGGGGCGCTCGGACTCCGTCAACGTCGGCATCAACACCGCGGTGGAGGACCTCATCATCTGCGTCGACGGCGATTCACTGTTGGACCCCGACGCGCTGCTCATCGTCACCGAGCCGTTCGCGGACGACCCGCTTCGCACCGCTGCCACCGGCGGTGTCGTGCGGGTCGCCAACGGGTGCACCATCCGGTCCGGGCAGATCGTCGACGTCCGGATGCCACGCAACCTCCTCGCCCAGATCCAGGCGCTCGAATATCTACGGTCGTTCTTCCTGGGCCGCTCCGGGTGGTCCAAGCTGCGGGCGCTGATCCTCATCTCCGGCGCCTTCGGCTGCTTCCGACGCGACCTGCTCGTGGAGGTCGGTGGACTCGACCCTGATTCCATCGGCGAGGACTTCGAACTCGTCATGCGCCTCCACCGTCTACTCCGCGAGCGCGACGAGGACTACCAGGTGACGTTTGTCCCCGAGCCTGTGTGCTGGACAGAGGTGCCGGAGACCCTGAAGGTTCTCGGCAAGCAACGCGCGCGATGGCACCGCGGGCTCTGGGAGACGTTGGTCAAACACCGCGTGATGTTCGGCAATCCGCGATACGGACGGGCCGGCACGCTCGCCGTCCCCTACTACTGGGCTTTCGAACTGTTCGCGCCCCTCATCGAGGCGGTCGGCCTGGTGCTCATGGTCCTGGGGTTCGTCCTGGGCCTGGTCAATCCCACCACCTTCTGGTTGTTCCTCGCCGTGGCCTACGGGTATGCGATCGTCGTCGCACTCACCGCAGCCGCCGTAGACGAGGTGTACTTCTCTCGTTACCACCGGTTCGGGAGCATGCTCTCCCTCATCGCCTCGTCGGTCCTCGAGAACATCGGCTACCGCCAGCTCCACGTCATCTGGCGCCTCCGGGGCTGGTGGCAGGCGCTGCGCGGGAGCGAGCAGCAGTGGGGCGTCATGACGCGCCGCGGCTTCTCCACGGAGGGGGCGTCGTGACGGAAGCAGCGACGACCCCGGATTCCGGACGACCCGCCGAGAAGGTCTCCGAGGTCCTGCGCCGCAAGAGCCGCAGCATGCTCGTCCTCGTGGTGGTGATCGCGCTGCTGGGGCCCACCCTCCTGCTGGTCCAGTTCTACTTCTCCCAGCGCACCAGCTCCATCTATACCCCCGTCGTCGACACCACCAGCCGGTTGGTGATCGCGATGCGCTGGGCCCAGTCGGATCTGCGGATGGATCGCGCGTACGGCCTTCCCGGCGCGGAGGACAGGTTGCGGGTACTCGAGACGGACTCGCGGGAGGCACTGACCGAGCTGCAGCGTCTGGTCGGCGACGACGACGTCTTCTCCCCCGCCCTCGGTAAGCTCACTTCCGCTTCCGAGTCGTGGTGGCGCTACGCCGAGGCGGTCGTCGGGACGACACCCGACCTGCCACCCGGGTCGACCCCGATCAGCCAACAGGAGACCATCGACGCGGTCATGGACTTCACGGCGATGGTCACCGCCGCCGACACGCTGCTCTCCGCGGCCATGGACAAGCGGGCGGAGATGCGCACCTGGCGGACGGTCACGCTGTGGAGCGAGTCCGCGCTGACCTTCGTGATCATCTTCCTGGCCTCCACCGCGATCATCCGTGACACCCGCCGGACCGCCCGGACGATCGTCGACCCCATCGAGAAACTCGCCGACGTGGCCCGGAACGACACCGAGGGCGGACGAGGGGCCCGCGCCCGCACCGACGAGGGCCCGACGGAGGTCCGCGCGCTCGCCGCGGCGTTCAACGTGCTGTTGGACGCCAGAGATGACTACGAGGCGGGCCGGGAGGAGCACGTCCGCAGGCTCGAGGAACTGGACCGGCAGAAGGACGACTTCGTCTCGACGGTGAGCCATGAACTCCGGACGCCGTTGGCCTCGATCATCGGCTACACCGAGATGCTCTGCGACGGCGACGGCGGCGACCTCACTCCCGCCCAGCACCGCCTGGTCTCGGTGGTCCAGCGCAACGCGGACCGGCTCAAGGGACTGATCGAGGACCTGCTCACGCTCAGCCGGATCGAGGCCAGGGGTCTCGACATCGACCACGACCGGCTCCGCCTCGACGCCGTGGTGGGCCACGTCCTCGAGTCGCTCGGACCCGTGGCCGCCCGCGCCGGGCTCACTCTCGCGGAGCGGGTCGAGCAGGCCGAGGTCACGGGCGACTCGCTGCAGCTCGAGCGGGCGGTGACCAACCTGGTGAGCAACGCCATCAAGTTCACCCCGGAGGGCGGATCGGTCACCGTGACCCTCACCGCGGAGGACGACGTGGCGACCGTCTCCGTTGCCGACACCGGCATCGGCATCCCCGAGGCCGAGCACGAGCACCTGGGGACACGGTTCTTCCGGTCGAGCACCGCCCAGCGTGGGTCGATCCCCGGGACCGGGCTGGGATTGAGCATCGTCCAGGCGATCGCCGAGGGGCACGACGGCGGCCTGGATTTCGACTCGGCTGAGGGCGAGGGCACCACCTTCCGGCTGACCGTGCCGCTGCACCACGTCAGCGCCCCCGGGGACCGCGGCCTGGGACGCAGCGGCCTCGGGGGCGGGCCCCCCGCTACAGCTTGAGCCGTGTCCGTACCTGCATCGCCCTCAGGTATCCCGAGGCCATCCGCTGCTTGTCCTTGGTGAACGGCGGCACCATCATCTCCGAGACGTTGTAGGCGAACGAGTGGTGCGCCACCGCCCGCTCGTGGGTGAACGTCCGGAAGCCGTAGTGGCCGTGGTACCCGCCCATCCCCGAGTTGCCGACGCCGCCGAACGGGATGGTGGACGAGGCCATGCCGATCCCGAAGTCGTTGCCGTAGATGTTGCCGGAGCGGGTGCGGTCGGCGACGGTCTCGAAGCGGTCGTTTCGGTCCCCGTACCAGTACAGGACGAGCGGGCTGGGCCGGTCGTTGACGTAGCGGATCGCCTCGTCGAGGCCCCTGTAGCCGAATACCGTGAGGACGGGGCCGAACACCTCCTCGGAGTCGATCTCCATGTCCGGGGTCACGCCGGTGAGCAGGGTGGGCGCGATCTTGCGGCCGACCGGGTCGGGCAGCCGTTCGCCGGCCGGCGCGGCGTCGCGTTTGTCGGCGCCCTTCCCCACGGCGTCGTCGATCAGGCCGACGATCCGCTCGTAGTTCGAGGTGTTGACGGTCGCCGTGTACTCGGGGTTGCCGACGATCGCGGGCAGGCTGGTGCGCCACTGGTCGAGCACGGTGTCGCAGAACGCGTCCAGTCGGTCCTCGGGGACGAACACGTAATCCGGGCACATGCACACCTGACCGCCGTTGACGAGGCGGGAGGACGCGATGCTGCGCGCAGCCCGATCGATGTCGGCGCTGGTGTCGACTAGGACCGGGTTCTTGCCGCCCAGTTCGAGGGTGACGGGGGTGAGGTTCTCCGCGGCGTCCTTGGCGACGGACTTGCCGACCCCGGGCGAGCCGGTGAAGAACAGGTGGTCGAAGGGCAGGACCGAGAAGTCCGAACCACGGCCGTGTTCGGGTCCGGCGATCGCGAGTTCGTCGACGGCGAAATACTCCGGTGCCAGCCGGCACAGGGCCTCGGTGGTGTGCGCGGTGACCGAGGACGGCCGGATCATCACCCGGTTGCCGGCGCCGAGGGCGGAACCGGCGGGCACGATCGTGAGGTACAGCGGGAAGTTCCACGGTCCGATGATGCCGACGACCCCCTTGGGGTCGTGTCGGACCTGTTGGGTGAAGCCCACCGCCTCCAGGGCTCGGGACACGCGCGTGGGGCGCATCCACTTCTTGATGTTGCCGCGCTGGTGGTCCAGGTCGGGGATGGAGGAGGCGATGTCGGTGAGGGTGGAGAAGGTCTCTGGCCGGGAGCCGTAGTCCTCGCGCATCGCCTCGGTGAGGTCGGCGGCGTTGTCCAGGACGAGGCGTTTGAGGCGCAGGATCCGGTCCCGGCGGATCTTCACGCCCGGCTGGGGATCGGCGAGGAACGCCTGTTGTTGCCGCTCGAGGATCTGCGCGAGCGTGAGATCGCGCGCGGTGGGGGTTCTGGTCATGCGTCCAGGGTAGAACGCGTTCTCGCCCCGCGTCGGGGATCCGACGACGACGAGGGCCCGCCCCTGCCCAGACCTACTTCGCGTCCGCCCAGTACGGATCCTTCAGCGTGCGCTTCATCAGTTTCCCGTTGGCCTGGCGGGGCAGCTCGTCCACCACATCGATCGACCGCGGCATCTTGAACTTCGCCAGCCGACCGGACAGGTCCTCGAGGATGTGTGCCTTGAGCTCGTCGGACTCGGGGTAGCCCTCGGCCAGTTCGATGACGGCCTTGACCTCCTCACCCCAGCCCTTGTGCGGGATCCCAAAGACCGCCGCGTCGCGGACCGCCTCGTGGCGGGTCATCTCCGACTCGATCTCTGCCGGGTAGATGTTCACGCCGCCGGAGATGATCATGTCGTTCTTGCGGTCGCACAGGAACAGGTAGCCGTCTTCGTCCACGTAGCCGATGTCGCCCATGGTGAAGAGCTCGCCGACGTAGGTCTTCGCGGTCTTCTCCTTGTCCTGGTGGTACTCGAACTTCGACCCGTGCATCTGCAGGTACACATTGCCGATCTCGCCGGTGGGCAGCTCGTTGCCGTCGTCGTCGAGGATCTTCAGGGTGGTGGTCTTCCACGGCCGCCCCACGCTGCCGGGCTTGCGCAGCCATTCCTCGCCGGTGATGGTGCACCCACCGCCCTCGGTCCCGGCGTAGTACTCGGTCAGGACCGGGCCCCACCAGTCGAGCATGGCCTGCTTGACGTGCTTGGGGCACGGCGCGGCGCCGTGGACGATCGTGCGCAGGCTGGACACGTCGTACTTCGCGCGCACATCCTCCGGCAGCTCCAGCAGCCGCGAGAACTGCGTCGGCACCATGTGCGACTGGGTGACGCCGTGGGCGTCGATGAGTCGCAGCATCTCCTCGGGCGTCCACTTGTCCATGAGCACCACGGCCTGGCCCAGATTGAGCGAGATGGTGACGAAGTTGAGCACGGCCGTGTGGTAGAGCGGCGAGCCACAGATGTGGACGTTGTCCGGCGCCTGGATGTCGAAGCCGGCGAAGAAGTAGTAGTTGGGGACCGTCACTTGATCCGGCGAGGCGCCGGTGAGGGGGCGCCGCACGCCCTTGGGGCGGCCGGTGGTGCCGGAGGTGTACAGCATGGGGCCGCCGAGGGTCCGCGACGACGGCAAGGGGTCCTCCCCCGCGGCTGGGACCGTGAGCTCGGGCAGCGGACGGAATCCGGGAACCTCACCGATGGCGTAGCAGCGGGCGGGGTCGAGCCCGGCCTCCCCGGCGGCTGCGGTCGCGACGTCGGCGAACCGGGTGTCCGCGATGAACACCGTCGATCCCGAATTCTCGAGGATGTACGCCACCTCGGGGCCGGTCAGGTGCCAGTTCGCCGGGGCCACGTAGAGCCCGATCTCCATGGCCGCGTAGTAGACCTCGAGGAATTCAATGCTGTTCGGCGCCAGCAGGACGATGCAGTCACCGGTCTCCAGTCCGAGCTCGCGCAGACCCCGGGCGTAGCCGTGGGCGGCGTCGGCGAGCTGGCCGAAGGTGACCTGCCGACCGCCCGCCTCGATTACGGCGATGCGGTCCGGATCCGCCTCGGCGATCCGGTAGACGCTGGTCACGTGCTCGCCGGTCCGCGGATCCAGGATTCCGGCGTCGGCGGGGACGGAAGGCGTGGGTGCACTCATGACCCCATAGTAGAACGTGTTCTATCGCGATGGCGGGCTTTCCCGGCGACCGTGACCAGACCACGGCGAGCCGCCGGTGGTTACCCTCCTGCCCATGGCGCAGCATCGGATCCGCGCGAGCGACCCCCAGCGCGTCGCGGCGTGGGAGCAGCTCGACGCCGCCGCTGCAGATGGGCGCCTCGACCCCCTGGATCACCTTCACCTCGGGTGGCAGGTGCGGTCGAGCGGATACGTCGATGAACTCCGGGCGATCCTCGCGGACCTGCCGGCCCCGGCCCGGTCGCCTTCCGAGGTGGCGGGCACCCGCTCCACTCCGGTCGCCCGGTCCCGCCGCGCGCCACGCGACCCGCTCGACACCGCCAAGTTGGTCGGCGCCTCGACCGTGGCGGGGCTCGCCCTTGTCGCCGGCGGGGCCCTCGCGCTGCGAGACGGTGCGTTCACCGGCCTCGTCGGCGGCACCGAGGACACGATCACCTCGAGCAGCGTCGATGAGGTCATCTCGTCTGCGCGTGCGAGGTTCGGCGACGCTCGTGTGGCCTCGCTCGACATCAGGGGCGACTACGCCCTCCTCCTCATCGAGGATCCGACAGACCCCGGGGCGGTCGACTCGTGGCGACGCGACGACCTGGGCGAGTGGGCCGCCGACGGGGAGGCTTTCCGCCCCGTTGACGATCTCTCCGTTGCAATGGAGTCCATCGATGTACCGGCCGCCCTGGAGGCGGCTCGGGCCTCCGCGGCGGAGAACGGGCTCTCGGACGCAGATCTCGTGGGGATCGACGTGGGCCCGGACGCGCTCGCCCAGCCCACATACGAGATCACCGTGAGTCGTGAGGGTGACCGCGGGCACATAGTGGTGGGGCACGACAGGATCGTGAGAGAAGTCGGCGTCCCCCGATGAGCGCACCGCCCCCCCCCGGTGGGCCCGCCCCGGAGCCGGCCACCGAGGACCGCAGGCGAGCCGTGTGGCAGATCCTGGACAACGCCTACACGGACGGCCGGATCGGCCCCCTCGAACATGGCGAGCGCAGCCGCGACGCCGCCCTGTCGACCACCCGCGACGACCTCGACTCACTGGTGGCCGACCTCAACAGGCGCTTGTTCGAACTGGAGGTACGCAGCCGGGGCCTGTCAGCCGACACCCCGCTCTCGGTACGGCGGACCAACGCGCGCGAGCGGATCGTCGCGAAGCGACCGCCCGGGCCTTCGACGCGGGGGCCGGCGGGGCGCAGGCGCCTGGCGAGCGGGCTGCTGCGCGCGGTCCTGGCCAGCGCATTGACCGTCGGCCTCATCGCCGGTCTGGACCACCTCGCCGGGAACGCACCCTCCCCGACCGGCGGCACGGTGGACCGCCCGGCCTCCGTCGAGGTGATCCGCACGGCACCGGGACCATTGCTCACCGCCGAAGGGGTGACCCGCGTCATCGATGCCGCACGCGACCAGCTCGACGACCCCACCGCGGAGCGGCTCGTTATCGAAGGCGAGACCGCGCACCTGAGCCGCGCCGATCCTGACGGCGCGGAGACGACGCTGCGACACACCTTCCACGGTCGATGGCGGGACGGGATCACCAGTCGGCTGCCCGCGTCGACCGGTTTTCCTGTGGCCGCGGTGGACGCGGAGACCGTGATGTTCGCGATCGAGGCGACGCCCGCCCTGTTGGGAGCGCCCGGGGCCGTTCCGGACAGGGTGGTGATCTCTCCGGGTTCACCCCCCTCCGGCTCCGGGCCCCCGCCCGTCTACGCGGTCAGGGTCTCGCTCACGGACCGACCCGGCTGGGTCACGGTCGGCCCCGGTCGCGAGATCCTGGAGGTCGGCGACGGCGGTTGACCCCCGGGCCCGGCCCACGTCAGTCGATGAACTGCGCGAGCGTCTCGATCTCCTCGACCGACCGGGCGGTCACCACGAGCATGGTGATGCCCGCGGCCTCCCACTCGGCGATCTGCGACCGCACCGAGTCGGCATCCCCGATGATCGCGGTGGCCTCGACCATCTCGTCCGGCACCGCGGCGGCGGCCTCGTCCTTGCGGCCGGAGCGGAACAGTTCGGTGATGCGGTCCACGTCGTCGCCGAAGCCCATGCGACGGAACGCCTCGGCGTGGAAGTTCTTCTCCTCGGCGCCCATGCCGCCCGCGTACAGGGCGGTGAACGGCTTGTACGCGTCGAGGACGCCGCGGCGGTCGTCCGTCACGTGGAGCTGGCACAGGAAGGCCACCTCGAAGTCCTCGCGGGTGCGGCGCGCCCCGGGTCGGGCGAACCCCTCGTCGAGCCACCCGTTGAACTCGTGGGCGGTGCGCGGCGAGGCCAGGAAGCCCAGCCAGCCGTCGGCGATCTCTGCGGCCAGGGCCACGTTCTTGGGCCCCTCCGCGCCCAGCCAGATCGGCACGTCCTCGCGCAGTGGATGCAGGATCGGCTTGAGCGGCTTGCCGAATCCGGAGGCGTCGTCGCCCTGATAGGGCAGGGCGTACGCGGGGCCGTCTGAGGTGACGGGCGCTTCGCGGCGCAGGACCTGGCGGATGATGTCGATGTACTCGCGGGTCCGCGCCAGCGGCTTGGCGAACGGCTGGCCGTACCACCCCTCCACCACCTGCGGCCCGGACACACCCAGCCCCAGCGCGAAGCGTCCGCCCGACAGGTGATCGAGCGTCATGGTGCTCATGGCGGTGGCCGTGGGCGTACGGGCCGAGAGCTGCACGACGGCCGTCGACAGCCGGATGCGCTCGGTGAGCGAGCCGTACCAGGCCAGCGGCGTGAAGGCGTCCGAACCCCAGGCCTCGGCGGTGAAGACGGTGTCGAAGCCCGCCCTGTCCGCCGCCACCACGAGGTCGGCATGGTTGGTGGGCGGCTGGGCGCCCCAGTATCCGAGCTGCAACGCGAATTTCATGGACACCAGTGTGACCCACACCTCTCCGCGGCGGGGGCGGGGACCCGGATCAGCGTGTCGGGGAAACTCACACAACCGCGGTGGAACGTGTTCTACTCGAGGGCGTGACATCCAGAGAGATCGTTGTCGATATCACCCCACCGGACGAGCCCGTGCTCTCGGCGTCCCTGTCACCGTCGTTCGACTACACACGGTCGACCGGCCCCGTGCTGGGAGCGTTCTTCACCGGCCTACGCGAGCGACGCCTGGTCGGTAACCGCGATTCCCGCGGCACCGTGCACCTGCCGCCGGTCGAGTTCGACCCCCACACACGCCGGGCCCTCACGGAATCCGTGGAAGTGGGATCCGGTTCCGCGATCGAGGGCCTCGTCGTCGCATGGACCTGGGTTCCCGCTCCCACCGAGGTCAACCCGCTCGACACCCCGTTCGCGTGGGCGCTCGTGCGGTTCGACGGCGCGGACACCGCCATGCTCCTGCCGCTGGCCGCCGACGGCCCCGACGCGGTGAGTACCGGGATGCGTGTCCGCCTGCGGTGGGCCGCCGAGCGCACCGGGACCGTCCACGACATCGCGTGCGTGGTCCCCGCCGACGCCCCGGTCGACGCGGGTGTCGACGACGACGAGGCCCCGCGGTCCGAGTCCGAGCCCGTCACCATCGTGGTGACGCCGATCGGACTGTCGGTCACCCACACGGCCGGACCCGCCGAGAGCGAGTACCTGCGCGCGATCGTGCAGGGCAAGGTGCTGGGGCGCCGCCGCTCCAACGGCCCCGAGGTATACGTGCCCCCGCGTGACTACTGCCCGTCCGACGGCGTGGCCATGGGCGAGTACGTGGAGGTCTCCGACATCGGCACGGTGACCACGTTCGGCATCGTCAACGTGCCGTTCGCCGGCCAGGAGATCAAGCCCCCGTACGTCACCGCCTACATCCTGCTCGACGGCTCCGACGTCCCCATCCAGCACCTGGTGCTGGGCTGCGAGGCGTCCGAGGTGCGGATGGGGATGCGCGTGCGCGCCGTGTGGACGCCCGAGTCCGAACGGCCCGCCTCGATGAAGGCCATCGCCCACTTCGAGCCCACCGGCGATCCCGACGCCGATCCCGACACCTATGCCGATCACCTGTAGAGGACACCACCCGTGACCCCCAACGCTCCCCGGGACGTGGCCGTCGTCGGATTCGCCCACGCCCGCCACACCGAGTCCACCTTCGGCACCACCAACGGTGTCGAGATGCTCGCCCCCGTCTTCGCCGAGTGCTACCGGCAGACCGGACTGGACCGCACCGACATCGACTTCTGGTGCTCCGGCTCGTCCGACTACCTGGCCGGCCGCGCCTTCTCGTTCATCTCCGCCGTCGACTCCATCGGCGCGGTCCCCCCGATCTCCGAGTCGCACGTCGAGATGGACGCCGCGTGGGCGTTCTTCGAGGCCTACCTCAAGATCGCCTCCGGCCAGGCCGACACGGCCCTCGTCTACGGGTTCGGCAAGGCCTCGGCCAGCACCGACCTCGACACCGCCCTGGCGCTGCAACTCGACCCCTACACCGTCGCCCCGCTGTGGCCCGGCCGGCACCACGTCGCCGCACTGCAGGCCCGCGCCGGCATCGACGCCGGCCGGTGGTCCGAGGCCGAGATGGCCGCCGTCGCCGCCCGCGCCACCGGCCGCGACGAGACGGACCTTCTCGCCGAGCCGTACGTGGCCGACCCGCTGCGTCAGCACGACTGCCCTCCCGTCACCGATGGCGCCGGCGCCATCATCCTCGCCTCCGCCGACCGGGCCCGTGAGCTGGTCGACACCCCGGCGTACATCACCGGGATGGAACACATCGCCGACTCCGCCGAGTTCGGCGCCCGCGACCTCACCGACTCCCCGTCCGCACGGGCCGCCGCCGTCCGTGCGTCCGGCTCGTCCGGTGACCGCCCCGACCTGGGCGGCGTCTCTGTGGCCGAACTGCACACCCAGTACACCCACCAGGAGCTCCTCCTGCGCGGCGCGCTGGGCATCTCCGACGACGTCGCCGTGACCCCGTCCGGCGGCTCGCTGCTGGCCGACCCGCTGTTCAGCGCGGGCCTCGAGCGCATCGGCTACGCCGCGCACAGCATCTGGGAGGGCCGCTCCGAGCGCGCACTCGCCCACGCCACCAGCGGCCACCTGCTGCAGCAGAACCTCATCTGCCTCCTGGAAGGACGCACCGCATGAGCGCCCCCGCATCCGGAACCCACGGCTCCGGTCTGCCCGCTGCCGTCCTCGGGACCGGCCAGACCCACCACGTCGCCCGCCGCACCGACATCTCCATGGCCGGGCTCTGCCGCGAGGCCATCGATGCCGCCATGATCGACGCCGGGGTCGGCTGGGACGACATCGACGCCGTGATCGTCGGCAAGGCCCCCGACCTGTTCGAGGGCGTCATGATGCCCGAGTTGATGATGGCCGACGCTCTCGGCGCCGTCGGCAAACCGCTGCTGCGCGTCCACACGGCCGGGTCCGTCGGCGGCTCGACCGCTGTCGTCGCCGCGTCCCACGTCCAGTCCGGCCGCTACCGCCGGGTCCTCGCCGTGGCGTGGGAGAAGCAGTCCGAGTCCAACGCCATGTGGGCACTCAGCCTGCCCGTACCGTTCACCGCGCCCGTCGGGGCCGGCGCGGGCGGTTACTTCGCTCCGCACGTGCGCTCCTACATCCGCACCACCGGGGCGCCCGAGCACGTGGGCGCGATGGTCGCGGTCAAGGACCGCCTCAACGGCTCGGTCAACCCGCACGCCCACCTCAAGCAGCCCGACATCACGGTCGACAAGGTGCTACAGGGACAGATGCTGTGGGACCCCATCCGGTTCGACGAGACCTGCCCCTCCTCCGACGGCGCGTGCGCGATCGTCATCGGCGATGCCGAGGCGGCCGAGGCCGTGGAGTCCGCCGGCCGACAGGTCGCGTGGGTCCACGCCACCGCGCTTCGCACCGAGCCCGGGACCTTCGCCTACCGCAACTACCGCAGCCCGCAGGCCGGCCGCGACGCCGCCGCCGCCCTGTGGGCCGAGGCCGGGATCACCAACCCGGCCGAGGAGATCGACGCGGCCGAGATCTACGTGCCGTTCTCCTGGTTCGAGCCCATGTGGCTGGAGAACCTCGGATTCTGCGCGGAGGGCGAGGGGTGGCGCATGACCGAGTCCGGCGCCACCGCGCGCGACGGCTCCCTGCCGGTCAACCCGTCCGGCGGCGTGCTGTGCTCGAACCCCATCGGCGCGTCCGGAATGCTCCGCTTCGCCGAGGCCGCCCGTCAGGTGATGAACCGCGCCGACGACCACCAGATCCCCGGCGCGCGCAAGGCCCTCGGCCACGCCTACGGCGGCGGGTCCCAGTACTTCTCCATGTGGGTCGTGGGGACCGACCGTCCGGAGCGTCACTCATGAGCAACCCCTATCTGGACGCCGGCGGGCAGTACCGCCCGCTCGAGATGAGTAACGCGGCACTGGCCAGTCCCGCCTACGCCGCCGCACGCCGCTCGTGGGCTGCCACCAACGCGGGCGACCGCGACGCCTGGATCGCCGGCTGGAATCCCGAGGGCACCATCGAGGATCCCGTGGGTCCGTCGATGTTCGACGCCGAGGGCATCGGCCACACCGGCACGGAGAGGCTCCTGGAGTTCTGGGAGAAGGCCGTGGCCACCCCGGATCACATCGAGTTCCGCTTCGACCGCGGGATCGCCGTGGGCGACGAGCTGCTCTGCATCGGCACCATGCGCACCCATATGGGCTCCAGCATCATGGAGATCGACATCGCCGTGGACTACCGTGTCGACGCCGACGGTCGTCTGATCAACCTCCGCGCCTTCTGGGAGCAGGACACGGCCATGGCCTCGGGCCTGCGTGCACTCACGGACGACGACCGGGCGGCCATCGCCGGCGCCGCAGGAAAGAGCGAGTGACCATGAACCGCGTAGCGGACGTCGAGTTCTCCGTCCCCGTCTCCTTCTCCCCCGTCGACCAGTACCTCGACATCGCGCGCGGCGCCGAGGCCGCGGGCATCGACCGGATCGTCCTGCCCGACTCCCTGTTCCACCCGCGGCGTCAGGACAAGGACTACCCGTACACGCCGGACGGCTCCCGGATGTGGGACGAGAACACCGAGTGGGTGGAGCCGCTCATCGCCTGCGCCGCCATGGGTGGGGCGACCTCCCGGATCCGCTTCTGCCCGCAGGTGCTCAAGGTGGGCCCCCGCAACCCCCTGCTGCTCACCCGGCAGGTGGGGTCGGTCGCGCTGCTCACCGGCAACCGGCTGGACCTGGGCGTGGGCATCGGCTGGGACCCCAACGAGTTCGAATGGTGCGGCGCGCCGTTCAAGGGGCGCGGAAAACGCACCGACGAGTCGTTGGCGATCATGCGCGAGGGCCTGCGTGGCGAGTGGATGGAGTTCCACGGCGAGCACTTCGACTTCGACGAACTCATCTTCACCCCGGCCCCGTCCGAGCAGGTCCCCTTCTACGTGGGTGGCCACACCGAGATCGCGCTCAAGCGCGCCGCCCGCGTCGGCCAGGGCTGGACCAGCGCGATGATGGGGTTCGACGACATCGGCGCCACCGTGACCCGCCTGGGCGAACTGCTCGAGGAGCAGGGGCGCTCGCTGGCCGACCGCGGCGACGGCAAGCGCTTCGCCATCCAGGTGGTGTGCCTGGACCGCTACGGCTCGAAGGGCTTCGCCGAGCTGGCTGCGGCCGGTGTCACCGACATCATCGTCATGCCGTGGCTGATCGAGGGCCACGGGTACGACTGCACGGCCGAGCAGAAGATCGAGTCGATCGCCCGCTTCGGCGAGAAGTACGGCCTCACCGGCTAGTTGCACGGGGCGCTTCGGCGCGTGATGCCCCTCAGGCGGGCAGGTGCGCAGCGACGTCGTCCAGGCAGGCGAGGATCTCCCGGTGCGTGTCCTGCGTGGCCTCGAGGTGCATGAGGTGTCCCGCCGGCGCCGTGATCGCGCGGACCATCCGCACGTCGTCGTGGTAGCGGTCGAGCTTGGTCAACGGGTCGCGGCCGTGGAAGCCCTCGAGGTCCGGGTCGTGCTCGGAATAGAGGAAATAGAAGGGCACGGGATTGGTCTGCCGCTCGAACTCCTGTCGCGCGTTCCAGCTGACGTCCATCGCCCGGTACCACTGCAGTGGCCCCGCGAACCCGGTGCGCGCGTACTCCTCCTCGTAGGTGTCCATCTCCTCGACCGACAGCCACGGCCACGGCAGCGGTGGCGCCTCGGGCAGCGCGTCGAGATAGGTGGAGCCGGGCGGATGTTGCCACACGTCGAGGTAGTGATAATCCGCCGACAATGCCCAGAAGACGCGGGTGAGGAATTCACGCTCGCGCCCCGCCAGGTCGGCCTCGGCCACACCGGGCTGCGCGAAGTAGTGCAGGTGGAGGAAGTGCTTCTGCGCCATCATCGCGGACGCCTCCAGGGGCGGGACCGACCCGGCGGTGCTCATGAACGGGTTCTCCATCCCGATCACCGCGCGGACCCGCCCGGGTTCGAGGTGGCACGTGTCGTAGGCGACTCCGGCGCCGAAGTCGAAGCCCACCAGTACCACCCGGCCCGCGTCCTCGGCATCGCAGACGGCCACCACGTCGTCGACGACCTCACGCGGGGCGTACGCCGCGACGTCCGTGGGCGCGTCCGACCCGCCCATCCCGCGCAGGTCGGGGGCGATGACCCGCCATCCGGCCGCGGTCAGGTCGGGGATCAGGCGGTGCCACGTGAACCAGAAGTGCGAGAAACCGTGCAGGAGGACCACGGTCCCGGTGCCGTCGCCGGTCGGCGCCGTGGCGGACCGGGGGTCGGGGTCGGCGACCACGTAGTGCAGTCGGACGCCGTCACGGTCGACGGTGCGGTGGTCGATCATGGTGATAACCTTGCCTGTTCGATGGGGCCGACGGGATCGGTTCGGGGTGTGTGCGAGGTCGGACGACGACGCCGACGACGACAAGGTCACCCCTCCCCCGAGACGAGAGCCCCGGCCCGGCCTGCGGAACAGGCGGGACCGGGGCTGACCGGCCGGGGGCCGGGTCTGGCTGCTCGCTGTGTCAGGTCAGTGCATGACCGGGCACTTGAAGTCGACCTTCCAGTCCTGGATCGCGTTGAGCCAGCCCGAACGCAGACGCGTCGAGTCCCCCAGCGAGGTGATGTCCGGCATGTGATCGGCGATCGCGTTGAAGATCAGCTCGATCTGCAGCTTGGCCAGGTTGGCGCCGATGCAGTAGTGCGGGCCGTTGCCGCCGAACGTCAGATGCGGGTTCGGGTCGCGGGTGATGTCGAACGTGAACGGATCGGAGAAGACGTCCTCGTCGAAGTTCGCCGAGCCGTACATGATCGCGGCACGGTCACCCTTCTTCATGGTCACCCCGCTGATCTCCACGTCTTCGGTGGCGGTGCGCTGGAACGAGGTGATCGGGGAGGCCCACCGCAGGATCTCGTCGTAGGCGGTCGCCGGGCGCTCGCGCTTGAACAGCTCCCACTGGTCCGGGTTCTCGAGGAACGCGATCATCCCGTGGGTCGTGGCGTTGCGGGTGGTCTCGTTGCCCGCCACCGCGAGCAGGACCACGAACCAGCCGAACTCGTCGGAGGTGAGCTTCTCGCCGTCGACGTCGGCCTGGATGAGCTTGGTGACCAGGTCGTCACGGGGGTCGGTCTCGCGCTTGGTGGCCAACTCCTGGGCGTAGGAGAGCACCATGGCGTTGGCCATCTGCGACTCCTCGACCTTGCCGGGGACGTCGTAGCTGGTCATCTGGTTGGACCACTCGAAGATCTGGTGGCGGTCCTCCATGGGGATGCCGATGAGCTCGGCGATCGCCTGGAGCGGCAGTTCGGAGGCCACGTCGACGATGAAGTCGCCGGTGCCCTTGGCCGCGGCGGTCTCGACGATGTTCTTGGCCTTCTCGGCGAGGTGCTCGCGCATCTTCTCGATGTTGCGCGGGGTGAACCCCTTCGAGATGATCCGCCGGTACTTCTTGTGCTCCTCGCCGTCCTGGTTGATGAACAGCAGGCGGGTGAGCTCGACGATCTCCCGCTCGGTGCCGGGGGCGAAGCGCGGGATGGCGGTGTTCTCGAAGGTGGAGAAGACCTCGTTGGTCCGGCGCGAGATCTCCTTGACGTCCTCGTGCTTGGTGACGACCCAGTAGCCGTCGTCGTCGAAACCGTCGACCCCGGGGTCCTTGGCGCACCACCAGATCGGCTCGGTCCGGCGGAGGTGGGCCCACTCGGGATGCGGTAGGCGCTTCTCGTAGAGCTCCGGATCCGTGAAATCGAACCCCTCGGGAATGGTGACTGGCTGCACTGGCACTCCTTGACCACGTCTGATTGCGTCTCGTGCTCGAACGGCGCCGGGACATCTCTGCCCTCACCCCGCAATGTAATCTAGAACACGTTATAGGCACCATACTGGAACACGTTCACTTCTGGGTCGTCGTTCCTGATCGCCCGGAGCGCCCGGTCGCCCCCCGCACCGCGAACTCGGAATCCCCCGCCGGGTGACGTAAACTAGAACTCGTTCTAACCTTGCTTCCAAAGGAGCGCATCCATGGGAAATCCCGTCATCGTCGAGGCCGTCCGGACCCCGATCGGAAAGGCTCGCGGCGCACTGTCGGGCCTGCACCCCGCGCACCTGCTGGGGGCCTCGCAGAAGGAGGTCATCCGGCGCGCCGGGATCGACGCCGCGCTCGTCGAGCAGGTCGTCGGAGGGTGCGTCACCCAGGCCGGCGCCCAGGGGAACAACGTCACCCGCGGCGCCTGGCTCGCGTCGGGACTGCCGTGGCAGACGGCGTGCACGACCATCGATTGCCAGTGCTCGTCCGCGCAGCAGGCCAATCACTTCATCGCCAACCTCATCCACGCGGGGGCGATGGACGTCGGGATCGCGTGCGGCGTCGAGTCGATGAGCTGGATCGCGCTGCGCGCCGCCGTCGGCGACGGCTCCAACGGGATGCCGCGCCCGGACGACTGGGACGTCGACCTGCCCGACCAGTTCACCGCGGCCGACCGGATCGCGAAGCGCCGCGGGTTGAGCCGCGCCGACCTCGAGGAACTGGGTGTCCGGTCCCAGGCCAACGCGAAGCGCGCGTGGGAGGAGGGCCGCTTCGATCGCGAGACCTTCGCCGTCGACGCCCCCGAGCGCCTCAAGGACGGCACCTACACCGGTGAGACGGTGACGGTCACCCGCGACCAGGGGTTGCGCGACACCACCGCCGAGGCACTGGCGTCCCTCAAGCCCGTCATGGAGGGCGGACTGCACACCGCCGGCACCTCCAGTCAGATGTCCGACGGTTCGGCCGCCGTCCTGCTCATGGACGAGGACGTGGCCAGGGCGCACGGACTGAAGCCACGGGCACGGATCCTGCACCAGGCACTCGTGGGCGGCGAGCCCGAGTACCACCTCGACGGCCCGGTCCAGGCCACCCAGCGGGTACTCGACCGCTCCGGCATGTCGATCTCGGACTTCGATCTCTTCGAATGCAACGAGGCGTTCGCCTCCGTGCTCCTAAGCTGGGCGCAGGTGCACGGGCCCGACATGGACAAGGTCAACGTCAACGGAGGGGCCATCGCGATCGGCCACCCCGTCGGCAGCACCGGGTCCCGGCTCATCACCACCGCCCTGCATGAGCTCGAGCGCACGGACGGCGAGCGCGCCCTCATCACGATGTGCGCGGGAGGCGCCCAGGCCTCGGCCAGCATCATCGAGAGGATCTGACATGAGTAACGTCATCGAGGCCGCAGCGGGACGTCGGCGGGAGATCTTCGCCGCCATCTCCTCGGCCAACGGCACGGACGACGCGGTCCAGGCCATCTCGCACCTCCTCGCCGTGTCGGCAGACGAGGCGCGCGAGGTCCTGGGGGCCCCGCTGGAGTCGTTCGTCGGCGTCACCACCGAGCACCCGGTCTCGGCCGGGCCGTCCGGTTTCGAGCTCCATCCGTTCAAGGACTCGGACGATCACCGTTCGCTGTACCACTCCCGCTCCTCCGATTCCTCGTCGGCGACCGGCGGCGAGTGGGACGAGAACCGCACCGAACAGGAGCGCCGCGACGGCCTCAGCCGGATCGACGAGGAGTCGGCGATGTGGTTCGTCGCCGTGGACACCGCGCGCGGTTCCGCCGTGGGCCTGGTGTTCGGCGAGCAGATCAATGACGGCGACGTGGACGTGGCGATCTGGATCCGCCCGGAGGAACGCAAGCGTGGCTATGGCCTGCTCTCGCTCAAGGAGAGCCGTCGCGAGCTGGCCGCGTTCTTCCCGGGCAAGCACGTGATCGTCCGCGCACCGCTGCCGAGCGGCAAGTGACGGACCCCCGCCCCGAGACGGGCGTCGACGACCCCCGGCGTGGCGCGCCGTGGGTCGTCGGCGTGATCAAGGTGATGTCGCGGGTCAACACGTGGCTCTACCAGCGCACGGGCGGCCGCGTGGGTGGTAACTGGCGTGTGGGTTCGGCGCTGCGGGCGCCGGTTCCGGTGTGCCTGGTGACGACGACGGGCCGCAAGAGCGGTCAGCCGAGAACCGTGCCACTGCTACATATTCCCGACGGCGATCGCGTCCTGCTGGTCGCCTCCCAGGGCGGCCTGCCCACGCATCCCCAGTGGTACCGCAATGTCCTGGCCGATCCGTCCGTCACCGTCCAGGTGGGCCGCCGTGTCAGGTCGATGACGGCGAGGGAGGCCATTCCGGTCGAGCGTGCGGAACTCTGGCCGCGGCTCGTCGAGCGGTACGCGGACTTCGCTGAGTATCAGGCAAACACGAGCCGGGTCATCCCCGTCGTGATCTGCGAGCCCCGCACGCGCACCGAAAGCTGACCGATCACCTTCACGCAGTTCAGAAGCGGTGACCGCCGTCAACACCACTGACGCACCGATTCGGTCGGTAACTATTGACAAAAGTTCATTCTCAGAGAAGTCTTATGCAACGAGGGGCACACACGTGCCCTACACCGCTGAGAGGACTTGTCTCGTGAAGAACACCACCAGGGCCGCAGCTCTCGTCGCCGCCGCAGCTCTTGCATCTTCGGGCGCCACCGGCGTCGCCAATGCTCAGTCCGGAGATTTCGAGATCCCGATCCTCGGTGGTCTGACGACCTCTGCCGATATCGAATTCCCCAACATGGGGTCGACCGACCTGGGCTCCATGGAGCTGATCCCCGGCTCTGCGGGCGTCATCCCCGAGGGCTCGACCGGCGGCATCGGTGAGGGCTCCACCGAGCTCGGCGGTTCCGCTGACTTCACCGGCTCCGGCGGAATCATCTCCGACGGTCTCGCCGGCTCGCTTGAAGGCGGCTCGGTGACCACGGTCATCGACTCGGTCAGCGGCTCGGTCGACAACCTTTCGGGGTCGTCCACCGGTCTCAGCGGCTCGCTCGGCGCCTTCACCACGGCACTGACCGGCTCGATCTCTGACGGCGGCTCACTCAGCGGCGTGCTCGACGGTGTCGAGGGCTCCCTCGGCGACGGCGGCTCGCTCACCGGCGTCCTCGACGGCGTTGAGGGATCCATCACCGGTGGTTCGCTGACCAGCGTCATCAACGGCGTAGCCGGCTCCCTCGGCGACGGCGGCTCACTCAGCGGCGTGCTCGACGGTGTCGAGGGCTCCCTCGGCGACGGCGGCTCGCTCACCGGCGTCCTCGCCGGTGTCGAGGGCTCCCTCGGCGACGGCGGTTCGGCAGGCGACGTCACCACGGGTGTCGGCGGCTCGCTCACCGACATCGGCACGGGCATCACGGGTTCGCTCGGCGACGGTGGTTCGGCCGGCGACATCACGACCGGCCTCCAGGGCTCGATCGAGAACGGCGGCTCTCTCGAGAGCATCACCGACGCGGTCGCGGGTTCGCTCGGCGACGGCGGCTCGATCGCCGGCATCCTCGGGGCTTCGGAGGGCTCGATCGCCAACCTGTCGGGCTCGCTGACGGACCCCGAGACCGGCCTGTTGGGTTCCGTCACCGGCGGCTACCTCACCCAGGGCATCGTCGGCTCGCTCGACGTGGTCACCAACTCGCTCGCCGGGCCGGACTCCGGTCTGCTCGGCTCGATCACCGGCAACGGTGGCTCGACTGGCCAGAGCTCCGACGCGATCACCACCATCTCCACTGACAGTGCCTACGTGGGCATCGGCTCTGCCGAAGAGCTGACCGGAGTCAACGGTTCGCTCACCGCCTTCACCGGCTCGCTCGAGAACGGCTCGCTGCAGGGCACGGCGTCCGCGGACAACGGCTCGCTGCGCGCCACGGCGTCCACCGACACCGCGTCCGGCGTCGGCACCAACGCCTCACTCGAGAGCGTCACCAGCATCGAGTCCAGCGTCGGCGGCGGCCTGCTCCCGATCCTGTCTGTGGGTGGAGCGCTCGCCCTCGGTGGTGCCGCTGCCGGCGCCGCCTTCGGCGGCGACCTCCGCCTCCCGGCCCTGCCGCCGCTGCCGGGCGTCCATATCCCGGGCATCTGCGACCTGCCGCACGACATGGTCGACCAACTGGCCAACTCCGGTTCGGGCATCGCCGACCAGGAGTGCCTCCACCCGGAGCGCGAGGGGAACTGATGATCCCCTCCTGACGGACGTCAGCAACTGACGCCCTCAGACGACGTGGCCCCGCACCGACAGGTGCGGGGCCACTGGCTTAGTCAGCGCGTCAGCGCGCGCCGTAGACCGGAACCGGAGCCGGCGACTCGGCGAGCAGTCGCGGAACCACGGAGCCGAGTTCGGCCGAGTCCCACTTGGCGCCCTTATCCTCGGAGGCGGCGCGCTGCCACCCGTCGCAGACGGTGACCCTGCCGCCCTCGACCTCGAAGACGCGGCCGGTGACGTCGCCTGAGGCCTCCGAGCCCAGCCACACAACGAGCGGCGAGATGTTGGCCGGGTCCATGGCGTCGAACGAGCCGTCCTCAGGGGCGGCCATCTGCGAGGCCATGCCCTCGCCCGCCGACGTCGTCATGCGCGTACGCGCAGCGGGCGCGATCGCGTTGGCCGTGACACCGTAGCCCTTCATCTCGGCGGCGGTCTGAATGGTCAGCAGGGCGATGCCGGCCTTGGCGGTGGCGTAGTTGCCCTGGCCGACAGAGCCGAACAGTCCGGCGCCCGACGAGGTGTTGATGACGCGGGCGGCGCGGGGGCGGCCGGCCTTGGATTCGGCTCGCCAGTACTCGGCGGCGTGACGCATCGGCGCGAAGTGGCCCTTGAGGTGGACTCCTGTGACCTTGTCCCACTCCTCCTCGGACATGCCCACGAGCATCTTGTCGCGGAGGAAACCGGCGTTGTTGACCAGCACGTCGAGCCCACCGAAGGTGTCGACGGCCTGCTGGACGAGCTCGCGCGCGCCGTCCCACGACGAGATGTCGTTGCCGTTGACCACGGCTTCGCCGCCGGCGGCCTTGATCTCGGCGACGACCTGCTCGGCGGGGTGCTCCCCCACGTCGGAGCCGTCGATGCCGGCGCCGAGGTCGTTCACGACGACCTTCGCGCCCTCGGCGGCGAAGGCCAGTGCGTGCTCACGGCCGATGCCGCGGCCGGCGCCGGTGACGATGACGACGCGTTCGTCGCAGATTCCCATGTGTGTCTCCTTGCTGAAAGTTGCAGTGCGTGTGTTCTGGGTCAGTGCTTGTTCTCGGCGGTGGAGGCCGCCAGGAACGCGGGCTTCTCGCCACCGCCGTGGACGAGCAGCTGCGCGCCGGTGATGTAGGCGGCGAGCGGCGAGGCGAGGAACGCGGCGGCGCGGCCCACGTCGGCGGGCTCGGCCATGCGCCCCATGGGGATGGTGGCGTCGACGGCGGCCACCCCGTCTGCGTCTCCGTAGTGCATCTCGGCGAGCTCGGTCTTGACGGGGCCCACCACCACGGAGTTCACGCGCACGGCCGGGGCCCACTCCACGGCGAGCGACTGCGTGAGCGAGTCGATGCCGGCCTTGGCGGCGCCGTAGGAGGCGGTGCCGGGCGAGGGTCGGTGGCCGGAGACGGAGGAGATGTTGATGATCGCGCCGCCGAGTTGGCCGTCGGGCCCGTCCGCGGTCATGACCCGGTGGGCCTCCTGCAACACGGTCAAGGCCGACAGCAGGTTGAGGGCGACGATCTTGGAGTGGAAGTTCGCGCTGGCGTCCGCGGCGAGGGCGAACGGCGCGCCCCCCGCGTTGTTCACCACCACGTCCAGGCGTCCGTGATCGGCGACGATTCTGTCGATCATCGCGCGAACCGCATCCGCGTCACGCAGGTCGACGGAGTGGAACTCCAGGTCGGCAACGTCGGAGCCCTCGTCAGCGGGGCGGCGCGCGCAGGTCACGACCACCGCGCCGGCCTCCCGGAAGACCGTGCTGATGCCGGCGCCCACGCCGCGTACGCCGCCCGTGACGAGGACGACCTTCCCCGCCAGACCCAGATCGATGTTCGTCATGCGTGCTAGCCTACCAAGCAAGCGTTTGGTTAGTCACTGTGCCGTCCCAGACGGCCGTGGCGTGGGAAGGAGCTCCATGGGCATCAACGTCGACAAGGGCGCAGACGGGATAGCCACCGTCACGGTCGACTACCCACCTGTCAACGCCATCCCGTCCGCGGGATGGTTCGAACTCGGCGAGCAGATCCTCGCCGCGGGCCGCGACCCCGACGTCCACGTCGTGATCCTCCGAGCCGAGGGCCGGGGATTCAACGCGGGCGTCGACATCAAGGAGATGCAGGACTTCGAGGGGTTCGACCACCTGCTGGCCGCCAACCGCGGCTGCTACGTCGCGTTCAACGCCGTCTACGAGTGCGCAGTCCCCGTGATCGCCGCGGTGAACGGCTTCTGCGTGGGCGGCGGCATCGGCCTCGTCGGCAACGCGGACTGCATCGTCGCCTCGGACGACGCGGTGTTCGGCCTGCCCGAGGTGGACCGCGGTGCGCTCGGCGCCGCCACCCACCTGGCGCGCATGGTGCCGCCGCACATGATGCGGACGCTGTACTTCACCTCGCGCACCGTCACGGCGAAACAGCTACACAACTGGGGAACCGTCTACGACGTGGTCCCCCGCGATCAGCTCGACGCGGCCGCCCGCGACCTGGCCGAGGCGATCGCCGCCAAGGACACCCGCGTGATCCGCGCGGCCAAGGAAGCCATCAACCACATCGACCCGATCGACGTGAAGTCCTCCTACCGCATGGAGCAGGGCTTCACCTTCGAACTCAATCTCGCCGGCGTGGCCGACGAGCACCGCGACGAGTTCGTCAGGACGGGTCAGAACCTGGACAGGCGCGCCGAGCGCGCCTCCGGCGACACCAGCACCGAGAGGACGGGCGAGAACAAGTGAGCACCCCCACCCCGCGCGACAAGCGCACGAGCCTGGACGAGGCGGTCTCGCGCCTCGAGAGCGGCATGACGATCGGCATCGGCGGTTGGGGCTCGCGGCGTAAGCCGATGGCCCTGGTCCGCGCGATCCTGCGCCGCGAGGACCTCACCGACCTGACCGTCATCACCTACGGCGGCCCGGACCTGGGTCTGCTGTGCTCGGCCGGCAAGGTCTCCAAGGCCTACTACGGCTTCGTCACGCTGGACTCGGCGCCGTTCTACGATCCGTGGTTCGCGCGTCGCCGCACCGAGGGCTCGATCATCTCGCGCGAGATGGACGAGGGCATGGTGCGCGCGGGCCTCACCGCCGCCGCGCAGCGCCTGCCGTTCCTGCCGACCCGCGCCGGCCTCGGCTCGGACGTCTTCCGGTTCTGGGGCGACGAGCTCAAGACCGTCGACTCGCCGTACCAAGTCGACGGCAAGACCGAGACCCTGGTCGCGATGCCCGCCCTGCGCATGGATGCCGCGCTGATCCACCTGGACAAGGCGGACAAGCACGGCAACGCCGCGTTCACCGGCGCGGACGGGTACTTCGACGATCTCTACGCCATGGCCGCGGACACCGTCCTGCTCGAGACCGACGAGATCGTCGACTCCGCGGACGCCCTGATGAACGAGGTCGGCCCGCAGCGCATGCTGCTCAGCCGCATGTTCGTCGACACCGTCTCCGAGGCCCCGAACGGCGCCCACTTCACGTTCGCGGGTGGCGACGGCCGTGACGAGGCGTTCCAGAAGCACTACGCCGCGTCCGCGAAGGAAGAGACCTCGTGGAAGGCGTTCGTCGACGAGTTCCTGTCCGGGTCCGAGGAGGACTACCAGAAGGCCGTCACCGCGTTCGCGGAGAAGGCCGCTGCCGAGAAGGCCGCCCAGAAGGGAGCCAAGTGATGTCCGACGTCACCACCGAGTCCGCCACCACTCAGTCCATCAGCAGGGCCGAGTACTGCGCTGTCGCCTGCGCGGAGATCTTTGCCGGCGCCGGTGAGATCTTCGCTTCGCCGATGACCCCGATGGCCACCATCGGCGCGCGTCTGGCCCGGCTCACCACCGAGCCGGACCTGCTCATCACCGACGGCGAGTACCGATTCCTCGGCCAGACCCCGCCGCTGGGCAAGACCATCGACTTCGAGGGGTACATCCCGTTCCCCCGCGTGTTCGACGTCCTGCAGGCCGGCACCCGCCACGTGGTGATGGGCGCCAACCAGATCGACCGCTTCGGCAACCAGAACCTCTCAGCTTTCGGCGACGACGTGCAGAAGCCCACCCGCCAGATGTTCGGCCTGCGCGGGGCGCCCGGCAACTCGATCAACCACGCCACCAGCTACTGGGTGGGCAAGCACTCCTCGCGCGTGTTCACGGACAAGGTCGACGTCGTCTGCGGCGTCGGTTACGACCGCTACACCGAGGGTGACCCCGCCTTCCGCTACCACCACATCCACCGGGTGGTCTCCAACCTGGGCGTGTTCGACTTCGGCGGCGCCGACCGCAGCATGCGTGCGATCAGCCTGCACCCCGGCGTCACCGCTGATGAGGTCGCGGAGAACACGGGCTTCGAGATCGAGGGCCTGGCCGACGCCGCGGTCACCCGCGACCCCTCGGCCGAGGAGCTGCGCATCATCCGCGAGGTGTTGGACCCGCGCGGGTTCCGCGACCGCGAGGTGCCGGCCGCATGAACGCGCCGACACTGTCCACGGCCTTCACCGAGCTCGTCGGTGTCGAGTACCCGATCGTCCAGACGGGCATGGGCTGGGTCTCCGGACCCGAGCTGACCGCGGCCACGGCAAACGCCGGCGGACTGGGGATCATCGCCTCGGCCACCATGACCTACGCCGAGCTCGAGGCCGCCATCGTGCGGACCAAGAAGCTCACCAGCAAGCCCTTCGGTGTCAACCTCCGGGCCGACGCCGAGGACGCCGCCGAGCGGTGCGAGCTGATGATCCGCCACGGGGTGAAGGTCGCGTCGTTCGCCCTCGCGCCCAAGCCGGAGCTGATCGCCCGGCTGAAGGAGAACGGCCTCGTCGTCGTCCCCTCCATCGGCGCCGCCAAGCACGCCGTCAAGGTCGCCTCCTGGGGCGCCGACGCGGTGATCGTCCAGGGCGGTGAGGGCGGTGGCCACACCGGCCAGGTCGCCACCACCCTGCTCCTCCCCAGCGTCATCGACGCCCTCGGCGGCGCCGGCAACACCTCGATCCCCGTGGTCGCCGGCGGCGGCTTCTTCGACGGCCGCGGACTGGTCGCGGCACTGTCCTACGGCGCCGCGGGCGTCGCCATGGGCACCCGCTTCCTGCTCACCAGCGACTCCCGGGTGCCCGATGCGGTGAAGACGCAGTACCTGGAGAAGGGCCTGCAGGACACCGTCGTCTCCACCCGCGTCGACGGCATGCCGCACCGCGTCCTGCGTACGGGCCTGGTCAACGCCCTCGAATCGGGCAGCCCACTCAAGGGCATGGCCGCCGCCGTCCAGAACGCCAATAAGTTCAAGTCCATGACCGGGATGAAGTGGCAGCAGCTCGCCAAGGACGGCCTCAACATGAGGAAGGCGTCCGACCGGACGTGGCAGCAGATCGTCATGGCCGCCAACACCCCGATGCTGCTCAAGGCCGGGCTGGTCGAGGGCAACACCGAGGCCGGAGTCCTGGCCTCCGGACAGGTCGTGGGCATGATCGACGACCTGCCGAGCTGTGACGAGCTGATCCAGCGGATCATGACCCAGGCTCACGAACGGCTGGACGCGCTCCGCGAACTCCGCTGAAGTACCGCCCTCCGGACGCCCCCACCCATGTTCACAACGGGTGGGGGCATCCGTATTCGATAATCACCACCTGTGGCGAACTCTTGGCTTATCCTTAGACGGTTCACATAACAGGCGGGCTCGGCCCGTCCCATCCCCTCCGGAGGAACCCCTCATGTCCCGTACTGCTCTCCGCACCGCCGCCGCCCTCGGCGCAGCCACCGCACTGACCGTCGCCGGCGCCGGCGTCGCGGCCGCGACCACGGCCGACTCGTCCGTCGACGGCAACACCGTGTCCGTGACCTTCGCGCTGGACGGGGGCGTCCTCGACGGAGACGCCTGCGGTGCGCTTCTCGCGCCGACCTCGACGGCCGCCACCCTCGCTGGTCAGCTCGCGACCGCCACCGACACGAATCTCCTCACCACTCTGCAGAACATCAGCGAAGCCCCCGGAGTGGAACTTCTCAAGGCCAACGGCTCCCCGGCCGTACTCCTGGGGGCCCTCGGTGATCTCGGCGTGGACTCGGCCACCGTGTCCGCCACCGTCGACTCCAACGTCTACGCGCTGGTCACCTACTGCTCGTCCGATGACGCGCCCGGGGTCAACCCGTTCCTCCTCGTCGGCGACCCGCTCGAGGCAGTGATGGGCAGTGTCGCCACCGGCAGCGAGGGTGATCTGCTCGGCACCGCATCCGCGATGCTCGGGGAGGCCGGCGGCGAGGCCGGCGGCGGCCTCGGCCTCGACACCCTCTCGTCCGCGCTCGGCGGTGAGGCCGAGGGCGAGCTCGACCTGGCCGTCCTGTCCTCCGCGCTCGGCGAGACCGATACCGAGAACTGACCCCTCACCGCGCCCGGGCCTACCGGCGCCAAGAGACGGGCCCCGCACCGGCTGGTGCGGGGCCCGTCTGGTCGTCGGGGGGTCGGCGCCGTCAGGCGTCCAGGCACTCGATGATCGTGACGTTGGCGGTGCCGCCGCCCTCACACATGGTCTGCAGGCCGTAGCGGCCGCCGGTGCGCTCGAGCTCGTTCAGCAGGGTCGCGAACAGCTTGGCCCCCGTGGCGCCGAGCGGGTGGCCCAGCGCGATGCCGCCACCGTTGGGGTTGACGCGCGCCGGATTCGCGCCGGTCTCCTTGATCCACGCCAGGACGACGGGGGCGAAGGCCTCGTTGATCTCCACCACGTCGATGTCCTCGATCGTCAGGCCGGTCTTCTCCAACGCCCACTTCGTGGCCGGGATGGGCGCGGAGAGCATCATCACCGGGTCGTCACCGCGGACGGTGAGGTGGTGGATGCGGGCGCGCGGCGTCAGTCCGTACTTCTCGACGGCCTCGGCGGAGGCGAGCAGCCCTGCGGAGGCGCCGTCACAGATCTGCGAGGCGACGGCGGCGGTGAGCGAGCCGCCCTCGGCCAGCACGGGCAGCGAGGCCATCTTCTCGAGGGTGGTCTCGCGCGTGGTCTCATCGGCCTCGAGGCCGGCCATCGGCACGTACTCGCCGGCGAACCGCCCCTCGGCGATCGCGGCGCGGGCGCGGGCGTGGGACTGCAGGGCCCACTCCTCCATCTCCCGGCGGGAGATGTTCCACTTGTCGGCCATCATCTGGGCGCCGTTGAACTGCGAGATCTCCTGGGAGCCGAAACGCTCGACCCAGCCGGTGGAACCGGTGAACGGGTCGTCGAATCCGTACTCGCGCCCGGCGAGCATGGCCGACGAGATGGGCAGGGCGCTCATGTTCTGCACGCCTCCGAACAGGATCACGTCCTGGGACCCGGACCAGATGGCCTGCGCGCCGAAGTGGATGGCCTGCTGGCTGGAGCCGCACTGGCGGTCGACGGTGGTGCCCGGGACGCCCAGGGGCATCCCGGCGGCGAGCCAGGCGGAGCGGGCGATGTTGCCGGCCTGGGGGCCGATGGTGTCGACGCAGCCGAAGATGACGTCGTCGACGACCTCCGGGTCGATGCCGGTGCGTTCGACGACCGCCTTGATGACGTGCGCGCCCAGGTCGGCCGGATGCTGCCCGGACAGGCTGCCGCCGCGCTTGCCGACAGGCGTGCGGACGGCGTCGATAACGTAGGCCTCGCGGCCGGTCACGCTGGTCATGTGTCTCCTCGGGAAGGGATGGGAAGGTCAGCCGACGGCCAGGCCGTCGAGCACGATGTTGAGGTATTGGTCCGCGATGGCCGCGTGGTCGTTCTCGTCGTCGGGCCGGTACCACCGCACGGCGACCCACACCGTGTCGCGCAGGAAGCGATAGGTGAGCCGCACGTCGAGGTCCCCGCGGAAGTCGCCGGACTCCATCCCGCGGGTGAGCACGTCGGTCCACATCTCGCGGAACTCGGTGTTGCGCTCACGGAGGTAGTCGAATCGCGGGTTGCCGCGCAGGTGCTTGAGTTCGTCCTGGTAGATGGCGACCTCGTCGCGGTCGCGGTGGATGGCCTCGAACGAGGCGCGGACCAGCTGTTCCAGGGTCTCCCGCGGGCCGAGGCCGGCCTCCACGATCCGACGGTACTCGCCGAAGAGTGCGTCGAGGAACCCGCGGAGGATCTCGTCGACGATCGCCTCTTTGGACGAGAAGTGGTGGTAGAGGCTCCCCGAGAGGATGCCCGCGGCGTCGGCGATGTCGCGGACGGTGGTCGCACGCAGGCCGCGTTCGGCGAAGAGCCCTGCCGCGATCGACAGGAGCTCCTCACGTCTGGTCGTGCTGGTCATACCCCGAGGGTACCAACCAAGCAATTGCTAGGTAGACGTTCGGTCCTCCCCCGCGTCACCGGGCCCCCGGAAAGGTCCCCGGGGGCCCGGCCACTGTCGCGCGGTCGGGTCAGGAACCGAAGCCCAGGAAGACGTACTCCAGGGTCGCGATGAGCGCCCCGGGGATGTTGAGGACCCCGTGGACGATGTCGCCGAGGGAGCCGGCCGGCAGGGAGGGGGCGAGGCCGTCGACCGATCCGTCGATCGTCTCGTGGAGGTCGTGCAGTGAGCCACTGAGCATGGTGTTCTCCGTTCGGTCGGATCAGGCGGGGCCGTGGGAGCCGAAGCCCCAGAACAGGTTGGACGAACCGTAGAGGAGGGCCGCGGGCAGCTTGAGCACGCCACCGATGACGTTGCCGGCCGATCCGGCCGGCACGATGCCGTCCACGGATCCCCACAGGTCGTCAGCGAGCCCTCCGAGCACGCCGCTGAGGTCAATCATTCTTCATCTCCGATGGTCGAGGGGGTTGACGACACTCAGCTTAGTGAGGCCCCCGACTGCCCGCGTGGCAGTCCCCCGGATTGCCACGCGGGCACCTGGCGCGGCGCACGGGCGCCGCCGCCCCGCCCACCTCGCCGCTAGACTCCGGCGCATGCGGACCACCTCATCACTGACCTCCCGCCCCGGTCGCACCCGTGCCCTCGCGGCGTCGGCGGTGCTCGGCCTGACGCTGGGGCTGGGCGCGTGCGCGACCGGGGAGGGGAACGACGACGAGGGCGGCACCGCCACCACCACCGCAGCGGCCGAGTCGACCGAACCGGCGGGGTCGGCAGCGTCGTCGGAGTCCGCAGTGTCGTCGGAGCCCGCCGATCCGGGGTCGACCCCGCCGCCCGGCAAGGTCGAGCAACTCGTCCTCACCGCCGAGGACGCCCCGGAGGTCGGGCTGCAACCCGTCCCCGCGGATGAGATCGCCGGCGGGATGGACGCGCTCGGCGCGTTCACGTCCGATGTCCGCGTGGAGCCGGAGCAGTGCGCGGACATCAGTCAGGACGGCCTGGGCGCGCAGTCGGAGCCGGACGCCATGGCGATCCAGGCCGGCCAGGTCGGGGGCACCTCGTTCGCGGTGGCCGTGACCCGGGTGACCGACGGCCTGGCCGCGCGTGCGCAGCAGATCGAGGACTGCCCGGTCATGACGGTCGCGTTCCCGCTCCAGGGCGAGGAGATGATCACCGAGGCGCAGAACTCGCTGCTGGAGGTCGACGCCCCGGAGGGGGTCGAGGACTTCGCGGCCGTGGTCCAGGACAACTCGATGACCATGATGGGGCAGTCCATCCGGACGTCGAACGTGATGATCACGGGCGTCGTCCGCGGGCTCGGCATCTCCGTCACGGCGTCCGGCACCGACGGGCCGATCTCCGACGAGGCCCGGGACACCGCCCTCGAGCTCTTCGCAGCGCAGGCGGAGAAGGTCCGGACCGCCTGATGCCGCTGCCCGTCAGGCGCGCTGCGAGGAGATGGAGACGACCTCCCCGGTGAGGTAGGTCGTGTAGTCGCTGGCGAGCATGGCGATGGTCGCGGCGACCTCCCACACGTCGGCGGCCCGCCCGAAGGCCTCCTTGGCGGCGAGGTCGTCGAGCAGCTCCGCGGAGGCGGACTTCTCGAGGAACTTGTGGCGGGCGATGGACGGGGCGATGGCGTTGATCCGCACCCCGTAGTCGGCACCCTCGATGGCGGAGCAGCGGGTCAGCGCCATGACGCCGGCCTTGGCCGCGGCGTAGTGGGCCTGCGCCCGCTGCGCGCGCCAACCCAGCACGGAGGCGTTGTTGACGATCACGCCGTTGTGCTCCGCGTCGCGGAAGTACCGCAACGCCGCGCGCGTCGCGCGGAAGGTGCCGTTCAGGGTGATGTCCAGGACCCGGTCCCAGTCCTCGTCGGTCATGTCGACGAGTTCGGTCTCGCCGCCGAGTCCGGCGTTGTTGATGAGCACGTCGATCCGGCCCAGCTTCTCCGCGGCACCGGCGATCAGTGCGTCGACGTCGGCGGTCGACTGGACGTTGCAGGTCAGCGACTCGATCTGCTGGTCCGGGAACTCGGCGGCGAGCGCGTCGCGGGCCTCGTTCATGCGGCGTTCGTGGAAGTCGGAGACCAGGACGTCGGCGCCCTCGAGCGCCGCGCGTCGGGCCGCCGAGAAGCCGATCCCGGTCCCGGCCGCCGCGGTCACCACGACCTTCTTTCCCTTGAGCAGTCCGTGTCCGGGGGTCTCCTCGGGGACGACGGCGAGGGGGGATTTCTGCTCGGTCATGACGGCCTTGCCTCTCGGGGTAGTCCGAGCACGCGCTCGGAGATGATGTTGCGCTGGATCTCATTCGATCCGCCGTAGATGGTGTCGGAGCGGGTGAACAGGAAGAGCCGCTGCCACTGCGCGAGCTCGAGGTTCTCGGGGTCGCGGAGGTCGTTGGGCGCTCCCTCGGAGGTGTGGGTGGGACCGGTGAGGGACTGTGCCCCCTGCACCTCCATCGCGAGCTCGCCGAGGTCGCGGTGCCAGTTGGCCCACAGCAGCTTCGCGGCGGAGGCGTTGCCACCGGAGGAGTCGCGCTCGGCGAGGGTCCGCAGCGCGTGGGCACGGATCACCTTGAGCCCGATCCACGCGCGGGTGATGCGCTCGCGCACGGCGGGCACCTCGGCGCTGCCGTTCGCGCGGGCCATCGCGACGATCTCGTCGAGTTCGCGGGCGAAGCCGACCTGCTGGCCCAGGGTGGAGACCCCCCGCTCGAACTCGAGCAGGGTCATGGCCACCTTCCAGCCGTCGCCCCGCTCCCCCACGATCATGCCGGCGTCGGTGACCGCGTCGTCGAAGAAGACCTCGTTGAACTCGGAGGTCCCTGTCAGTTGCTGGATCGGGCGGATCTCCACACCCGGCTGGTCGAGCGGGACCAGGAGGAAACTCAGTCCCTTGTGCCGGCTCGTACCCGCTTCCGTGCGGGCCACCACGAACACCCACTGACTGAGGTGCGCGAGCGAGGTCCACACCTTCTGCCCGTTGAGGTGCCACCTGCCGTCATCCCCGAGTTCGGCGGTCGTCGAGACGTTGGCCAGGTCGGACCCGGCGCCGGGCTCGGAGTACCCCTGAGCCCACAGTTCGGTGACGTCGATGATCCGCGGCAGGAAGCGGTCCTTCTGCTCCCGGGTCCCGTGGGCGATCAGGGTCGGGCCGAGGAGCGTCTCACCGAGGTGGGACACCCGCGCCGGGGCGTCCGCCTTGGCGTACTCCTCGTGGAACCGCACCTGCTGGCTCAGCGACGCGCCGCGCCCGCCGTGCTCGACCGGCCAGCCGACGCAGGTCCACCCCGCCGCCGCCATGTGCCGCTCCCAGGCGAGGCGTTGCGGGAAGAACTCGTGTTCGCTACCGGGGCCGCCGACGCCCTTGATCTCGGCGAACTCGCCGACGAGGTTGGCATCCAACCAGGTGCGGAACTCCGCCGCGAACTCGTCGTCGGTCATCTCCGACGCGGGCGTGCACTTCTCGGGTGCCGAACTCTCGGTCATACGCCCACACTACCAAGCACTTGCTTGGTTTGCCGGAACGGCCCTCCGCCCACGCCGGGATCGGTTTGGATGACGCCCATGAACTCCCCCTCTCAGCCCCTGTCCGGCAAGGTCGCCTTCATCACCGGCGCCGCGCGCGCCCAGGGCCGGGCCCATGCGGTCCGCCTCGCCTCGGAGGGCGCCGACCTCGTCGTCGTCGACGTCTGCGCGCCGGTGTCCGGGTCCGTCACCTATCCCGCACCCACGCCGGACGACCTGGCCGAGACCGTCCGCCTCGTGGAGGAGACCGGCCGGCGCGCGATCTCGGCGGTCCTCGACATCCGCGACCTGGGCGCGCTGCAGGATCTCGTCGCCCGCACGATCTCCACCTTCGGACGGTTGGACATCCTGGTCGCCAATGCCGCCGTGCTCAGCTGGGGGCGACTGTGGGAGATGCCGGAGGACGACTGGGACACGGTCATCGGCGTCAACCTCAGCGGCACGTGGCGGACGATCCGTGCGGCGGTGCCGGCGATGATCGAGGCGGGAAACGGCGGGTCGATCATCATCGTCAGCTCGTCCGCGGGCCTCAAGGCGACGCCCGGGAACGGGCACTACTCGGCCTCGAAGGCCGGCCTGGTGGCGTTGACCAACGCCCTCGCACTCGAGGTGGGCGAGTTCGGCATCCGCGTCAACTCGATCCACCCCTACTCGGTGGACACGCCGATGATCGATCCCGAGGGCATGGCCGACCTCTTCGGCCGCTTCCCGTCGTTCCTCCACAGCTTCTCGCCGATGCCCCTGAAGAACGCCCGCGTGGACGGCGCGAGCACGCTCGCCGACTTCATGCCGCCCGAGGAGGTCTCCGAGGTGGTCTCCTACCTCGCCGGCGACGGTTCGCGGTCGATCTCCGGTGTCCAGCTCACGGTCGACCGGGGAGCGCTCAAGTACTGACGCCGCCAAACCAAGCACTTGCTTGGTAGGGTGCAGGCCATGAGCACCACCGTGGAGACCACCCCCGCCGCCCTGCGTCGCGCGGCCCGGTCGTGGCCGGAGCGCGAGGCGATCGTCGACGTGCAGCCCGGCCAGGACACCCGCTGGACGTGGGCGCACCTGCTCGACGAGGTCCGCCGGTTCGCCGCCGGCCTCGTCTCGCGCGGGATCGCCCCCGGTGACCGCGTGGTGATCTGGGCACCCAACACCCGCCGCTGGGTGGTCGCGGCGCTGGGCGTGCAGTTCGCGGGAGGCACCGTCGTCCCCGCGAACACGCGCTACACCGGGAGCGAGACGCTGGAGATCATCCAGCGCACCCACGCGGTGGCGGCCGTGGTCGCGGGGACGTTCCTCGGCACCGAGCGGATCGTCGACCTCGTCGACGCCGCCGGGGCCGCCGGGGCCACCGGGGCCACCGGGGCCGCCGCCGGCCCGCTCGCAGCGGCCACCTCCCTGCGCACGATCGTGCGCATCCCCCTCGACGCCGGCGACACGGTCCCCGCGGGGGCCGGCGCCGCCGGGGGCGTCGACGTCGTGGACTTCGACGACCTGCGCGCGCTGGCCACCGAGGAGCTGCTCGCCGCCGGGGACGCGCGCGCCGACGCGGTGACCGGGGACGACGTGGCCGACATCCTCTTCACCTCCGGTACCACCGGCAAGAGCAAGGGTGTGGTGGCCCTGCACCGGCAGACCGTCGCGGGTTCGCGCGCGTGGGGCGGCAACAACGGGCTCACGGAGCGCGACGGGTACCTCATCGTCAACCCGTTCTTCCACAGCTTCGGCTACAAGGCCGGCTTCCTGGCGTGCGTGCTGTTCGGCGTGACGATCGTCCCCCTGGCCGTCTACTCGACCACCGAGACCATGCGGTTGATCCGGGACGAGAAGGTCACGATCCTCACCGGGGCACCGACGATCTTCCAGACACTGCTCGACGACCCCACCCGTGGCGACTACGACCTGTCGTCGCTGCGGGTGGCGGTGACCGGCGCCTCGGTGGTGCCGGTGGTGCTCATCGAGCGTATGCAGTCCGACCTGGGGCTGGAGACGGTGATCACCGCGTACGGCCAGACGGAGACGATGGGCTTCATCACCACCACCCGCACCGGTGACGACGACGTCACGGTGTCCACCACGTGCGGCCGCGCCTACCCGGGCATGGAGATACGCATCGGCGAGCACGGCGAGATCCTCACCCGCGGCGAGATGGTCATGCAGGGCTACCTCGACGACCCCGAGAACACGGCCAAGACCATCGACCCGGACGGCTGGCTGCACACCGGCGACGTCGGCGAGATCGACGCCGACGGCAACCTGCGCATCACCGACCGGCTCAAGGACATGTACATCAACGGCGGGTTCAACGTCTATCCCGCCGAGATCGAGCAGACCCTGGCCCGCCTGGACGGAGTGGTGGAGACCGCCGTGATCGGTGTCCCGGACGATCGGATGGGCGAGGTCGGCAAGGCGTTCATCGTCCGCCGCGAGGGCTCGACCCTCACCGAGCAGGACGTTCTGGACTTCTGCTCCGAGCACCTGGCCAACTTCAAGCGGCCGCGCACGGTCGCGTTTGTCGACTCCCTTCCGCGCAACGCCTCGGGCAAGATCGTCAAGACCGAGCTGCGATGAGTCCCGGCGCCGTCCTGGTCACCGGCGCCTCCGGTGGGATCGGCGGAGCGGTCGCCCGACGGCTCGCGGACGAGTTCCCCGACGCGCCCCTGGTCCTCGGCTACCGCTCGACCGAGCCCGAGGACCTGGCGCGGGAACTGGGGGCGGAAGCCGTGCGCCTGGCGCCAGGCCACGCCGACGGTGACGGCGACGGGAACGACGACGACGAGGTGGCCTCGGTGATCGACGGGATCGCCTCCCGACACGGCGGGATCCGCGTACTGGCCCACTGCGCCGGTCCGCACGTGCCCATGGTGCACCTGTCCCGGATCGCGCCGTCCGAGTTCCGCCGGCAGCTCGAGGACGACGCGGTCGGGTTCTTCGCGATCGTGCGTCCCGCGCTGGAGCACCTGCGCGTGGTGGCGGGCAACGTCGTCGTCGTCACCACCGCCGCCACCACCCGCTACCCGGTACGCGACGGACTGTCCGCCGCCCCCAAGGGCGCGGTCGAGCAGCTCGTCCGGGGCCTGGCCGCCGAGGAGGGGCGCTTCGGCGTGCGCGTGAACTGCGTGGGCCCGGGGATGCTCACCGACGGGATGGCCGAGCGGCTCATCTCCTCCGGCGACCTCGACGAGCGCGCGCTGGAGGTCACACGCGGCAACATCCCCCTGCGCCGGTTCGGTACGGCCGCCGACATCGCCGAGGCGGTCGCGTTCCTGGCGTCGGACCGCGCCGGGTTCATCTCGGGCCAGAAGCTCGACGTGGACGGGGGTTACGGGGTGTGACGAGAGCCGTCTGAATCCGGCTCGCCGCGCCCGTCCGGTACAGTTACCAACCAAGCACTTGCTAGGTAAGGAGAGTCCCAGGTCATGACCGATGCACCCATCCCCCCGGTCCTCGGGGTCGACGACCTCGGGCCGGACACGCAGCCCGTGGCCTACGAGGTCACCGACGGCACCGCGTACGTCACCCTCAACCGACCGGACTTCCGCAACGCGCAGAACTCGGTGATGACGTACTCGCTGGACAACGCGTTCATCAAGGCCGTCGAGGACGATGCGGTCAAGGTGATCGTCCTGCGGGCCAACGGCAGGCACTTCTCGGCGGGCCACGACATCGGCACGCCCGAGCGCGACCACCACGTCCAGTACCCCAACCGCGCAGCGCTCTGGTGGGACCACACCACCCGCGGCGGCGGCGACCGGCGCCTGGCCCGCGAGAGCGAGGTCTACGTCCAGATGTGCCGCCGGTGGCGGGAGATCCCCAAGCCGATGATCGCCCAGGTGCACGGCGCGTGCATCGCCGGCGGGCTCATGCTGGCGTGGATCTGCGACTTCATCGTGGCCTCCGACGACGCCTTCTTCTCCGACCCCGTGGTGAAGATGGGCATCCCCGGCGTCGAGTACTTCGCCCACGCCTTCGTGCTGGGCCCGCGCCGCGCCAAGGAGATCCTCTACACCGGTCGTAGGTTCGGCGCCGCCGAGGCGCTGGAGTGGGGAATGCTCAACCACGTCGTGCCCCGCGAGGAGCTGCAGGCCAAGGTCGACTCGATCGCCGAGGAGATCAAGGCCATGCCGGCGTTCGGTCTGACGCTGGCCAAGAAGGTCATCAACTCGAACGAGGACCAGATGGGGTTGCAGACCTCCCTGGACACCGCGTTCGGCTGGCACATGTTCGCGCACTCCGCCAACGCCGAGCCGGACGACACCGACTCGTTCTCCGCCTCCCTGGGCGGTATGGACGCGCGCTCGATGCGCGGCAGCGCGAACACCGGCTCGACGGGCGGCGCCGCCCCGACCGGCGAGAAGAAGGACTGACGCCGTGGATCTGGATCTGGACGCATCGACCCGCGAGTTCCGGCTCGAGGTGCGGCAGTGGCTCGAGGCCAACGTGCCCACCGAGCCGCTGCCCCACATGGACACCCGCGAGGGCTTCGAGGCCCACCGCCGGTGGGAGGCGACGATGGCAGACGCCCGCATGTCGGTCGTGTCGTGGCCCGAGGAGTTCGGCGGCCGCGACTGCGGGCTGGTCAACTGGGTGGTCTTCGAGGAGGAGTACTTCCGCGCCGGAGCCCCGCTGCGGGTGAGCCAGAACGGCATCTTCCTGCTGGCCCCGACCCTGTTCGACCACGCCTCCCCCGAGCAGCTGGCCCACATCATGCCGCGCATGGCCCGGGCAGACGACATCTGGGCGCAGGCCTGGTCCGAGCCCGAGGCCGGCTCCGACCTGGCGTCACTGCGCTCGACCGCCAAGCGCGTCGACGGCGGCTGGGTCCTCAACGGGCAGAAGGTGTGGTCCACCCGCGCGTCGTTCGCCGACAAGGGCTTCGGCCTGTTCCGCACGGACCCGGACGAACCCCGCCACAAGGGCCTGACCTACTTCATGTTCGACCTGCGGGCCGAGGGCGTCACCGTGCGCCCGATCGATCAGCTCGACGGGCTGCCCGGCTTCGCCGAACTGTTCCTCGAGAACGTCTTCGTGCCCGACGACCCGGCGAACCCCGCCGAGTCCGGCGTGATCGGCGAGGTCAACCAGGGCTGGAAGGTGGCCATGTCCACCGCCAACAACGAGCGAGGCCTGTCGCTGCGCTCCCCCGGACGGTTCCTCGCCACGACCGACCGGCTGCTCGACCTGTGGGGCACCGCCGAGGCCGACCTCGACGACCGCACCCGTGGGTCCCTGGCGGACCGCGTCGTGGACGCGTGGATCGGGTCGCGCGCCTACGAACTGAGCACCTGGACCACGGTCACGAAACTCACCGGAGGCGCCAACCTCGGTTTCGAGTCCTCCATCAACAAGGTCTTCTGGTCGGACTGGGATATCGCGACCCACGAGACCGCCCTGGACGTCCTCGGCACCGCCGGCGAGCTCGCCGGTGAGCAGTGGATGGACGGCTACCTGTTCGCCCTCGCCGGCCCCATCTACGCGGGCACCAACGAGGTCCAGAAGAACATCATCGCCGAGCGACTCCTCGGCCTCCCGCGCGGCTGAGAAGGCGGTTTTCTGAACATGCAGTTCGCACTCGATCCCGAGATCATCGACTTCGCCGGCAGCATCGACTCCCTGCTGGGCAAGTCCGACATGCCCGCGGTGATCCGCTCGTGGGCCGCCGGTGACACGGCCCCCGGCACCGCCGTGTGGGGCCGCGTCGCCGAGACGGGCGCGGCAGCCCTGCTCATCGACGAGGCCGCCGGCGGCGCCGGGGCCACCGCGGTCGAGGCCGTGGCCGCGCTCGAGGTCCTGGGCCGCCACGCGGTGCCGGGTCCCGTCGTGGAGACCGTCATGGTGGCGCCCCGTATCGCCGCCGCCCTCGGCGGGGACTCCGACGCCGGGGACGTGGCCGGGGAGATCGCCGGCGGGGCGCTGGCTTCCGTCGCCGCGCCCGGGGTCTCCCCGTTCGCCCCCGACGCCCACGTCGCCGGGTACCTGTGGGTCGTCGACGACGACGAGGTGTTCACCGCCTCCGCCGGCGAGACCCGTCGGTCGGTCGACCGGGCCCGCACGGTGGCCACCCCCACCATGGGTGCCCGCGCGGCCGCGGTGAGCACGACCGACCTCGTCAACCACGGCGCCCTCGGCACCGCGGCCCAGCTCCAGGGCCTCGGGCAGGCCATGCTCACGATGAGCGTCGACTACGCCACGCAGCGCAAGCAGTACGGCAAGCTCATCGGCGAGTACCAGGCTCTCAAGCACCAGCTCGCCGAGGTCGCGATCGCGCTGGAGATGGCCCGCCCGCTGCTGTGGGCCGGCGCGCTGGCGATCGCCGAGAACCCCGGCGACCCCGACGCCGCGGTCCGCGACGTCTCCGCCGCCCGCGTGGCCGTGGCGGACGCCGCCTACCTGGCCGCCCGCACGGCGCTGCAGGTGCACGGCGCGATCGGCTACACGCTGGAGCACGACCTGGGCCTGTGGCTGACCAAGACCCGCGCCCTGCAGACGGCGTGGGGCACGCAGGGCTACCACCGCGGTCGGGTGCTGGACTCACTGCGCGGCGGCGTTGCCGGGGCCGCGGGGGCCGTGGGGGCCACCCGGTGACCGCGCCCGCCACCCCGGCGACCGCCACCCCCGGTGTCGATACCGAGGAGCAGGCCGCGTTGCGGCAGTCCGTGGCCGCGCTGCTGGAGAAGAAGTCCGACTCCGCGGCCGTGCGCGCCGCGTTCTCCTCCGACGACGGGTACGACCCCGCACTGTGGGCGACGCTGGTCGACCAGATCGGGGCCGCCGCCCTGTCGATCCCCGAGGAGCACGACGGCGCCGGGGCCACCTGGCTGGAGACCCACCTGGTGTGCGAGGAGCTGGGCCGACGCCTCACGCCCTCCCCCATGCTCGGGTCCGCCATCCTCGCCGCCCAGGCCGTGCTGGCCACCGGCGACGCCGACGCGTATGCCCGCCTCCTGCCCGGAATCGCCGCCGGCGACCTGTCCGCGCTGTGCTGGGCGGGGCTCGACGGCTGGGCCACCCCGGGTGTCCGCGCCGACGGCACGGCGCAGGGCAATGCGACGCTCACCGGCACCGCCCATCACGTCCTCGGCGCCGACACCGCCGCCACGCTGCTCGTCGTGGCGGTCGCCGGAGACGACGTCGGCCTGTTCGAGTTGCCCGCCGACGCGGCCGGCGTCACCGTGACCCGCGTGCCGGTGATGGACCCCACCCGCACCCTGGCGCGCGTGGAGTTCGACGGCGCCGCGGCCACCGCGATCCCCACCCGTCCGAGCTTCCTGTCCCGCCTGCGCGCCGCCGGGTGGGCCGCACTGTCGGCCGAGCAGGTCGGTGCCGCCCGCGCCGTGCTGGACGCCACCGTGCAGTACACGCAGGAGCGCAAGCAGTTCGGCCGGGTCATCGGGTCGTTCCAGGCGCTCAAGCACCGGATGGCCGACATGTACGTCAAGGTCGAGACCGCCCGGTCGCTGTCCTACTCCGCCGCCGCCTCCGTTGCCGAGGCGCAGGCACTCGGCGACGGGCCCGCCGCCGACGAGGCGGCCTACGCGGCGGAGATCGAGGCCGCCGCGGCCAAGGTCTACTGTTCCGAGGCCCTGCAGTGGATCGCCGGGGAGTCGATCCAGCTCCACGGGGGCGTCGGCATCACCTGGGAGTACGACGCCCACCTGTACTTCAAGCGGGCCCACGGGACAGCGCAACTGCTCGGACAACCGCACGAACTCCTCGCCGCCCTGGAGGTCGCGGCGGGGCTGTAGCCGGGGCCACTAGAATCATCCGCATGAGCCCCTTCCCCGCGCACGGACGGACCAACGACCAGCGGTCGGCCGAGGACCTCGCGGCCCAGGCCGGTCGCCTGCTCACCGACCTGCGGGTCTCACGGGTGGCGCCGGAGGATCTCGGTGCGTTCGCGGAGGCCGAGGCGCAGTCCGTCATCATCGACCGACTGGCCGTGGCGAGGCCCGGCGACCTCGTGTTCGGCGAGTGGGACCCCGACTCCCGCGCCCGGCTGGAGGCCGACCGCGTGTGGTTCGTCGATCCCCTCGACGGGGTGCGCTCCTACGTGACCGAGGGCCGCCCCGACTGGGCCGTCCACGTGGCCCTGTGGGAGAAGGACCCCGAGGGTGTCGGCGGCATCACCGCGTGCGCGATCGCCATGCCCGCCTATGGCCGGGTCCTCACCGGGCGCGGCGCCACCACCTATCAACCCACGTCGATCATCCGCGGCCCCCGGCCCGGACCGCTGGTGCCGCCCCGCGGTGACGACCGCCTGCGCATCGCCGTCTCCGAGGCCGAGCCTCCCGCGTTCGCCGAGGAACTCGCCGAGGAGCTCGATGCCTCCCTGGTCCACCTCGGATCCGGCGGCGGCAAGACCGCCACCGTGCTCGAGGGTGAGTGCGACGCGTACATCCACACCAGCGGTCACCACCAGTGGGACTCCGCCGCCACTGTGGGCGTGGTGCAGCAACGCGGCCTGCACGCCAGCGCCCTGGACGGCTCCGAGCTGGTCTACAACACCGAGCAGATCGAGTTCCCGGATCTGCTGGTGTGCACGCAGGACGTGGCCGAGACGATCATCGACGCGGTCCGCAGATACCTCTAGCGCTCCAGGCCGCGGTAGCCGGCGAACCGCTCCGCGATCCGCTCCTCGCTGAGTCCGTAGTCGGCGAGCGTGTAGCGGTGCGCGGGGGCGCGGTCGCCGGACAGGCTCTTGTCGTTCTCGGCCACCACGCCCGCGCGCACGTCCTCCGGCAGCTCCGTGCCGACGGCGGCGTAGACGCGCTCCACCACGCCGGCCGGATCTGCCAGCAGCTCATGGTGATCGACGTCGACGAACGTCGCCCGTGACGTCGGGTCCGCCTCGTGCCGCGCGCGGGCGGCGTCGAAGGTCTCGACGCCCCGCGCCCAGAAGTCCAACTGTGACTCACCTATGTACTCCGGGGTGAACCGCGTGGACCATTCCGCGGCGGTCTTGTGGGCGAGCGAGCACATCGACGCCATTGACTTGCGCGGATCGCGATGCGTCTGCACCACGACCGCGTCGGGGTAGACCTCGAGCAACGCGTCGAGGGCGAACAGGTGACTCGGGTTCTTGAGCACCCAGCGTCGCTCGGGATCATTCGCCCCGATGAGCTGGAGGTTCCGCTTGTGCCGCCGGTACGCGGGCACCCAGTCGGCGCCGGCCAGCCACTGCGAGTAGCCGTCGAGCCGGGCCAGGCACTCGTACGACGCCGACGTGAGCGACTGCCGCAGCAACTGCCAGCACTCCTCGAGGTCGTCCGCGGAGATGTAGTGCACGCCGCCATAGTCGGGGTTCTCCGCCATGAAGCCGGAGTACAGGTCCCGTAGGCCGACGTAGGCGGGGTCGTCCTCCCACTTCTCGCGCGGCGGCCGCGGCTGCGGCACCTCGGTCAACCACAGTTCGAGCCCCTGGTTGGCGGGGTCCGCGCCCAGGAGCCGGTGCAGCGCCGTGGTGCCGGTGCGGGGCAACCCGGTGACGACGACGGGACGCTCGATCGCCACCTCCGCCCCGGCCGGGTCCGCCGAGAATCCCGCGTTCGCCAGCAACCGGGCGGTGAGCGCGCTCTTCAGGACCGACCGCCAGTACTTGCTGCCGGCCGGGGTCAGGCCCGCGTCGGAGTGCAGGGAGTCCAGCAGGATCCCCAGCGCCTCGCGGTGCCCGTCCTCGCCGTCGCCGAAGTCCTCGAGTCCGACCGTGCGCGAGGCGCTGGCGTGCAGGTCCTCGACGGTGCCGACATGCACACGGTCCGTGTCGCCTCCGGCCGAGACGGTCATGAGAGTCCCCTCCGGGCGAACGCGTCCTGACGGGCGGCGATCCGCTCGCGCCACTGCTCCGGCGTCACCCGTAACTCCTCGTACCCGGGCACCTCGTCGGCGAGCCGCTCGAACGGCACCACCTTCACGGTGGGGCCCAGCTCCGATGTGATGGGATCTCCCACCCGCTGCCAACGGAACTGCATGATGCCCTCGCGGCGGCCCAGCGTCTCGACCCAGTTGGCCAGCCCCGGGTCGCGCTCGGAGACCACCAGATGGATCAGTCCGTCGGAGGTGACGTGCGCCTGGTCGGCGGTGAGACTGGTCTGGTGGTGCACGTACTCCAGCGAGGCGTACCACATGCTGCCCAGCTGGAAGCCCTGGTAGGGCACCCCGGCGACGGGCACAGAGATCACCATGGCCTCGTCCGGACCGAGCTCGAAGACGCCCGCGGACGAGAACTGCGTGGTGAGCCCACCCGGCGTCTGCCGCGGTTCGTTCAGCGTGTTGCGGGCCTGGTCGCCGAAGAACCACTCCGGGAACGCCAGCCACGTCCGCAGCCGCCCGACGAGCGCCTCGGCGAGTTTGGCGTAGAACTTCTCCTGCCCGGCGAGCGTCACCGGCTCCGGTGCGGTGCCGACCGTGTCGAGTCTGCGGATGATCGCCGACCCGGCCTCCTCACGGCTCCAGTCGGAGTACACCTCGCGGACCGCGATCATGGACGATCCCGGGTGGAGCACCACGTAGCCGGCGTCGCCCTCGTCGTCGTCGTACCTCGCCGGTCCCAATCGGAAGCGATACCGGCCGTCGGCGTCGATCTCCAAGGCACGGTCGTCGAACGCCGCGTGCGACGCGGCGCGCTCGTCGGCCGAATACGTCCCGGCCATGACCTGGAACGACAGGTCCGCGGTGGTACCGCGCCGACCCTCGATCTCGTACTCGGCGCCGTCGGTGAGGTTGGCGTAGAAGTACAGCGTGTCCGGGTTGTCCAGGCCCATCTTGGTGTACGGTCCCGTGGCCTGGAACAGCTGCGGGTGACTTCGCCCGCGGTGCTGGCCGGTCTCGATGGCCCCCCGGATGGTCCCCAGCAGGTAGTCCAGGCCCTCCGCGACGTCCTCCTCGGTGTGGACGTGCGGCGCCGAGCGGATGATCTCCTCCGCCTCCGCCAGCGCACCCGCCAGCGGTCCCGTCACGCCGCTCACAGCCACGTGTAGGAGTCGGCCGAGGTGATGAAGTTCTCCAACTCCTCCTGCTCGGGCGTCGGGTCGACCACGTCCTCCTCGATGCTGAGGTAGGCACCGCGGTAGAACAGCAACGGGCGGATGTCGCGCTTGGTCGGGCCGAGGTTGTCGACCCGCCCCAGCACGATCCAGTGATCGCCGCCGTCGAGGACCTGGTCGATCTCGCAGTCCAACCACGCCATGACGCCGTCGATCACCGGCGAGCCCAGCGGGCTGGGCGACCAGTCGATCTGCGCGAACTTGTCGTCACCGCGGCGGCCGAACGTCGAGGAGACGTCCTCCTGGTCCTCGGACAGGATGTTCACCACGAACCGTCCCGCCTTCTCGATCCCCTTCCACGAACCCGAGGTCTTCATCGGGCAGAACAGCACCAACGGCGGCTCGAGCGACAGTGCCGAGAACGACTGGCAGGCGAAACCCACCGGCTTGTCGTCCTCGACAGCGGTGATGACGGTGATCCCCGTACAGAACTGTCCCAGTGCGTCACGCAGTTCACGGCTGCTGAAGGACTGGCCCTCCGGGCTCTCGTCGGTGCTGCTCATGTGGGTCGTCCTCCCTGGACTTTCGGCTCGTGAACTGTCTGCAAGGCCCAGCCTAGGCGGCTACTTGAACCCGACGGAGAAGTCGTGGCCCCACAGGCTCACGGCCGTCGACTCACGCGCCACCCATTTCTCGTCGTCCTCGACCTGCACGCCCTCACAGCCGTACTCGCAGTCGAAGCCTCCGGGCGTCTTCATGTAGAAGCTCAGCATCTTGTCGTTGACGTGCCGGCCGAGCGAGGCCGACATCCTCACCTTCTTACGCGTCGCCCGGTCCAGCGCCAGCCCCACGTCGTCCGCGGTGCCGACCTCGACCATCAGGTGGATGATCCCGGTCGGGTTGGGGAACGGGGTGAACGCCAGCGAGTGGTGCCGCGGGTTGCAGCCGAGGAACCGCAGCCACGCGGGCTCGCCGTCGGCCGGTCGGCCCACGATCTCCGGCGGCAGGCTCATCGAGTCACGCAGCGTGAACCCCAGGACGTCACGGTAGAACTCGAGCGCCGCGGTCTCGTCCGGGGTGGACAGGACGATGTGGCCCGCACCCTGGTCGCCGGTGACGAACTCGTGCCCGTACGGCGTCGGGATGCGACGGTGCTGCAGCGCGATGGTGTGGTAGATCTCCAGCGTGAACCCGGCCGGGTCCTGACAGGTGATCAGCCCCCGCACCTTGCGGTCGCGCGCCACCTCGGCCGGGGCGTCCTCCCAGGGCACACCGGCCGCGTCGAGGCGCCGCTTGACGTCCTCGAACTCGCCCTCGTTCGCACACTCCCAGCCCACCGCGGAGAGTGTGTCCTCCTCGCCGGGGACGATGATCCACCGGTGCGGATGATCGTCCATGCGGAAGTAGAGCGACTCGGGATCGTCGCCCGATCCCACCACGAAACCCAGCACCTTCGTGCCGTACTCGTGCCAGGCGGCCATGTCCGTGGCGAAGACCCGGACATACCCGAAATTGCTGATCGCCATAATTGCCAGTCCTTTCGATCCGTGAGGCGGATCAGACCATCGAGTCGGTGACCTTTTCGCCGAACTCGTTCTGCCCATACATGATGTACGCCTTGGTGGCCTCGTTGGCGGCGTGGACCCGCCCGGCGTTGGCATCCCGCCAAAATCGCTGGATCGGCGAGGTCTCCTCCAGGGCGCGGGCCCCGGAGTTCTGGAACAGCAGACCGATGGCGTCGATCGACCGCTGCGTGGCCCGGACCTGGTCGCGGCGGGCGCGCGTGCGGAGCTCCATGTCCGGGTACCCGCCGGCGGTGATGATGTCCTGCTCCTCGCGCACGTTGCGCATGAGCTGCAGCCACGCCGCGTCGATGTCACCGGCCGCCTCGGCCAGGCGCACCTTGGCGAACGGATCGTCCTTGACCGCGGTGCCGAACGCGGCGCGCACGCGCTCACGCTGGTGCCCGCGGTGCACCTCGTAGCAGCCGAACGCCATGCCGACGATCGGCGTCGAGATGGTGGTGGGGTGGATGGTGCCCCACGGCATTTTGTAGATGGGGTTGGTGTTGACCTCGAGCCCGGGGCTCTTGGTGGCCGCCATGAGACCGAAGGACAGTACGCGGTGCTCCGGGATGAGTGCGTCCTTGACCAGGATGTCGTTGGAGCCGGTGCCCTTGAGCCCGGCGACGTGCCAGACATCGAGGATCTCGTACTGGGACTTCTCGACCAGGAACGTGCAGAAGTCGACCATCTTGCCGTTGTCGTCGAGCACCGGGCCGCCCACGAAGACCCAGTCGGCGTGGTCGGAACCCGAGGACCAGGACCACTTGCCGTTGAGCACCAACCCGTCGGCGGTCTTCTTCGCCGCACCCATCGGCGCGTACGAGGACGAGATCCGCACCGTCGGGTCCTCGCCCCACACGTCCTCCTGCGCCTGCTGCGGGAAGAGCGCGAGGTGCCAGTTGTGGATACCGAGGATGCTCGCGCACCACCCGGTGGACGGGCACGCCGTCGCGATGGTCTTGACAGCGGTGTAGAAGGTCTCCATGTCCGCCTCGTACCCGCCCCACTGGGCCGGCTGGCACAGCTTGAAGAAGCCGGCCTCGTCGAGTTCCGCGATGTTCTGGGGATGGACCTTGCGCAGGTCCTCCGTCTCCTGGGCCCGCTCGGCGAAACCGGGCAGCAGAGCCGTGATGCGGTCGATGACCTCGTGGGAGGCGTACTCGCTCATGTGAACCTCTCTGGCGTTCGTGGGGGTGATGCGGACTAGACTAGAACACGTTACAATTCTGCACCAGGCAACCGCCGCCGGGCAAGAGCTTCTGGCACCCTGTGCCAGCACTTACGCACCCTGGTTGTGGCCTGCCCGCCCATTCTATAACCTGTTCTCATCCGGCTCACGCCCCTCAGGAGGAATCATGACCGCACCCGGCTCAGCCCCCGGAGCCGTCCGCGAGATCGATACCGGCAAGGCCCGGGATCGATATGCACGCGGCTGGCACTGCATCGGCACCGTCAAGGAGTTCTCCGACGGCAAGCCCCACTCCATCCACGCCTTCGGAACCAAGCTCGTGGTGTGGGCCGACGACGAAGGCGAGATCAAGGTCCTCGACGCGTACTGCCGCCACCTGGGCGGCGACCTGTCCGACGGCTCGATCAAGGACGGCAACATCGCGTGCCCGTTCCACGACTGGCGCTGGGGTGGCGACGGCAAGTGCAAGGGCATCCCCTACGCCAAGCGCGTTCCCCTGCGCGCCAAGACCCGCGCGTGGATCACCAACGTCCAGTCCGGCCAGGTCTTCGTCTGGCACGACCACGAGGGCAACCCGCCCCTCGAGCAGGACGCCATCCCGGTGATCGCCGAGTACGACACCGGTGAGTGGACCGACTGGGAGTGGAACCGCCTCGTCATCGAGGGCTCCAACTGCATGGAGATCGTCGACAACGTCGTCGACATGGCCCACTTCTACTACATCCACTTCGCGTTCCCGACGTACTTCAAGAACGTCTTCGAGGGCCAGACGGCGACCCAGTACCTCAACACCAAGGGCCGTCCGGACCACGACCCGTCCGGCGGCAAGTACGGCGACACCCTCCTGGAGTCCGAGGCCTCGTACTTCGGCCCCGCATACATGATCAACCCCCTCAAGCAGATGTACGGCGACTTCGTCACCGACGCGATCCTCATCAACTGCCACTACCCGATCGACCAGAACTCGTTCGTGCTCATGTACGGACTCTCGGTGAAGAAGCCGCAGGGCTTCGACGACGAGACGTCGGCGAAGATGGCGGCGAAGATCGCGACCTTCTTCGGCGAGGGCTTCCTCCAGGACGTCCGGATCTGGCAGCGCAAGTCCTCGATCGCCAACCCCCTCCTCTGCGAGGAGGACGGCCCCGTCTACCAGCTCCGCCGCTGGTACGAGCAGTTCTACGTGGACCGCGACAAGGTCGAGCCCGAGATGCAGGAGCGTTTCGAGTTCGAGGTCGACACCACCGCGGCCAACCAGTACTGGGAGAGCGAGGTCGCCGAGAACATGCGCAAGCAGGCGGCGGGCGAGGCGGAGATCTCCGACGAGCAGACCCAGTACACCGGCATGGCCGAGGTCGCCGGCGAGGCGGGCGCGGCCCCGTCGAAGAACTGATGTTCAAGAAGAACGATTCGCGGCGCGCGCCCACCTGGGACGAGACCGACCCGGCGCGCGCCGCGCGGCTCCACGAGTACACCGACCTGGATCGCGAGACCTACACGCGGGCCGGCTTCCAGCCCGTCGAGTGCCGCAGGTGTGGCACCAGCGTGGCCGTGCGCAAGAACAGCGAGAAGCACACCTCGATCCAGTGGACGGAGGGCGGCGACCGCAACTGCCCCGTCCTCAACGAGTGGCGCGAGGGTGGTGCACGGCCCGATGGCGAGGACACGTGCCCCCGGATGCTCGCGAGCATCCGCTACGCCTACGCCGAGGGTCTGCTGACCATCGCCGAGGGCGTCGACCCGGCCGACGACGAGCACATGGTGAACCCGCTCTACGTCCCCGAGTAACACCCCGACGGCCGGCGACTTCCCCGAGGCGAGAACAGCCCGGAGGAGGTCGCCGTCGTCTGGGACAGTGCACTGAAACCCGTCCGCGCGTATCCAAGCGATAGGCTCCCGATCCATGACCGAAACTCCCCCGCTCGGCTCCTTCGTGCGCGAGCTCACGATCGCCGAGGTGATCGAGGAGACCGCCGACGCCAAGTCGATCGTCTTCGATATCCCCGCCGGCTGCGAGGACGACTTCCGGTACACCCCCGGACAGTTCCTCACCCTGCGAGTCCCCAGTGAGCGGACCGGATCCGTCGCGCGCTGCTACTCCCTGTCGAGCTCCCCCACCGAGGACGCCCGGCTCAAGGTGACCGTCAAGCGCACGATCGACGGATACGGGTCCAACTGGCTGTGCGACAACGTCGAGGCCGGTATGAGCATGCACGTGCTCGCCCCGTCCGGCATCTTCACGCCCAAGAATCTCGACCAGGACTTCATCCTCCTGGCCGCGGGTTCGGGCGTGACCCCCGTGATGTCGATCCTCAAGTCGGCCCTCGCCCAGGGCACCGGCCACATCGTCATGGTCTATGCGAACCGCGACGAGAAGTCGGTCATCTTCAAGGACGAGCTGCAGAAGCTCCAGCGGGAGAACCCGGACCGCCTCACCGTTCTCCACTGGCTCGAGTCGGTCTCCGGCATCCCCACCGCGGAGATGATCGGCAACCTGCTCCAGCCCGTCGCGACCAAGCGACACTCCTACATCTGCGGTCCGGCGCCGTTCATGGAGACCGTCAAGGACGGGCTCCGCCGCTCGGGCGCCGACATGCACCTCATCCACACCGAGGTGTTCTCCTCGATCGAGGGCGACCCGTTCGCCGAGATCGTCATCGACGAGTCGGCCGACGAGGACGGCGCAGGCCCGGCGACCGCGATCGTCGAACTCGACGACGAGGTCCACGAGGTCTCCTGGCCCCGCAAGACCCCGCTCCTCGACGTCCTGCTCTCCAAGGGGATCAAGGCACCGTTCTCCTGCCGGAAGGGCGAGTGCTCGGCGTGCGCCTGCATCCTCAAGTCCGGCGAGGTCGAGATGATGCACAACGGGATCCTCGACCCCGAGGAAGTGGAAGAGGGATACGTCCTGAGCTGCCAACTCCTCCCCAAGACCGACCGCGTCGAGGTGTCGTACTCCGAGTGAGCCCGCTCGGAATCGAGCCGGGGCTGGCAGACTCGGTGGCGTGACCAGCCCCGTCGTCGCCTTCACCTCCAGGTACGGCTCCACCCGGCGCTACGCCACCGCGCTCGGGAGGCGACTCGGCACGCCCGCGGTCGAGCTCGCCGACCTCGCCCCCGCATCCGACGCCGACCCGCTGATCCTGCTCGCGCCCGTCTACGCGACCCGGATCCTCGGGCGACGTCGGATCATCCGGGCGATCCGCTCGGCTCCCGGGAGGGTCGCCCTCGTCGTCGTCGCGATCTCCCCCGCGGACGACCCCGGGCGCGGCTCCCTCTCAGCCCGCCTGATCACCGCCACCGGCCGGGCCGTCACCACCTTCCACGTCCGAGGGGATCTCGACCCCGCCCGGCTCAACTGGGTCGACCGCACCCTCATGGCCGCGCTCCGCCGCCAGTTGCGCAGGACCCCCGACACGCCCGCCGCGCGGATGCTGTTGTCCGGCGAGCCCCTGCACTTCGTCGACGAGACGGCCCTCGACCCGGTCGTGGCCTGGGCGGACGGCGGCGACACCGCCCCCTGAACCGCCAGCAGCCGCGCATTCCGGGGGTCATCCGGGGCGCGCGGCTGCAGGCCGGGAGGATCAGGCGTTCGCACGCTCCTTCTGGATCTCCAGCGCGATGTCGATGAGCTGGTCCTCCTGGCCGCCCACGAGTCGACGCTCACCGGCGCGGAGGAGGATCTCCGAGGCCGGCACGTCGTACCGCTGCGCGTGGCCCTCGGCGTGCTTCATGAAAGACGAGTAGCAGCCGGCGTAGCCGAGCATCATGGCCTGGCGGTCGACGACGCACTCGCTCGGCATGAGCGGACGCACCACGTCCTCCGCGGCGTCGGCGATCTTGAAGAAGTCGACGCCGGTGGTGATGCCGAGCTTGTCGCACACGCCGACCAGTGCCTCGACGGGCGTGTTGCCCGCGCCGGCGCCGAACCGACGGGTGGAGCCGTCGATTTGCTGGGCGCCCGCGCGGATGGCCATGATGGAGTTGCCCACGCCGATGTCGAGGTTCTCGTGGCCGTGGAAGCCGACCTGGGCGTCGTCACCGAGCTCGGCGACGAGAGCCGAGACGCGGTCGGAGACCTGGTCCATCACCAGGGCGCCGGCGGAGTCGACGATGTAGACGCACTGGCAGCCGGCGTCGGCCATGATCCGCGCCTGCCCCGCCAGCACCTCGGGCGGCTGGGTGTGCGCCATCATGAGGAAGCCGACGGTCTCCAGGCCGAGGTCGCGCGCGTACCCGAAGTGCTGGATGGAGACGTCGGCCTCCGTGCAGTGGGTGGCCACGCGGCAGATCGACCCGCCGTTGTCCCGGGCCTGGAGGATGTCGTCCTTGATACCCAGGCCGGGCAGCGTGAGGAACGCGATCTTGGCCTGCTTTGCGGTCTCGGCCGCGACCTTGATGAGGTCCTGGTCGTACGACTTGGCGAAGCCGTAGTTGAAGGAGGCGCCGCCGAGGCCGTCGCCGTGGGTGACCTCGATGACCGGGACGCCGGCGCCGTCGAGCGCGGCGACGACGTTGCGAACGTCCTCGACGGAGAACTGGTGCCGCTTGTGGTGCGAACCGTCGCGGAGCGAGGAGTCGGTGATGCGGATGTCGAGCTCGGCGCTATAGGCGCGGGCGTGGGCGTTGTGCGGGTTGGTCGTATCCATGTCTGTCACACTCCGAGCTTGGTCTTGGCGATATCCTCGCCGACCTTGGTGGCGGCGGCGGTCATGATGTCGAGGTTGCCGGCGTACGGCGGCAGGAAGTCTCCGGCGCCCTCGACCTCGACGAAGATCGCGACGCGGGCCATACCGCCGGTGATCTCGGTGGGAGGGTCGAACTGCGGCTCCTGGAGTAGGCGGTAACCCGGCACGTACTCCTGGATCTCCTTCTCCCGCGTGCGGATGGCGGTGGTGATGAGGTCGTGGTCCGCATCCTCGGGGATGGCGCAGAAGATCGTGTCGCGCATGATCATCGGCGGCTCGGCCGGGTTGAGGATGATGATGGCCTTGCCGCGCTTGGCGCCGCCGACCTGCTCGATCGCCAACTTGGTGGTCTCGGTGAACTCGTCGATGTTGGCGCGGGTGCCCGGGCCGGCCGACTCGGAGGACACGGAGGCGACGATCTCGGCGTATACCACGGGCACAACCGAGGACACGGCGTGGACCATCGGGATGGTGGCCTGGCCGCCGCAGGTGACCATGTTGTGGTTGGGGGCGTCGACGTGCTCGTGGAGGTTCGCCGGCGGGATGACCATCGGGCCGACCGCGGCCGGGGTGAGGTCGATGGCGATGATGCCGGCCTCTTCGTACTTGGGCGCGTAGGCCTTGTGCACGTACGCGCTGGTGGCCTCGAACAGCAGGTCGGGCTTCTCGCCACCGGCCTCGATGGAGGTGAGCAGTTCGTCGGCGCCGCCCGCCATGCAGGTGAGGCCGTGGTCGGCGGCGCGCTTCATGCCCTCGGACTCGGCGTCGATGCCGATCATCCATTTGGGCTCGATGTACTCGCTGCGCTCGAGCTTGTACATGAGGTCGGCTCCGATGTTGCCGGACCCCACGATCGCGGCGGTGAGCTTGGTCTTGTCTGTCATGACGGAAGTGTCGCGCGGGCGGGCTCGCGGGACAACAGGTTGTGCCACTCAGTGAAATCGCGGCACTCCAGGGCGGTGCACGCCGGCACTCAGGCCGGCCGTGCGCGCGCCCGGGCCGCGCCCGGAGGGTTCGTGAGGTGACCGTCTGCGCTGATGAGCCGGTCGGCGAAGGCGTTCCACTCGCGTTCCCGTATGGCGTCGCGCGCACGGGCCAAGGGGCCCTTGGGTCTGGTGCGGTGTTGGTGTCCGGTGTCGGTGTCGGTGAGGATGATCAGTTCGCCGAGTGGGCCGGGCCTGTAGGCGTTGGTCCCGAACGTCTTCTCCCGGTGGTGTTTCCGACACAGGCAGACGAGGTTCCACTCGGTGGTCGGCCCGCCGAGTTCGGGATCCTTCGTGTTGAACGCGATCACATGGTCCACGTCACAGTCCTCCGCGGGAACCGAACACCCCGGATGTCGGCAGGTGCCGTCGCGCATGCGGATGCGCTCCGCCATCGCGGGGGTGATCAGGTAGCGCAGGGCGTGTTCCGGGGAGTCGAGCACGCCGGGGGCGGGGTCGACGAGTTCGAACCGCACGCGTGCGTCGGCGCCCTCCAGCAACTGCTGGCACAACCAGGAGTAACTGCTGTATGCGCCGTGCACGAATTCCACGCGGTTGGGCAGCCCCTGCGCGGCCGCGGCGATCACGCTCACCCGGATCGGCCGGCCGGCTGCGGCGGCGTTACCGAGCGACGGCCTGGGCATGTCCGCACCCACGGTGACCTCACCCAGCTCGATCGATCCGTCGTCCCCCGGGCCGGAGTCCGTCCCGCCGGCGTCGGCGGGCGCCGGGGCCGGGGCGGGCGCCGGGGCGTACACGGCGAGGGAGGCGAGAGCGTCGGCACGCAGCTGATCCAGCGTGCCGGGCACCCCGTCTCCGGAGGCAGCGCGGGCGTCGGTCTCGATACGTCCCCGCAGCAACTCCGCATCGGCCAGAGGCAGCTTCGCCCACATCGAGGCCATCCCGTCCCGGCCCGACCGGAACCGGACCGTACGCGTGAGCGCCGCCCGGGCCCGGGCATCCTCGGCGCCCTCCGGGTCGAGCCGGCCGACGGCCTCATCGATCCGGCCGTCCACCGAATTGCGAGTCGGCCGGTCACCGCCGTCCAGGTCGTCGACGATGCCCGCCACGACCTCGTCCTCCACGTCCGAGACGATCGAGTCGGGCACCTCGGCCAGCTTGCAGGCGATGTCGATGGCGAGCTGCTCGGGAACGACCCCGCGCTCCACCGAGGCCCGCAGTCGCGCGAGCCGCGAATGGATCTGGACCCCGGCGGTGACCAGACGCGCGGCGTGCCAGCACGTGAGCTGACAGGCCGCCACGAGATGGTCACGAGCCCTGGATTGCGGGTCCAACCGTGCGTATGCCGAACGTGCACGAGCACCGCTCCCGGCGACCCCTTCGGTGCGGTCGACGCCCGTGCCGACCTCATCCGCCCGGGACATCTGCTCGACCAGGGCCGCTGCCGCCTCCAGCCGGGTCGCACCTGCCCGGTTCTGCGCCAGGGTCGCGGCCCGTGCCGCCTCGCTCACCTCCGTCGAGTCGAGCCCGCCCAGGGATTCCGGAACCGCGAACAGTGACTTCGTCGTCGACAATTCCCCCACCCCCCTCGCGCTCGATTTAGAACTTGTGTTCGACAGTACGGCACTGCAGGCGTTAGCGCAAGCGTTCGATCCGCCCGGCCTCCGGTGTCCGACCCGCGCGCTACACTCACCGCATGACCGAGCCCCCCTCTTCTCCCGTCGACCGCGCCTTCGAGGTGCTACGCGTGACGGCGGGCGGGACAGGGATGACGCTCAGTGAGATCGCGCGCGAGACCGGGCTGGCCAAGTCCACGACGCTGCGCCTCCTGGCCGCGCTCGAGCGCAACGACGCGGTGACGAGGATCGGGCAGCGCTACCGGCTGGGGCCGTTGGTGCACGAGCTGGACCCGATCCCGGTCTCGCCGGCGTACGAGCGGATCCGCCGGGTGCTCACACCGTTTCTCGCGCACCTCTTCGAGGCCACGCGCGCGACCGTTCACCTGGCCACCCTGCACGGCGACGAGGTGGTCTACCTCAACAAGTTGCACGGGCCGCGGCCGATCCCGTCGCCGTCGCGGATCGGCGGCGGCCTGCCGGCGTACTGCACAGGGGTGGGAAAGGCGATGCTGGCGTTCGACGAGGCAGCGGCCGAGCGCGTGGCGCAGGAGCCGTTGGTCGAGTGGACGGACACCACTGTGACCTCCCCCGACGCCCTGGCGGTGGAGCTCGCCGAGATACGACGGAGGAGACGCGCGATCGACCGCGCCGAGCTCACGCCCGGCCTGTACTGCGTGGCGGCGCCGGTGTTCGACGACGACGACGAGGAGCGCGCAGGCGGGACGCGGGCCGTCGCCGCGTTGTCCGCCAGCGCGGCGGACGAGAGCGCGCTGGCCCGGCTCGAGCCGCTGGTCACCCGCGTCGCCGCGGCGGCCGGTCGCGCGCTGGCCGCGGACGGTTAGCGGAAGTCCATGGTGACGTCGCCAAGCCCGGCGAACTCGGCGCGGAAGCTGTCGCCCGGGGCGGCGTCCATCGCGCGGATCGCGGTGCCCGGCAGGATCACGTCACCCTTGCGCAGACGGACACCGAACTTGGCGACCGTCGACGCGAGCCACCCGACCGAGTTGAGCGGGTTACCGAGCACCGCGTCGGAACGCCCGGACGCGAGGAACTCGCCGTTCTTGTAGAGGGTCGCGTCGATCGCCGCGACGTCGATGTCCGCGAGCCGGACCCGCTGCTCGCCCACCACGTAGCCACACGACGAGGCGTTGTCCGCGATCGTGTCGGGCAGTGTGATCTTCCAGTCCCGGATGCGGGAGTCGATCAACTCGATCGAGGGGACGACCCACTCGATCGCCGCGGCGGCCTCCTCCTGGGAACATCCCTCCGGCGGGATGTCGGCGCCCAGGATGAAGCCGACCTCCACCTCGACCCGCGGGAAGCAGAACCGGGCCGCCTCGATCGCGGTGCCCTCGGGGTATTCCATCGTGTCGAGCAGATGCCCGTAGTCGGGCTCGTCGACGCCCATCATCTCCTGCATCACCTTGGACGCCAGGCCCACCTTGTGGCCGGTCACCACCGCGCCGGCATCGAGCCTGCGGCGGATGTTGACCAGCTGGATCTCGAAGGCGTCGTCCGGGGTCATGCCAGGATGGTCGTCGGTCAGCGGCGCGATCGGCGCGACGTCCGACTCGGCGTCCCAGAGTCGCTGGGCAAGTGTGGCGCGGGTCTCCTCGTTGAGCATGAGGGGGATGCTACCTGGGCCGTCTGGCGCCACGGCGCTCAGTTCTATAACGTGTTCTACATGGCAGACCAGGAATTCGACGTCGTCGTCGTCGGCAGCGGTGGAGCAGGCATGACGGCCGCCCTCGCTGCAGCAAAGAAGGGCCTCAGCGTGGTCCTCGTAGAGAAGGCCCCGCACTACGGAGGCTCCACCGCGCGCTCCGGCGGCGGCGTGTGGATCCCTAACAACTCCGTGCTCCGACGCGACGGCGTCCTGGACACCCCGGAGGCGGCCCGCACGTACCTCCGCTCGATCATCGGCGACGCGGTGGAGCCCGAGAAGATCGACACCTACGTCGACCGCGGTCCCGAGGTCCTGGACTTCGTCCTCGCCAACAGCCCCCTGCGGTTGGAGTGGGTCAAGGACTACTCCGACTACTACCCCGAGGCTCCCGGTGGGCGTCTCGGCGGCCGGTCCGTCGAGCCCAAGCCGTTCGACCTCCGCCAGCTCGGGTCCGAGGCCGACAAGCTGGAGCCGGGCTACGCCAAGGCGCCGGTCAACATGGTGGTGATGCAGTCCGACTACCGCTGGCTCAACCTCCTCCAGCGTCCGCACACCAAGGGCATCAGGCGTTCGATCCGGGTCGCCCTCCGGATGTTCCTCGCCAAGGCGCGCGGGCAGAACTCGGTGGGGATGGGTCGCGCGCTCATCGCCGCGATGCGCAAGGGCCTGCTCGACGCCGGCGTTCCGGTGTGGCTCGAGACCCCCATGACCGGCCTGGTCACCGAGGGTTCGGGCACCCAGGAGCGCGTCGTGGGCATCACCGTCACCCGCGGCGGCGAGGAGGTGACCCTCCGTGCGCGACTCGGCGTGGTGATCGGGTCCGGTGGCTTCGAGCACAACCAGGAGATGCGCGACAAGTACCAGCGTCAGCCCATCCCCACCTCGTGGACGGTCGGGGCCGCGGCCAACACCGGTGAGGGCATCGAGTACATGGAGAAGACCGGCGCCTCACTGTCCTTCATGGAGGACGCTTGGTGGGGTCCGACGATCCTGCTGCCGCGCGGCCCCTGGTTCGCGCTGGCCGAGCGCTCGCTGCCGTGCTCGTTCATGGTCAACTCCCGTGGTGAGCGGTTCATGAACGAGTCGCTGCCCTACGTCGAGGCCGGCCACAAGATGTACGGAGGCGAGTTCGGGCAGGCGCCCGCCGGGCAGGAGGGAACCCCCGGCGAGAACGTCCCGGCCTGGATCATCTTCGACCAGGAGTACAAGAACCGGTACCTCTTCGCCGGCCTCCAGGCCAAGCAGCCGCTGCCCCGGAAGTGGCTCGAGACGGAGAACTTCCACAAGGCGGACACCCTCGCCGAGCTCGCCGGCCTCATCGGCGTGCCGGCGGAGGCGCTCGAGCGGACCGCCGAGAAGTTCAACGGCTTCGCCGCCAAGGGCGTCGACGAGGACTTCAGCCGCGGCGAGTCGGGGTACGACCACTACTACGGCGACCCGACCAACAAGCCCAACCCGAGCCTCGGCCCGGTCCGCAAGGCGCCGTTCTACGCCGCCAAGATGGTCCCGGGCGACCTCGGCACCAAGGGCGGTGCGAACACCGACGTCCACGGCCGGGTCCTGCGCGAGGACGGCTCCGTGATCGAGGGACTCTACGCCGCGGGCAACGCCTCCTCGCCGGTCATGGGCCACACCTACGCCGGCCCGGGCGCCACCATCGGCCCCGCGATGGTCTTCGGCTACCTCGCCGTGGAGAACATGCTGGCCTCCGCCCCCACCACCGCCAAGACAGGAGTCTGACGTGCCGATCGACCTCGACAAGGCCCTCGGGGCCGAGCTGCCCTCGCAGGAGTTCTCCTGGACCGCCTCCGACGTGGCGCTCTACGCCCTGTCCGTGGGCGCGGCCGCCGACCCGATGGACACCACCGGTCTGGAGTACGTTCACGACACGGCGCCCAAGGTGCTGCCGTCGTTCGCCACCGTCGCCGCGACGATGAACGTCACCGAGGCCCCCCGCGTGTCCTTCCCGGGCGTGGAGATCGACCTGGCCAAAGTTGTCCACGGCAGCCAGTCGGTGAGACTGCACCGGCCCATCCCGGCGGCCGGAACGGCGACGACGACGACGACGATCGCCGAGATCCAGGACAAGGGCTCGGCCGCGGTGATCATCCAGGAGTCCGAGACGGTCTCCGCCGACGGTGAGAAGCTGTGGACCTCGCGCTCGGGCATCTTCGCCCGGGGCGAGGGTGGCTTCGGCGGCGATCGCGGGACCTCCGAGAAGGTCGAGTACCCCGAGCGGGAGGCCGACCACACGATCGAGGTGGCCACGCTCCCCCAGCAGGCGCTGTTCTACCGCCTCTGCGGCGACCGCAACCCGCTGCACTCCGATCCCGCGTTCGCCGAGGCGGCCGGGTTCCCCCGCCCGATCCTCCACGGCCTGTGCTCGTACGGCCTGGTCCTGCGGGCGGTCGTGGATCAGGTGCTCGGCGGCGACGTGGCGCGCGTCGGCGGCTACGGAGTCACCTTCGGCGGAATCTTCTTCCCCGGCGAGACCATGCGCATCCGGGTGTGGGAGGAGGGCTCGCGACTGCTCGTGGCGGCGACCGTCGCCGAGCGCGACGACGCCCCCGTGCTGAAGAACGTGGTGGTCGACCTCGCCTGACCGGCGCTGGTGGAGCGGCTCAGCAGAGCTCGCGGAACTGCTCCACCAGCCGGAGGCGACCCGGGGCGTCGAGCGCCATCGGGGTGACGGTGAGTGTGGTGGCGCCGGCCTCGCGGAACGCCTCGACGCGCTCGGCCACGTACCCCGCCGGGCCGATGAGAGAGACCGAACGGACCAGTTCGTCGGGCACGGCCGCGGCGGCCTCGTCTTTCTTGCCGTCCAGGTAGAGGTCCTGGATACGGGCGGCCTCGGCCTCGTAGCCGTAGCGGCAGGCGAGCTCGTTGTAGAAGTTCTTGCCGCGCGCACCCATGCCGCCGATGTAGAGGGCCAGGTGCGGGCGCACGAAGTCCAGGTACCCGGGGACCTCGTTCTCCTCGCAGATCGCCAGCGCGGGCCCCGCGTAGACCTCGAGCTCGCCCAGTGACGGATCGCGCTTCTCCCGGCCCCTGGCCAACGCGTCACCCCACGCCACATCCGCCTTCTCGGGATGGAAGAAGATCGGCTGCCAGCCGTTCGCGATCTCGGCCGCGAGCTCGACGTTCTTGGGGCCCAGGGCGGCGAGGATGATCGGGATGTCCTCGCGCACCGGGTGGTTGATGAGCTTGAGCGGCTTGCCCAGGCCGGTGCCCTGATCGGCGGGCAGGGGGATCTGGTACTTCTTGCCGTCGTGGACGACCTTCTCTCGGCGCCACACCTTCCGGCAGATCTCGATGATCTCGCGCGTGCGGGCCAGTGGCGCGTCGTACTTCACGCCGTGGAAACCCTCGACGACCTGCGGTCCGGAGGCGCCCAGACCGAGGGTGAAGCGACCGTCTGAGACGTAGTCCAGGCCCGCCGCGGTCATCGCGGTGAGCGTGGGCGTGCGGGTGTAGATCTGCAGGATGCCCGAGGCCAGCTCCATGGTGGACGTCTTGGCCGCGAGGTAGCCGAGCTGGCTGACCGCGTCGAACGAGTAGGCCTCGGGGACGAACGCGATGTCCAGTCCCGCCCGCTCGAGGTCGGCGGCCTCCGCGGCCGTCTCGGCGAATCCGCCGCTGTAGTTGAGAGCCATTCCGATGCGCATGCGCGCAACGCTACCGGGGGGTCCGGTCGCCGCGGATCGCCACGTCGAGCTCGCTCCCGATCCGCACGAACACCCCGACCCGCCGACGCAGCGGCGTATCGGTGCGTTCGTAGCCCACCAGCCGCATCCGCGCGTCGGAGGCGACCTCCAGGACGGTGTGCTCGGGCAGGTCGACGTCGGAGGTGGGGACGACGACGAGGTCGGCGGTCCCCAGCATCCGGGCCAGTCGCAGTCGGCGCGTCGGTTCGTCCCCCCGGCGACGCAGCCACCGGCGCACCGCGACCACACAGGCCGCGATCCCCCACGCGACGAGTGGGAGCAGCGCCACGAGCGTGAGCACCCAGCCGGGGCTCACCGCCGCACCGCCACGCGGGTGAACCGCATCGGGTCCAGCCAGAGGCCCCGCTGCACGAGTGCCTGCGTGCCCCCCACCGGTTCCAGGCCCCTGGACCGGGCCGCCGCGTAGACGACCGACCGGGGTAGCCGTAGCTCCCAGGGGCGGATGACCACCTCGTCGTCGTCACCGTCGAGCCGCACCGCGAGCGCACGGGCGCGCCGACCGTGCCGGCCCCGATACCACCGCGCCGGGTCGATTTTCCGCATGCAACGGATCGTACGGGGCCGTAGGCTCGCCCCCATGGCACCGAAGCCCGGCCTTCAGTCCGAGTCACACCCCGCCGATCCCCGTGCTGCCGAGGCGGAGCTCACCGACGACGGGCACGTCGTCGAGCCCAGCGCGGACGACTACCGTCACGCCACCGAACTCGAGATCAACCACGACTGGTACAAGTCCGCAGTGTTCTACGAGGTCCTGGTGCGGGCCTTCTACGATTCCGACGGCAACGGCACCGGCGATCTGCGCGGGCTCATCGAGAAGCTCGACTACCTCGAATGGCTCGGCGTGGACTGCCTGTGGCTGCCGCCGTTCTACGACTCGCCGCTGCGCGACGGCGGGTACGACATCCGCGACTTCCGCACCGTGCTGCCGGAGTTCGGCACGGTCGAGGACTTCGTGGAGCTCCTCGAGCAGGCGCACAGCCGGGGTATCCGGGTGATCACCGACCTGGTCATGAACCACACCTCGGACACCCACGCGTGGTTCCAGGAGTCCCGAGCGGACCCGACGGGCCCGTACGGCGACTTCTACGTTTGGTCGGACGATGACGCCCGGTACCCGGAGGCCCGCATCATCTTCGTCGACACCGAGTCGTCCAACTGGACCTACGACCCGGTGCGCGGACAGTTCTACTGGCACCGCTTCTTCTCCCACCAGCCCGACCTCAACTACGACAACCCCGAGGTCCAGGAGGCGATGATCGACGTCCTGCGCTTCTGGCTGGACCTGGGCATCGACGGGTTCCGCCTGGACGCGGTGCCCTACCTGTTCGAGCGCGACGGCACCAACTGCGAGAACCTGCCCGAGACCCACGAGTTCCTCCGCAAGTGCCGGGCCGTGGTCGAGGAGGAGTTCCCCGGGCGTGTGCTGCTGGCCGAGGCCAACCAGTGGCCCGAGGACGTGGTGGACTACTTCGGCGAGTCCGAGGTGGGCGACGAGTGCCACATGGCGTTCCACTTCCCGCTGATGCCGCGGATCTTCATGGCGGTGCGGCGGCAGTCCCGGTTCCCCGTCACCGAGATCCTCGCCCACACCCCGGACATCCCGTCGTCGGCGCAGTGGGCGATCTTCCTGCGCAACCACGACGAGCTGACGCTCGAGATGGTCACCGACGAGGAACGCGACTACATGTACGCCGAGTACGCCAAGGACCCGCGGATGAAGGCCAACATCGGCATCCGCCGGCGCCTGGCCCCGCTCCTCGACGGCGACACCAACCAGCTCGAGCTGTTCACCGCGCTGCTGTTGAGCCTGCCCGGGTCGCCGATGCTGTACTACGGCGACGAGATCGGTATGGGCGACAACATCTGGCTCGGCGACCGCGATGCCGTCCGCACTCCGATGCAGTGGAGCCCCGACCGCAATGCCGGGTTCTCCCGCTGTGATCCGGGCCGGTTGTACCTGCCCGCGATCATGGACCCCCTGTATGGCTACCAGGGCGTCAACGTGGAGGCGCAGATGAACTCCACCGCCAGCCTGCTGCACTGGACGCGGCGCATGATCCACGTCCGCAAGAGCCACCCGGCGTTCGGGCTGGGCGAGTTCACCGACCTCGGCGGGTCCAACCCGTCGATCCTGTCCTACCTGCGCACGCACGGGTCCGAGAGCGCCGGGGCCGACGTGATCCTGTGCGTCAACAACCTGTCGCGCTTCCCGCAGGCGGTGCGCCTGGACCTGGCGGAGTACGCCGGCCACCAGCCCGTCGAGCTCACCGGCGGGGTGCCGTTTCCCGAGGTCGACGCCGACCCGTACCAGCTCACGCTGCCCGGGTACGGCTTCTACTGGCTCGAGCTGCGCAGCCCGGAGGAGGGACTGTGAGCATCACCCCGATCGACGACGACACGATCGCCCGACTGCTCACCGACTGGCTGCCCGAACAGCGGTGGTTCGCCGGCAAGGGGCTGGAACTCACCGGAGTGCGGATCACCCGGCGCGAGGTGTTCCTGGACGATCCCGAGGTCCTGGTCGAGCACCTGCTGGTGGATCTCGAGGTGGACGGTCGGCCCCAGCGCTACCAGGTGCCGATCGCGACCGCGGCCGAGTTGCCGGGTGACCGACGGGCGTTCCCGTTGACCCCGGAGGGCGCCTCCCCCGTGATCTACGACGGACTGCGCGACCCCCGCGGCACCGAGTCCCTGCTCCGCCACCTGGCCGGGCAGGACGAGGTCGGCGGGCTGCGGTTCCGACTGGTCCCCGGCGCCACGCTGCCCGAGCCCACGTGGGGGCGGCTGCTGGAGGGTGAGCAGTCCAACTCGTCGCTGGTGTACGGCGACGACCTCATGGTCAAGGTGTTCCGGCTGGTCCAGCCGGGCGTGAACCCCGACGTGGAGCTGCACGCCGCGCTGGCCGACCGGGAGTGCCCGGCGGTGGCGGCGCTGCGGGGATGGGTGGAGTTGGACGACGACGACACCGCCGCCGGCGACACCGGGGCCGGGCCCACCACGCTCGCCATGGCCCAGGAGTTCATGGCCGGGGCGGCGGACGGGTGGGCGATGGCCACGGCGAGCGTGCGCGACCTGTTCGCCGAGGCCGACCTGCTCGCCGAGGAGGTCGGCACCGACTTCGCCGACGAGAGCTTCCGGCTGGGCGCGGCCGTCGCGCAGGTGCACGAGGACCTGGCGGCGGCGACCGGGGTGAGCACCCGGGACGGCACCGATCTGGTGGCGTCGATGCGGGCCCGCCTGGATGCGGCGGTGGCGGAGGTGCCGGAGCTGGCGGAGTTCGCCGATGCGGCCCGGGCGGTCTTCGACGAGGTGGCGGGATCCGGCCCGGTGCGGGTGCACCGCATCCACGGCGACCTGCACCTCGGCCAGACGCTGCGGGCCCCGGACCGGTGGATCGTCATCGACTTCGAGGGCGAGCCGGCCGCGCCCCTCGCCGAGCGACGGGTGGCCGACGCCCCCGCCCGCGACGTGGCCGGCATCCTGCGCAGTCTCGACTACGCGGCACAGCACACCCTGGTCGGTGTGGAGGACCGGCAGCTGCGGTTCCGGGCCCGCGAGTGGCGCGACCGCAACGTCGACGCCTTCTGCGCGGGGTACGCCGAGGTCAGTGACTCCGACCCGCGCGAGACCGGTGCGCTGCTACGGGCCTACACGCTCGACAAGGCGCTGTACGAGGTCGTTTACGAGACGCGGAACCGACCCGGCTGGGTCGCGGTGCCGATGGGCGCGGTGCGGCGCATCCTCACCGCGGACTGACACGCCTGTCGCCCACCCGGCCGGTCGGGCGGGTGGGCGACAGGGGCGACACCGTGAGGCGTCAGTTGCTCGAGATCCGCTCCTTGGCCCACTTGTAGTCGGCCTTGCCCGCGGGCGAGCGTCGGATCTCGGTGACGTCGACGATCACCTTGGGGACCTTGTAGTTCGCCAGGGACTCGCGCAGGAACGCCGAGAGCTCCTCCTGCTCGGCCGACATGCCCTCGCGGAACGACACGACCGCGGCGACCTTCTGGCCGTACCGCTCGTCGGGAGCACCGGCGACCAGCGCGTCATGGACGGCCGGGTGCGCCTTGAGCGCCTGCTCGACCTCCTCCGGGAACACCTTCTCGCCACCGGTGTTGATGCAACCCGAGCCGCGGCCCAGGAAGACGATGGTCCCGTCCTCGCGGATCTGGCCCATGTCACCGAGCACCGCCACCCGCTGGCCACCGACCTCCGGGAAGGTCTTGGCGGTCTTCTCCGGATCGTTCCAATAGCCGAGGGGGACGTGGCCGCGTCGGACGATGTACCCGACCTCGTCCGACCCGGGCGTGATCGGACGGTTCGACTCGTCGATCACCCCGAGGCGCGGGGTGGGGGCCAGGAGCATCTCACCCTGCTCGTTGAGGTTCATCTCGCCGTCGTTGCCGGTCTCGGACGCGCCGAAGTTGTCGCGGATGATGACGTTCGGGAACGCCTCGATCAGCCGGTCGCGGGAGGTCTTGGACCAGATGCCGCCGCCGGACGCGACCATGAACATGGCGCTGAAGTCCTTGGTCTCCTTGGCCGCGAGCAGGGCATCGGTGATCGGGACCGCCATGCCGTCGCCGACGAACATCAGCAGCTGGGCCTTGTACTCGGCGGTCGCGTCCACGATCACCTCGGCGTCGAAGTCGCGGAACATGACCAGGTGGCCGCCCAGGTTGACGAAGGTCAGCAGGGTGAACAGGCCGGCGCCGTGCATGAGCGGGGCCGAGATGACGATCTTGAAACCGCCCTCGGGCGAGACGTTGTCCGCGACCTCCTGCGGGCTGTGCCGCTTGTCGCCGTACGGGTTACCGCCGGACAGGCACGCGTAGTAGTAGTCCGACATGTGCCACTGGACGCCCTTGGGGAACCCGGTGGTGCCGCCCGTGTAGACGATCCAGTGGTCGTCGCCGCGCACGGGATCGAAGTCGCGCTCCGCGGACTGTCCCGGCAGCTCGGCGTCCACGTCGACGACCGTCAGGCCGTTCTCGGCGCAGGCGTCGGCGAGGACCTGCGGGACGCCACCCACGACGAGGACCGTGCGGGCGGTCTCGAGCTTGGGCACGGCGGCGGCCATGGTCTCCGCGAACTCCGCGTCGACCAGGACGGCGACCGACTGCGAGTCGTTGAACAGGTAGACCAGCTCGGCCGGGGTGTAGCGGTAGTTGACGTTGATCCCGGCCACCCGGATCTTCATGGCCGCGACGATGGCCGCCATGTGCTCGGCGCTGTTCTTCATGTACAGCGCGATATGGCTCTGCGGCTCCGCACCGTGGGCCTTGAGGAGATGACCCATCCGATTGGCGAGCTCGTCGATCTGACGGTAGGTGTAGTCGACCCCGTCCATCGTGAGCAGGAGGTTGTCCGGGATCTTGTCGGCCACGGCCTCGAAGACGGCGGCCTCGTTCATCTCCGGATTGGTCCCGGCGAGGGGATCGGTGGACTGGTCGGCTGCTGCATCAGTCATCGGGCGGGTCCTTTGCACGCGGGGGCTAACTGTGTCGTCTCTCACATTGTGACCTGAACTTGTTCTCATGTCCAGACGCCGGTCTGACCTGCGCCGATCTCAGATTGCTGGAACAGGTTCTATTCACTATAGGCGGCCGCACCGGCAGGTCGCTGCAGCGGTGGGGCCGGGGAGGGCCTACATTGCGAACATGAGCGGATCACGGTCCAGAAATCCCGGCCCGCCGTACGACGGCGGTCTCCGGCTGCCGCGTTCGACGGGGTCGGGTGACGTGCCGCAGGATGGCCGTCGCTCGTCGGCGCGGGAGGCCGACCGGCCCTCGCGGCGGCGCGGCCCGACCCTGCACGGCCCGTCCGAGCAGGGCACTCTGCGGTCCCGCGGGCTCGCGGGAGGGCTGCGGATGTTCGTCCGCCCGGCGCTGGACAGGATGCCCGCGACGGACGTCTCGCTCGGCCGCCTGCGTGCGCTGACCTCCGGCGCCGGGCGGGCGGCCGCCCTGGAGAGCACCAACGACTGGTCCGGGGACGGGCCCGTGCCCGGCCTCTGGGTGGGCCGCAAACGCTTCTTCGACTCGGACAAGGTCATTTTCCACATCCACGGGGGTGGCTTCACGTTCGGATCGCCGTGGTCGCACAAGGCCCTGGCGTCGAGGATCGCCAGCGAGACCGGCGTCCCCGTGTTCCTGCCGGACTACCGACTCGCCCCGGAGCACCCGCACCCGGCGGCCACCGAAGACACGATCGCCGGGTGGGAGTGGCTGCTGGAGATGGGCTTCCCGGCCGAGAACATCGTGGTCGCCGGAGATTCCGCGGGGGGCAATCTGGCGATGCAGCTGGTCGCCCACCTCGAGCGGACCGGGGCGGCGATGCCCGCCGGCGTCGTCCTTCTCTCCCCGTGGGTCGACCTGGACTTCACCGACATGACCGCGCGGGACCGGGCGCGCAAGGACCCCTTCCTCGCGCTGGGCCTGGCCGAACTGTGTCGTCGCCAGTACGCACCGGGTGTGGACACGGACGATCCGGCGATCTCCCCGATCAACTACGAGCCCTCGCCCGACTGGCCGCCGTTCCTCATCCAGTGCGGCGGCGAGGAGATCTTCAGCGGGGGGATCGAGAAGATGGCCGAGAACTTCGCCGAGCACGGGGTGCGCCACGAGTTCCAGCTGTGGCCCCACCAGTTCCACGTGTTCCAGGTCTTCCACCCGCTCGTCCCCGAGGCGAAGATCGCGGTGCGGGACATCGGATCGTTCGTGCGCGGCTGCCTGCGGGGCTGAGCCACTCGGGCAGGCCACGCCCGAGGGCGGCAGCCCGCCCCGAGGCCGCCGTCAGACGGTGAGCACCAGGCCCGAGGTGGGCACGCCGGTGCCCGCGGTGACGACGAGCTTCTCGGCGCCGGGGACCTGGTTGACCGAGTCACCGCGGAGCTGACGGACGCCCTCGGCGATGCCGTTCATCCCGTGGATGTAGGCCTCCCCGAGCTGGCCGCCGTGCGTGTTGAGCGGCAGCCGTCCGCCCACCTCGAGCGCGCCGGGCTCGCGGACGAAGTCCTTGGCCTCACCGCGACCGCAGAAGCCCAGCTCCTCGAGCTGCATGAGGACGTACGGGGTGAAGTGGTCGTAGAGCACGGCCATGTCCATGTCGTCGGGGCGCAGGCCGGACTGCGCCCACAGCTGGTCACCGACGATGCCCATCTCCGGCAGTCCCGCGAGCTCGGGGCGGTAGTACGAGGTCATGATGTACTGGTCCGGCCCGGACCCGGACGCCGCCGCCGCGATCGACACCGGCGTGTGCGGCAGGTCGCGGGCCCGCTCGGGCGTGGTCACCACGATCGCCTGACCGCCGTCGGACTCCTGGCAGCAGTCCAGCAGGTGCAGCGGCTCGGCGATGTACCGCGAGTTCTGGTGGTCGGCCAACGTGATCGGCTTGCCGTGGAAGAACGCGGCGGGATTGGCCGCGGCGTGCTTGCGGTCGACCACCGCGACCCGGCCGAAGTCCTCGCTCGTGGCGCCGTACTCGTGCATGTAGCGCTGCGCGACCATGGCCACGAACCCGGCCGGGGTGGACAGGCCGTGCGGGTAGGAGAAGGCGTTGTCCGTGCCGGAGGAGTTGACCTGCTGCACCAGCGCCGAGTTGACCTGGCCGAAGCGCATCCCGGAGCGCTCGTTGAATGCGCGGTAGCAGACCACGACCTCGGCCACGCCGGTCGCCACGGCCATCGCGGCCTGCTGCACGGTCGCGCACGCCGCGCCGCCGCCGTAGTGGATGCGGGAGAAGAAGTTCAGGCTGCCGATCCCGGCGGCCCGCGCCACCGCGATCTCGGTGTTGGTGTCCATGGTGAACGACACCAGGCCGTCGACGTCCGAGGGCTGCAGCCCGGCGTCGGCGACGGCCGCCTGCACGGCCTCGGCGGCCAGCCGCAGCTCGGAGCGGCCGGAGTCCTTGGAGAAGTCGGTCGCGCCGATGCCGACGATCGCCGCCTTGTCTGAGAGAGAGCTCATCAGGCCGGGTCTCCGTTCATGTAGAGGGTCGCCGTGGAGGTGACGTGCGCGCCCAGCGAGTCGGTGCCGACGATCTTCAGCGTGACCAGCCCGTCGTCGTCGACCCCGGTCACCTCGCCGGTGAGGGTGAGGGAGTCGTAGGCGTACCAGGGCACGCCCAGGCGCAGCTTGATGGACGTGATGCGGGCGCGCTGGCCCGCCCAGTCGGTGACGAACCGCTGCACCAGACCGGTGTCGGTGAGGATGTTGACGAAGATGTCCTTGGACCCCTTGGCGTGGGCCAGGTCGCGGTCGTGGTGGACGTCCTGGAAGTCCCGAGTCGCCAGGGCGGACGCCACGATGAACGTCGGTGTGCCCTCGATGGTCAGCTCGGGGAGCCGGTCCCCCACCGCCACGGCGGGCGGGGTGGCCGGACAGACGGTACGGTGCTCGCTCACTTGACGGCCCCTTCGGTCCTTGCGGGTGACCCCGCGGATTCCTGACGGTCGACAGGGCGTGCGCCGGCCGGGCGCCAGGCGTACAGCGTCCACGGCTCGGTGCCGAACGCGGCGTCGGCGGAGGAGTCGCCGGGCATGTCGAGGAACTCCACCTCGACCTCCATGCCGATCCGGACCTCCGCCGGCTCGATGTCGCGCAGCTCGCCGAGCATGCGCACTCCCTCCTCCAGCTCCACCAGCGCGATGACGAACGGGAACCTGGTGCGGCCCGGCACGCGCGGGGCGTGATGGACCACGAAGCTGTACACGGTGCCGCGGCCGGAGGAGACCACGTAGTCGGTCTGCTCGGACTTGTCCTTCCACAGCGCCGGGACGGGCGGGTGCTGCAACGAGCCGTCCTCGCGGGTCTGGATGCGCAGCTCGTGGGCGGCGACGCCGGCCCAGAAGAACTGCGTGTCGTGCGAGACCGACGGGCGCAGGACCTTGCCCACCACCAGGTCGTCGGTGGCCGAGCCGGAGCTGGCCACGATCTGGTCGGCGGGCGCCGGCTCGGGCTCGGCGGGCGCCGGCGCGGGCTCGGCGGGCGCCGGCGCGGGCTCGGCGGGCTTCGCCGCGGGGCGGAACTTGAGGATGCGGAAGTCCATCTCCGCGACGACCTCGTCACCGACGCGCCAGTAGTTGCGGGTGGTGAAGAACCAGCCCTCCCCCAGGCCCGTGGTCTTGGGGCCGACCACGTCCACCAGGACGGACTCGATGGTCACCTCCTCGCCCGGGCGGGTGTATCGGTGGTAGGTGGAGTCGCAGTTGGTCGCGACGACCGAGGTGAAGCCCTCGGCGTCGAGGAGGTCGGTCATCCGACCCAGCGGGTCGTCGGCCTCACGGGTCTTCCCGAGCCCGCGCATGGTCCACACCTGCGCCATGGCCGGCGGTGCGACCGGTCCGCCGTGTCCGGCCGCGCGTGCGGCCTCCTCGGAGGAGTAGATGGGGTTGGTGTCACCGATCGCCTCGGTCCAGTTCCGGATCATCGGCGTGTTGATCGGGTCGCGGCCCGCACGGCGGGCGCTCCCGCCGGCGGCGCGGACCTCCTCGGCGGCGGCGAGGATACGGGCGGCCTGCTCGTCACTCATGGGTACCTTCTCGGTGGATCAGGGGGATGGTCTCTAGCGGGCGGTGCGGGGCATGCCGAGGCCACCCATGCAGGTCAGTTCGCGCATGACCTCGTTGACACCGCCGCCGAAGGTGATCACCACGTTGCGCTTGTTCATCATGTCGAACCAGCGCTGCAGCGCCGCGGTGTCGGGATCGGTGGGGTCGCCGAAACGGCCGAGCAGCTCCTCGACGATCCGGCCGACGTGCTGGATCTCCTCGGTGGAGAACACCTTCGAGGCCGCGGAGTCGCCCATCGACGGGTTCTCGCCCACCGAGGAGACCTTCCAGTTGAGCAGCTCGTTGAGCCGGACGATCGCGAAGATCTCCGCGAGTCCGCGCCGCACCTCGGGCCGGTCCAGGTGGCGGACCCCGTCCGGGCCCGTGCCGCGGGCCCAGGCGGCCAGCTCGTCGTAGTACCCGCCCGGACGCCCGGACGGCGCGAGCATGACGCGCTCGTGGTTGAGCTGGGTGGTGAGCATCTTCCAGCCGCCGTCGACCTCGCCCACCACCATGTCCGCCGGGACGCGCACGTCCGAGTAGTAGGTGGCGTTGACGTGATGGGCGCCGTCGCAGGTGATGATCGGGGTGAACGAGAATCCGGGGTCGGTGGTGTCGACGATGAAGATCGTCAGCCCGCGATGGCGCGAGTCCGGGGTCCCGGTGCGGGCGGCCAACCAGATGTAGTCGGCGTGGTGGCCACCGGTGGTCCACATCTTCTGGCCGTTGATGATCCAGTCGCCGGTGGCCTCGTCACGCCTCGCGGTCGTGCGCAGGGCGGCCAGGTCGGTGCCGGCGTCGGGCTCGGAGTAGCCGATCGCGAAGTGGATCGACCCGTCGAGGATGCCGGGCAGGAACTTCGCCTTCTGCGCCTCGCTGCCGTACTTCTGCAGGGTCGGGCCCACGGTCTGCAGCGTCACCGACGGCAGCGGCACGTCCGCACGCGTGGCCTCGTTGGTGAAGATCTGCTGCTCGATGTGGCCGAAGCCCTTGCCGCCGTACTCGGCGGGCCAGCCCACGCCCAGCCAGCCGTCGCGGCCCATGCGCGTGATGATCTCGGCGTAGGTGTCGCCGTGACGGGTGGTGGCGATGTCCGCCGCCTCCTCCGGCGAGATGAGCGTCGAGAAGTACTCGCGCAGCTCGGCCTGCAGTGCGCGCTGTTCGGGCGTGAGGTCGATGAACGCGCCGTCGGCGTCGGCCGGGGTGGCGTCCGCGGCGGGGGCGGCACCGCCCGCCTCGATCCTGTCGACCGGGTCCGCGGCGAGCGCGGCACCGAGCGCGTCGAGGTGCAGCTGCGCGCCGCCGACGAACCGTGCCAGGTCCTTGACCGCCGAGGCGTATCGGAACATGGGGTAGGTGACGTCCACGCCCACGCCGCCGTGCAGGTGGTGCAGGATCTGGACGGCCCGCGGGCCCTCGGCCGCCAGCCAGTAGGCGCCGATCGTGGGGTCGGACTCGTAGCGGTCCCCGGACCCGGCCACCCCCTCGGAGATCCGCCAGGACACCGACTGCGCGATCACGTGGAGCGTCTGCGAGACGATGTACACGTCCGCGAGCTCCTGCTGGACCGCCTGGAACGACCCCAGCGCCTTGCCGAACTGCTGACGTTCCTTGAGGTAGCCGGCCGTCATCTCCAGCGCGCCGCCGACGAGACCGTCCCCGTGCGCGATACAGGCGGACAGGACGAGACGTCGGAACACCTCGAGGACGGGTTCCGATCCCGAGCCGCGCAGCACGTCGTCGTCGTCGACCCCGGTGGCCTCGAACCGCATCGCGTACTCGGGCACCCCCAGGGAGCCGAGGGTGGGCGTCAGGGTGACGCCCGGGGCGTCGGGGGCGACGACGACGAGTGCGGCGCCCCCGGACGTGGACACCGGCACGAGGACCGAACGGGCCTGGGCCGCGTACCGCACCGACGTGGCGGTCCCGGTGAGCTTCCCACCCTCGAGCCGCACGGTGGGCTCGAGCGGCAGTGGGCGTCCGGGCTCGGCGACGGCGGCGGTGAGGATGCGGCCGTCCTCGATGCCCTCGAGAAGCCGGGCCTGCTGGTCGGGGGTGCCCAGCGCGACGATCGGCGCCACGCCGAAGCCCAGGGTCTCCAGGACGGGGATCACCACTCCGGCGCGGCCGACCTCCTCGAGCACCACCGCGATGTCGGCGGGCGTGAGGTCGTCCCCGCCGAGGGCGGAGGGCAGGCCCAGGGAGAGCAGACCGGACTCGGCGAACGCCGCCCACAGTCGCTCGTCGAAGCCGGCGTCGTCCACGCCGCGGCTGGGTAGCGCGGTGAGCAGTTCCTCGGCCGGGGCGGCCGTCGACAGTGCGCCGGCCACCGCCTCGGCGACGGCGGCCTGGGTCTCGGTACGGGTGAAGTCCACGGGGGTCAGTCCTTAATCGGGAGGGGGTCGGTCACGTGCTCGAACTAGTCCCTGGGCAGGCCGAGGATGCGCTCGCCGACGACGTTGAGCAGGACCTGCTCGGTGCCACCGGCGATCGACAGGCAGCGGACCATGAGGAACTTGCGTCCCTGCTCGGTGAATTCGACGCCGCCGGTGCCGGTGAGCTGCAGACCGAACTCGGCGATGTCCTGACGGTGGCGCACACCCACGATCTTGCGGACCGAGGACTCGGCGCCCGGGCCCGAGCCGGCGAGGCTGCGCAGCGCGGTGCGCAGGTCGAGGAGGTTTCCGACGACGCCGTCGGCGACGTGCTTGCCGAACTCGTCGAGCACGAGCGCGTCGTCGGCCACACCGGCTGCGTTGATCAGCCCGATGATCTCCTCCGCAGCATCGCCGAGCGACGAGCCGCCGCCCATGGCCACGCGCTCGTTGGCCAGGGTGGTGCGGGCGATCTTCCAGCCGTCGTTGACCGTGCCCACCTGGAACTCGTCGGGGACGAAGAGGTCCTCGAGGTAGACCTCGTTGAACAACGCCTCACCGGTGATCTCGCGCAGGGGTCGCGTGCGGATGCCCTCGGAGCGCATGTCCACGAGGAAGTACGTGATGCCCTTGTGCTTGGGGGCGTCGGAGTCCGTCCGGGCCAGGCACATCGCCCAGTCGGCCTCGCGGGCCAGGGAGGTCCACACCTTCTGTCCGTTGAGCTTCCAGCCGCCGTCGACCTTCTCGGCGGTGGTGCGCAGGGCGGCCAGGTCGGAGCCGGCGCCGGGCTCGGAGAACAGCTGACACCACCTGATCTTCCCGGCCATCGTGTCGCGCACCAGCAGATCGGCGTGCTCGGGGGCGGCCTGCAGGATGGTCGGCACCGCCCAGCCGCCGATCGTGATGTCGTGGCGGGTGACTCCGGCGGCCTCGAGTTCCTCGTCGATGAGCAGCTGCTCGGCCGGGCCCGCGCCCAGGCCCCACGGCTCGGGCAGGTGCGGCATGAACAGGCCCGTGTCGGCGAGGGCACGCTTGCGCTCGTCACCCTCGACCGCCGCGACCGTCGCCACCAACGCGCGGATGTCCTCCCGCTTGGCGTCCAGCCCGTCGATCTCGGACAGGTCGATGTCGAGGTGGCGGCGCCTGCCCGACAGCGTGAGCTCGGCCAGGGATCGCCGCCAGCGGGCGGAGCCGCCGATCGCCTGGCGCAGTGCGCCCGCCCGCCGCATGTAGAAGTGGGCGTCGTGCTCGAAGGTGAAGCCGATGCCGCCGAGGATCTGGATGCAGTCCTGGGAGTTGCGCACGGCGTTGTCGAAGGCCAGCGCCCCGGCGACCGCGGCGGCGACGGGCAGCTCCGAGTCGCCGGCGAGCAGGTCCTCCGCGGCCGCGGCGGCGTCCCACGCCAGCGCACGGACCTGCTCGGTGCGGCACAGCATGTCGGCGGCGAGGTGCTTGATGGACTGGAACGAGCCGATCGTGCGGCCGAACTGCTCGCGGATCTTGGCGTAGTCCACCGCGGTGGCGAGCGTGTAGTCGGCGACGCCCGCGGCCTCGGCGGCGGCCAGGGTGACGAACAGCTGGTGGACGTGTGCGGTGGTGACGCCCTCGAGGACGCGGTCGGCCGGGATCGTCACGCCCTGCAGGCTGACGTGGCCGATCGACGCCGAGATGTCGTACGGGGTCGCCGGGGTGACGGTGAGCCCCGGCGTGCCCGCCTCGAGAAGCGCCCAGCGGGTGGCGCCGTCCACCTCGACGGGCAGCAGCAACCCTCCGCCGGGGGTGCCGCCGTAGGCGACGCCGGGATCACCGGTGATCTCCCCCGACCCGTCCAAGGTCGCGGTGCCGATGCCCAGGCACACCCCGACGGGCAGGCCGCCCTCGGCGATCGTCTCACCCAGCGCGTTGGCGACGGCTCCGCCTGCGCGCGAGACCAGGACACCGGTCAGCGCGGTGGACAGGACCGGGCCGGGCGCCATTTTCGCCGCGGCCTCCTCGAGCATGCACGCCAGGTCGACGATCTCGGCGCCGGCGCCACCGTGCTCCTCCGCGATGGCGACGCCGAACAGCCCCAGCTCGGCGAGTCGGGGCCACACGGCCTTCCAGGCTTCCGGATCCTTCTCCTGAACGCGTACCGTGGCCACGGGATCGGCGGACTTCGCCCAGGCCTTGATCGAGTTCTGGATCTCGGTCTGATCCGGGGTGGTGGCGATACTCACTGCTGGGCTCCTCGGGCGCGACGGGATTTCCGTACTCGGCGCGGGCCCGCTGACCCGCGCGCTCCACGCCATAATAGAACGTGTTCTAGGTATCGTGTTCTAGAATGCACCAGAAGGGTCCCCGACGCACACCCGGGTCCCGCCCCAGCCCGCCGGGATGCCCCGCCGACCCGATCCGACCAGCGCAGAAGGTTTCGCCTCCATGACCAAGAGCTCAGCCGGGACCCGTACCGCCGCCGCGCCGGACCCCGCCGCCCGGAGCGACGAGCCCACCACGTCGTCGCAACGCGAGCGCCGTCGGCGGATCCTGGACGCGACCCTCGCCCTGGCCGCCAAGGGCGGCTACGAGGCCGTGCAGATGCGTGCCGTCGCCGAGAAGGCCGAGGTCGCGGTGGGCACCCTCTACCGGTACTTCCCGTCCAAGGTGCACCTGCTGGTCTCGGCGCTCGCCCGTGAGTTCCGTCGGCTCGACCAGCGCACCGAGCGGTCAGCCCCGCCCGGCGACACCGCGCAGGAGCGGATGAAGGTCGTGGTGGAGATGATCACCAAGTCCATGCAGCGCGACCCGAACCTCACCGAGGCGATGACGCGCGCCTTCATGTTCGCCGACGCCTCCGTGGCCAACGAGGTCGAGGAGGTCGGCTTCTACATGGACCGGATCCTCGGCCGCGCGATGGCCCAGGGCACCCCGGACGAGGTGCAGCTCTCGATCGCCCGGGTCGTCTCCGACGTGTGGATGTCCAACCTCGTGTCGTGGCTGACCCGCAGGTCGTCGGCCGCCGAGGTCGCCACCAGGCTCGGTCTCACCATCGATCTGCTGCTGGGCAGCGACGACTCTCCCCGCCGAGCCCGGATGCACACCGCGATCGGCAACGGCCACGACACAGACTCGGACTCCGACCCCGGCGAGATCGGAGAGGGCAGAGACTCAGCCGTCTGACAACCCGCCCAGAGCGGCACCGCAACCGCTCCCGCGGCTGGCGTCCCGCTCCCGCGCCTGACCGCCAAGACGGCCGCCGCTCCCGAAGATGGCGTCTCGCCTGCCCATCGGGGCACGCGAGACGCCATGTCGAGGGGCGACGGGCCCGGGCGGTTGCGTAGGGGGCGGTCAGGGCACGACGACCGGCGGCACCGTCCGGACCGGCCCGGAGACGTCGGCGATCCACCGCAGCGGGCCCCGGCTCGGATCCCAGCCGGTGAGCAGGTCGGCGACCTTGGCGGTCATCTCGCGGCCCAGGCGGAGGAACGAACTCTCCGGCTGGTCGTCGACCTCCCCGAGGATCAACCACCACGCCCAGGCGACGGCCCCGGCGTTGGCGACGAAGTCCGGCAGCACCGCGATCCCGCGGGCCGTGAGGTCGAGTTCCGCGTCGGCCGTGGTGGCGGCGTTGGCCGCCTCGACCACGATCGGTGCGGTGACCTCGGTGCAGTTGTCCGCGGTGATGGCGTACGAGACGGCGGCGGGCACGAGCACGTCCACGTCCATGCCGAGGATCCGGTCGCGGTCCAGCCGCTGCACCCGGGCGGGGACGGCCGAGCGGTCGATCTCCCCGAAGCGGTCGCGGGTCGCCAGCAGCGCCGGGACGTCGAGTCCCGCCGGGTCGTAGAGGGTGCCGGCGGCGTCGGCCAGTGCGACGACGCGCATGCCGGCCTCGTGGAGGTACCACGCGGCGCCGCCCCCCATCGTGCCCACGCCCTGGACGGCCACCGAGGTGCGCTCGATGTCCCAGCCCCGGACGTACGCCGCCGCGAGGCACGCCTGCGCGACCCCGTAGCCACCGATCACATCGCCGAGCAGCCCGCCCGGAACCTCGGCGTTCAGCCCGCGGAAGATCCGGTCGGCGGTGGCGGCGGGATCGGCCGACCGCTCGATCGCCGCGTGATAGGACTGCCGCATCCCCAGTCGGGCGAACACCTCGTCGATCAGGTGCTGCGGGACGCCCAGATCCTCGGCGGTGACCCAGTGTCGGTCGAGGAACGGCCGCATGGCCTCGCAGAACCGGCCGAGCACGTCGATGGCGCGGGGGTCCTTGGGGTCGAAGTCGATGCCGCCCTTGGCCCCGCCGATGGGCAGGTCGAACGCCGCCGTCTTGCGGGTCATTCCGCGGGCCAGGTCCTCGACCTCGCGGAGAGTGCACCCGGCGCGCATGCGGGTCCCGCCGGTGGCCAGACCGCCGACGAGGGTGTCGACCACGAGGTAACCCCGCGCCCCGGTCTCGTCGTCCTCCCAGTGCAGTCGCAGGTAGGGCTCACGGCTCGATCGGCTCGCGCTCTCCGGAGCGGCGGGCACGGTCTGGGGGGCTGACCCGGTATGACCGGTGGTGTCCGGGATCTCGATGGACGTCATGGTGCTCGCCTCCTCGGCGACCTCGTCCGCCGGCGGGTCCGGCGGGGATGTCCCCAGCATGCGAGCATTCGTCCCGGGGGTCCAGCGAGACTTCGTGGACCTGACCGTTCACTTTTCCTGCACGATGCGGCCGCGCGCTCCTACGCTCGGGGAATGGAGCCGTCACTGCACCGGCTACGGCTGCTCGCCGAGTTGGAGCGCCGCAGCACCGTCACCGCGGTCGCGGCCGCGCTGGGGTACACCGTCTCGGCCGTGTCGCAGCAACTCTCGTTGCTCGAGCGGGAGGCGGGGACCCCGCTGTTCGAGAAGCGGGGTCGCGGGCTCGCGCTGACCGAGGCGGGGCTCATACTGGCCGGGCACGCGCGGACGATCCTGTCCGCCGTGGAGGACGCCGGTCACGCCATGGAATCGGCCCGTGCGGGCGTCGGCACGAACCTCACCGCCGGGGTGTGGGCGTCGGTGGCCGTCACGCTGCTGCCCGCCGGGATGCGGATCCTGGCGCGCGACCACCCGGGCATCGTGGTGCGGACCCGGGAGCTCGCCCCGGAGGACACCACCGGCGCGGTCCGGGACGGCTCGCTCGATCTGTCGTTCGTGCTGGACTACTCCAGCTACGTGATGGCGGACGTGACCGACCTGGTGCGGGTGCCCATCGCGAGGGAGTCTCTGCACGCGGTCGTCCCCCGCGGCTTCGTGGACTCGACCCGACTGTCGCTGGCCGACCTCTCCGGGGCGCCGTGGGTCGTCGCGCACCCGCGGTCGCACTTCGGTCGCGCGGTGCGGATCGCCTGTCGCGAGGCGGGGTTCGAACCCGACGTGCGGCACGAGGCGGGCGAGCAGTCCACGGCGCTGTCCCTGGTCGCCGCGGGCCTCGGGGTCACCCTGGCCTCCGACCTCGGGCTGAGCACCTTCGGCGCGGACGTGGAGGTGATTCCCCTGACCGACGAGCTCACCAGGACGGTGTCGATCACCTATCGCCGTCGGGACGCCCGGCGGCGACCACTGCAGGCGTTCGTCGAGGCGTTCACCGACGGCGCGCGCGAGGTCGGCCTGGACCCCGCCTGACTCCGGCGCACCGATGCCGGGTCCCGCACCCGCGGGGCCCGGCACCGGTGTCCGGCTCAGGGCCGGCGCGCGAGGAAGTCCGGCCGCGGCGGGGTGCCCGCGAACGGCTCGGTCAACTCGTTCTCCACACTGTTGAACACGATGAACACGTTCGCCCGGGGCAGCGGCGTGATGTTGCCGCCCGAGGCGTGCAGGGCGTTGCAGTCGAACATCGTCATCGATCCCGCCCCGCCCGTGTGCACGTCGAGACCGTGGCGCTCGTACATCTCGGAGATGTGCTCCTCGGACGGGACGCCGATCTTCGGCGACGTCGAGACGAGCGATTCCTTGTAGTAGTTCTCCGGAGTCTCCCCCGCGCACTGCACGTAGTACTTGTGCGTGCCCGGCATGATCATCAGGGGCCCGTTGTAGGTCTCGTTGGGTGTGAGCGCCAGGGAGGCGCTGCACGCACGCGGCCGGGGCATACCGTCCTCGGCGTGCCAGGTCTCGAAGTCCGAGTGCCAGTAGAAGGCGCCGCCGGCGAATCCGGGCTTGTAGTTGAGCCGGCTCTGGTGGACGTAGACGTCCGAGCCGAGGATCTGCCGGGCCAGGTCGATCGCGCCGGATCGCTCGACCGCCTCCCACACGACCTCACTCAGGTCGTGGACGTCGAAGATCGAACGGACGGCCTCGCTGCCGGCCTCGCGGATGATCCGGGGGTCGCCGGCCATCCGCGGATCCGATCCGATGCGGTCGATCTCGGCCAGGCAGGCGTCGATCCGCTGCCGGTCGAGTGCGCCCTCACGCTGGATGTAGCCGCGCTCGCCGAACTGGAGGACCTCGGGATCCTCGCTGCGTCCCCACAGGACGGGGTCACGGCGCTCGACGATCTCCGGTCGCCCGCTCACGCGGGACTGGTAGTCATCTATGGCAATGGTCATTACGACTCCTTTCTCTCCTCAGCCTGAAAACCCCGGCTGACTCGGGAAAAGCGAGGAGTGCCACCCCTCGCGGAGCCGACCGTATCCGGGGAGATGACCCCGGACAACCGCTCAGCCGCTGACGTATCCTCGACCTTTGTCCACCGGTGGGCCGGGAGTCCCGCCGCCGGTCCATGTGCGCAGGTGGTCGAGGAACTGCCCGGACAGTGTGTCCCGCCACCCCACGACGTCGCCGGACATGTGGGGACTGATGTGCGCGCCGTCGAGGGTCCAGAGCACGTCACCGTCGGGGAGGGGTTCGACGACGAGGACGTCCAGGTGCGCCGAGAGCCTGCCCGTCCCGATCTCGCGCGTGAGGGCCTCCTGATCGACCAGCTCTCCGCGACCGACGTTCACCACGTGAGCGCCGTCGGGCAGGGCGGCCAGTTCCGCGGGGCCGAGCAGCCCCCGTGTGGCGTCGGTCAGCGGCGCCACCATGACGAGATGGTCCACGTCGCCGAGATGCTCGGACAGGTGCGCGGAATCCAGGACGCGGCCGAAGTCCTCGTCGTCGTCGCGCGGTCGACGTCCGGCCCCGCTGACGTCGAGCCCGACCGCCCGCAGTAGCCGCGCGGTGGCCCGTCCGATGCCGCCGGTGCCCACCACCAGGGCGCGCCGGCCGGCCACTCGGGTGGTCTCGCGGTGGCGCCACTGACCCGCGCGCTGCAGCGCCTCGGTCTCGTGGAGCCGTTTGTCGTGGGCCAGGACGCAGGCCAGGACGTACTCGGCGATCGGCCCGTCGAAGACCCCGCGGGCGTTGGTGACCAGCACGTCGGAGTCGCGCAGCTCGTCGAAGAGGAGCTTGTCCACCCCGGCGGCGGCCACGTGGACCCACCGCAGCGCGTCGGCGGTGTGCCAGGCGGAGGCCAGGGCGTCGGAGAAGATGTCCCACACCAGCAGGATCTCGGCCCCGGGCAGAGCCTGCGCGAGGGTGTCGGCCGTGCACTCGCGCACGTCGGCGAGCTCGCGGATCAGCGCGAGGGTGGTGGGGGGCTCGACGCCGTCCGCGGTGAGGACGACGACGGTCGGCCGGGTGCCCGGGTCATGGTTGCCCGGGTCGCGGTGCGGCTGCGTCATGGCCCCACCGTAACGCGCCGACCCTCACGCGAACCAGGATCGTCGGATTGTTGACAATCGACCGTGGCGCGCCACACACTGGCACCCATGACCGCGCACCTGTCGCCCCATCTCAAGCAGGCCACGCCCGTCGTGGTGGACCACGCCCTCGGCTCGTGGATCCACGGCACCGACGGCCGCGACTACCTGGACTTCACGACCGGCATCGGCGTGACCAGCACCGGCCACTGCCACCCCGACGTGGTCGCCGCGGCTCGCGAGCAGTGCGGGAAGATCATCCACGCGCAGTACACGACCGTCATGCACCAGCCGCTGTTGGAGCTCACCGAGAAGCTGGGCGAGCACCTGCCCGAGGGGATCGACTCGGTCTTCTACGCCAACTCCGGATCCGAGGCGGTCGAGGCCGCGGTCCGGCTGTCCCGCATGGCCACCGGCCGGCCCAACATCGTCACCGTCCAGGGCGGCTTCCACGGCCGCACCGTCGCCGCCGCCAGCCTCACCACCGCCGGTACCCGCTTCTCCGCCGGGTTCTCCCCGCTCATGGGCGGCGTGGTGATGACCCCGTTCCCGCACGCCCTGCGCCACGGGTGGACGGAGAACGACGCGATCGACTTCGCGCTGGCCGAGCTCGACTACCTCATGGCCACCCGGGTCGACGCCCGCGAGATCGCGGCCTTCCTCATCGAACCCGTGCTGGGCGACGGCGGGTACATGGCCACTCCCCCGCGCTACCTGCAGGGGCTCCGCGAGCGCGCCGACCGGATCGGCGCGCTGCTGGTGCTCGACGAGGTCCAGGCCGGCATCGGGCGCACCGGCCGGTTCTGGGGGCACCAGCACACCGACGGTCTCGTGCCGGACATCATCATCACCGCCAAGGGCATCGCGTCGGGCTTCCCCATCTCCGCGATCGCCGCACCCTCCGCCCTCATGGCCAAGGCCTGGCCCGGATCCCAGGGCGGGACCTACGGCGGAAACGCGGTCGCCGCGGCGGCCGGGGTCGCCACCCTCAGCGTGGTCGAGCGCGAAGGCCTGGTGGACAACGCCGCCGCTCGCGGGACCCAGCTTCTCGACGGGCTCCGGCGTACCCTCGGCGACGTGGGCGAGATCTGCGACATCCGCGGGACCGGGCTCATGCTGGGCGTCGAGTTCGGCGACGCCCGCGCACCCGCCGGCAGCGCCGGGGCACGCGAGGCCGCCCGCCTGGCCGGAGCGGTACAGCAGGCGTGCATCGACGAGGACCTGCTCACCCTCACCTGCGGCCCGACCGGGTCCGTGGTGCGCCTCATCCCCGCGCTGGTGGTGACCGCCGACGAGGTGGACGCCGGTGTCGAGCGCTTCACCCGCGCCGTGCACCGGGTGTGCGACGGGGCGGCGTGACCTCCCACGTCGCACCGGACGCCCCCGGGCGGGCGCTCGTCGGCGCGCTCGTGGACGCGGGTCTGGCGCCCGAGTCGGACCCCCGCCGGATCGCCGAGTACTCCTACGACGCCTCGAACTACCGGGTCGTGCCCGCCGCCGTGCTGTTCCCGCGGTCGGAGAGCGAGGTCGCCGCCGCCCTGGCCGTGTGTCACCGGCTAGGGGTTCCCGCGACCGCCCGTGGCGGCGGCACGTCGATGGCCGGGAACGCGATCGGCACCGGCCTGGTCCTGGACCTGTCCCGGCACATGAACCGGGTCCTCGAGGTGGACGAGGCGGCGGGGACCGTCGCCGCCGAGGCCGGCACCGTGCTCACGGCCCTGCGCGCGGCCGTCCACGCCGCCACGGGCGACCGCCTGACCTTCGCCCCGGACCCCTCGAGCCAGTCCCGCGCCTGCCTGGGCGGCGCGATCGGCAACGACGCGTGCGGCAACCACTCCGTGCGCCACGGCCGGACCGCCGACCACGTCGAGGCGCTGCGGATCGTCACCGCCGACGGACTGCGCCTCACCGCCACCCGCAGCGGCGTCGAGGCCACCGATCCGGCCGACGCGCCCGCCGCCGCCCGCGCCGAGCACCTCACCACACGGTTGCAGGACCTGACCGCCGACCACCTGGCCGCCATCCGCACCGAACTCGGCCGCCTCCCCCGCCAGGTGTCCGGCTACCACCTGCGTCACCTGCTGCCCGAGGAGGGCTTCGACGTGGCGCGGTCCCTCGTGGGCTCCGAGGGCACGTGCGCGATCGTCACCGCCGCGACCGTGCGGGCCGTCCCCCGTTCCGCGCGCACCGGGCTGGCGGTCGTGGGGTACGCCGACGTGGTGGACGCTGCGCGGGACGTGCCAGCCATCCTGCGACACCGCCCCACAGCCGTAGAGGGTATCGACGAGGTGATCGTCGCGACGATGCGGCAGCGCCGCGGCGCCGACTCGGTCGCCGAGCTGCCGCGCGGCCACGCGTGGCTGTTCGTGGAACTCGATGACGACGGGAGTGACGACGACGGGGGCGACGACGACGGGGGTGACGACGACGAGGCCGGCGCCGGCGGTCGTGGGCTCGACGCCCGGGTGGCCGAACTGGCCGACGAGCTGACGCGGGACGGCCACGCTCTCGAGGTCCTCGTCGTGACCGATCCCGTGGCCCGCGCGGACCTGTGGCGCGTGCGTGAGGACGGCGCCGGGCTGAGCTCGAGACTGACCGATCCGGCGACGGGCGCGACCATCGAGTCCTGGCCCGGCTGGGAGGACTCCGCCGTCGCCCCCGAGCGGCTCGCCGACTACCTCGCCGACTTCCGCGACCTGCTTGCCCGGCACGAGCTCACGGGCGTCATGTACGGGCACTTCGGGGCGGGCTGTATGCACATCCGCATCAGCTTCGACCTGCGCTCGGACGCGGGCCGGGCCGTCATGCGCGCGTTCTGCACCGACGCCGCCCACCTCGTCGTGCGGCACGGCGGGTCGCTGTCCGGGGAGCACGGCGACGGCCGTGCCCGCTCCGAACTGCTGCCGGTGATGTACTCGCCCGAGATGCTGGACGCCTTCGCCCGCTTCGCCGGGGTCTGGGACCCGGCGGGGATCCTCGCCCCGGGCGGCCTGACCGCCACCCGGCCCCTCGACGCCGATCTGGCCCTGGCCGGGGTGGGCCGACGCGACCTGGGCCTGCTCACCTCGCCGGACGGCGCCCACCCGGTCCAGGCCTGCATCGGCGTGGGCCGCTGTCGCACCACCTCCGGCGGTGTGATGTGCCCGTCCTTCCGGGCCACCGGGGACGAGAAGGACTCCACCCGCGGTCGGGCCCGCGTCCTGCAGGAGGTGGTCCGCGGCACCCTGCCGATCGACGACCCGGCGGTCGAGGAGTCGCTCGAACTGTGCCTCGCGTGCAAGGCGTGCTCCTCGGACTGCCCGACCGGCGTCGACATGGCCACCTTCAAGTCCGAGGCCCTGCACCGTCGCTACACGCGTCGAGTGCGACCGACGGCCCACTACTCCCTGGGCCTGCTCCCGCTGTGGCTCCGCGGGACCGTCCGCGCGGCCGGGCCGATCAACGCCCTGCTGGGAACCCGCGCCGGCCGCGCCGCGGCGCGGATCGGGGGTCTGAACACCGAGCGCACCCTGCCCCGCTTCGCGTCCGCCCGGCAGCTGCGCGACGAGCTCGCCCGGGTACCGGAGAGCGTGTGGACCGTCCGCGAACCGGCACCGGGGCGCACCTCCGCAGAGGTCGTGCTGTTCCTCGACTCGTTCACCCGCGGACTGCGCCCCGCGGTCGCCGGCGCCGCCGCCCGCGTGCTGGGCGGCACGCACACGTCCGTCGCCTGCACGGCCGACCAGTGCTGCGGGTTGACCCACGTCACCACCGGCCGACTCGACGCCGCACGCCGCACTATGACCTCGACCGCGCGCCACCTCGACGCGATCCGCGGGCCGGGCGGGGAGGAGATCCCCGTCGTCGTCGTCGAACCCTCCTGCGCCGCCACCCTGCGCGAGGACCTTCCCCGCCTGCTCGCCGACACCCCCCACGCTGCCGCCGCCCGCCGCGTGGCCGCCCGTGTCCGGTCCTCCGCCGACCACCTCGGCCGGCTCGCCGCCGAGGGCCGCGCCCCCGCGTGGCCCGGCGACGCGCCCCCGGACCGCGTCACCGTCCAGACCCACTGTCACGAGTACGCGACCTTCGGCAACCGCATCCAACGCGCCACGCTCACCGCCCTCGGCGTGGGCTCGGTCCGCGAGGCGACCGGCTGCTGCGGCGTCGCCGGCGACTTCGGCTTCACCGCCGGCCACGAGACCGTCACCGCGGCCGTCGGCGAACTCGCACTCGCCCCCGCCCTGCGTGCCGACACCGACGCCCCCGTCCTCACCGACGGGTTCTCGTGCGCCACCCAGGTCGACCACCTCGGCGCCGGCGACCCCACCACGGGACCCGGCCGCACCGGCCGCCACCTGTTCGAACTGCTCGACCCCGACCCCCGTCCCGACCCCCGCCCCGCACCCACCAGGAGGCCCACATGACCCGCTCCGCAGCCGACATCATCAGTGCCCTCGGGACCGGCATCCACGTCGACGGGGCCTGGCGCGACGCCGCCTCCGGCGCGACGTTCGACGTGATCAACCCCGCGACCGGTGAGGCGATCGCGACCATCGCCGACGGCGGGGCCAGTGATGCCGCCGCCGCGATCGAGGCCGCCGGCCGCACCCAACCGGAGTGGGCGGACGTCCCCGCCCGCGAGCGGGCCGAGATCCTGCGCCGGGCCTACGAGCTGCTCGTCGACCGCGCCGACGAGGTGGCGCTGCTCATGACCACCGAGATGGGCAAGCCGCTCGCCGAGGCGCGGGGCGAGGTCACCTACGGGGCCGAGTTCTTCCGCTGGTTCTCCGAGGAGGCCTGCCGCATCCGCGGCGACGCCCGCCGCTCCCCCGACGGCAAGACCCGGCTCATGGTCACCCACGAGCCCGTCGGACCGTGCATCCTCATCACCCCGTGGAACTTCCCCCTGGCCATGGCCACCCGCAAGATCGGACCCGCCATCGCCGCCGGCTGCACCATGGTCTTCAAGCCCGCAAACCTCACGCCGCTGACCTCGCTCTACGTGGTGGACCTCCTGCGCGAGGCGGGGCTGCCCGACGGCGTCCTCAACGTGGTGTGCACGACCGACGCCGGGGGCGTGGTGGAGCCGTGGATCGACTCCGGCATCGCCCGCAAGCTGTCCTTCACCGGATCCACGCCCGTCGGCCGCATGCTCCTCGAGCAGTGCGCGCGCGGGGTGCTGCGCACCTCCATGGAGCTCGGCGGCAACGCGCCGTTCGTGGTCTGCGAGGACGCGGACATGGACACCGCCGTCGCCGCGGCGATGGCCGCCAAGATGCGCAACATGGGCGAGGCCTGCACGTCCGCCAACCGGATCCTCGTGCACCGCTCGGTGCTGGACGAGTTCGGTCGGCGCCTGACCGAGAAGATGTCCGCCCTGACCGTGGGCGACGGCACGACCGACGGCACCGACGTGGGCCCGCTGGTCGAGGAGAAGGCCGTCACCAAGGTCGTGGACCTGGTCGACGACGCCGTCGAGCGCGGGGCCGAGGTGCTGACCGGCGGCTCGCGCCTCGACGGACCCGGCTACTTCTACCCGCCCACCGTGCTCACCGGTGTCACCCCGGACGCCGAGCTGATGTCGACCGAGATCTTCGGCCCCGTCGCCGCCCTCGTACCGTTCGACACCGACGACGAGGCGGTGGAGCTCGCCAATGACACCGAGTTCGGACTGGTCTCCTACGTCATGACCGAGAACCTCGACCGCGCCATGACCATGTCCGAGCGACTCCAGGCCGGCATGGTCGGCATCAACGTCGGCGTGGTGTCCAACCCGGCCGCCCCGTTCGGCGGCATCAAGCAGTCCGGGCTGGGGCGCGAGGGCGGGCTCAGCGGGATCGAGGAGTTCGTCGAGACCAAGCTGGTCGCGATCCCCGTGCGCTGAGCCGATTCACACTGAGCCGACCCGCGCCGGGCCGACCCTCCTGCTCCCCTAGCCGGTGCGGACGCGGCCGGCCCGGCGGTGACGCTCGGCCTCGGTCATCCCGCCCCAGACGCCGTACAACTCACGCTGGGCCATCGCGTGCTGACGGCACGCGTCGATGACGGGACACTGCCCGCAGAGCTTCTTGGCGGCGGCCTCCTTGCGGCGCCGCGTCGACTTGGCCTCGTCCTCCGAGTTGTAGAACAGGTCCGGGATCTCGCGGCACATCCCGGAGTCGGCCCACGCCCACCGATCGTCGAGTCTGGTCATCGCGGTCTGCATCATGGTTCCCCTCGCCGTCCGGTCCAGCTTCCGATGTCCCGGGGGGATTCGGCACACCCCCAGGGGTGGGATGGGTCACAACTGCTAATGTTCCTTCATGAAGGTCCGGGTCTCGGTGGTCAACGACTACTCGCTGGTCGTCGCCGGCGTGGAAGCCCTGTTGGGCCCGTATGCCGACCGGGTACAGGTGGTGCCGACCCATCACGCGACCGACGTGGCCACGCCGGTCGACGTCGCGTTGTTCGACACCTTCGGCTCCGGCCCCGGGTGGCAGCAGCGGTGCGCCGAAATGGCCCGTGACCCGCAGATCGGCGCGGTGGCGGTCTACTCGTTCATCACCGATCCGCGGGCCGTCGACGAGGCGCTGGCGGCCGGGGCCCGGGGTTTTCTCGCCAAGTCCCTGATCGGGGACGAGCTGGTCAGCGGTATCGAACGCATCGCTGCCGGTGAGCGGGTCACGGTGATCGACCGGGAGGACTCCGGGCCGGCCGCGCCGTGGCCCACCGGTGGTGTCGGACTGACCCCTCGGGAGGCGGAGATGCTCGCGCTGATCACCCAGGGCCGGTCGAACGAGGAGATCACCGCGGCCTGCTACCTGTCGATCAACACCGTGAAGTCCTACATCCGGGACGCGTATCGCAAGATCGGGGTGACGACCCGGCCGCAGGCCGTGGCGTGGGCACTGCGCAACGGCCTCGGGTCGAGCCACTGACCGCCGTGCCCTGACCGCCCTCCCCTGAGCTACGTGCCCTCGCTGACCCTGGCCAGCCCGTCCCGCATGTGGTCGACGAGCAACGACCGGGCCCGGAGCCGGTCACCGGAGCGCACCGCGTCCGCGATCGCCCGGTGCTCCGCGAGCCTGGACGCGGCGTCGGTATAGGTGCTGCGCATCGCGTGGAGGCACATGCTCGTCTCCACCACCACGGTCTCGTGCACCCGCGACAACCGCGGGCTCCGCGCGGCCTCCACCAGCGCGTGGTGGAAGTCCAGATCCGCCGCCACCATGGCCGCGGACCGGGGTTCGTCGGCCAGCGCCGCCATCGCGTCGACGGCCGCGTCGAGGGCGTCGGCCGTGGCCTCCCCCAGGCCCAGATCGAGCACCCGCTCCAGAGCGCCGGTCTCGATGGTCGTCCGCAGCAGGTACATGTCCTCGACGGCGTCGGGCGTCAGGTCGGCGACGAACAGTCCGCGATTGCGGTGCGAGACGAGCAGCCCCTCCTGGGTGAGCCGCTGCATCGCCTCGCGCAGCGGGCCGCGACTCACGCCGAGCGAGCGTGCGAGAGCGGCCTCGCCGAGCTGCGTCCCGGGGGCCAGGGAGCCGTCCGCGATGCCCCTCCGGAGAGCGCGTGCGATGAGGGACGGCGTCGACTCCTGGACGACGGGTTCCAGTCCCGCGGTCGAGTCGATCACGGCCGACCGTCCCCCGGACGCCCCGCCGCGTGGACCCGCGGGGTGGGCACGACCTGACCGAGCGCGGCCTCGAGTGCGGCACCGACCCGGACCACCAGTCGGTCCTCGAACCGCGCCCCCACCACCTGCAGCCCCACCGGGAGGCCCGCGTCGGTCGTCCCGCAGGGGACGCTCAGCGCCGGCTGCTGGGTCATGTTGAACGGATAGGTGTACGGCGTCCACGATGTCCAGTCGGGACTGTGCCAGCCCGGCGGCACGTCCGATCCCGCGGCGAAGGCGGCGATCGGCGTGGTGGGCGTGATGAGGATGTCGTGGGCCCGGTGGAAGTCTGCCATCCGCGCGCCCAGGGCCATCCGCACCGCCACGGCGTCGAGATAGTCGGCGGCGGAGTAGTCGTGGTACCGCCCCAGCGCCTCGCGCATCGACGGGTCGACGTGGTCGACGGCGCCCGGCCCGTGGGGTGCGAGGACCGCGGCGAGACCGGCGAACCACAGGACGTGGAACGCGTCGACCGGATCGGTGATCCCGGGGTCGACCGTCTCGACCCGCGCCCCCAACGATTCCAGCACGGCGACCGCGCGTCCGACCTCCCGCTCGACCTCCGGGTCGGTGGTACCGAAGCCGAGGTCGGGGCTGTACGCGACGCGCAGTCCCTCGAGTGGGAGGTCCCCGCGTGAGCCGTCGACGGCCGCGGCGAGGTACCCGCCCGGGCCGGGGGTCGTCGCGCGCGCCGGCGCCGCCGACCAGTCGCGGGGATCCGGACGCAGCAGGGTGTCCATGAACGCGGCCGTGTCGGCGACCGTGCGGGTCATCGGCCCGGCGTGCGCGAGCGTCCCGAACGGGCTTGACGGGAACATGGGAATCACGCCGTAGGTGGGCTTGAGCGCCACGATCCCGCAGAACGCGGCGGGGATGCGCACCGACCCGCCACCGTCGGTGCCCAGCGCGAGCTGGCCGAGCCCGGCGGCGACCGCGGCCGCCGCCCCGCCGCTGGATCCGCCCGGGGTGAGGCCCGGGTCGTGCGGATTACGGGTGATCCCGGTGAGCGTGTTGTCCGTGACCCCCTTCCACGCGAACTCCGGCGTGGTGGTCTTGCCGATCACCACGCACCCGGCCTCGTCGACCGCCGAGGTGACGGGGGCGTCGTCGGGCCACGAGGCGGGATCGGACGCACCGGGCTTGTCCGCCAGGAGCCGGGAACCCCGGAGCGTCGGGACGCCACGCGTGTAGAAGATGTCCTTGATCGTGGTGGGGACGCCGTCGAGCGGGCTGAGCGGTTCACCCCGGCGGTACCGCTCCTCGGACGACCGCGCGGCCGTCAGCGTCGTGTCACGGTCGACGTGACAGAAGGCGTTGATCTCGCCGTCGACCCGATCGATCGCCGCGAGCACCTCCTCGGCGGCATCAACCGGGGAGAGTTCGCCCCGGCGGTAGCCGTCGGCCAGTTCGAGGGCCGTGTGCGACAGGGTCATCGGCGCGCCTTCCGTGGAACCGTCTGATTGTCGACAATCCTACAGGCGATGGGGTGACGGTCAAGCGTCCCGCCCCACGGGGCGGGTCACCGTTCGAGGACGGCCTTGAGGAACGTGCGTGTCCGGTCCTGCTTGGGAGCGGTGAAGATGGCCTCGGGGGTGCCCTCCTCCACGATCTTGCCCTGATCGAACACCAGCACGCGGTCGGCCACGTCGCGGGCGAACCCCATCTCGTGGGTCACGATGAGCATCGTGATGTCGGTGGACTCGGCGATCATCCGCAGCACCCCGAGCACGTCGGCGACCAGCTCGGGATCGAGAGCCGAGGTGACCTCGTCGAGGAGCAGGATGTCGGGATCCATCGCCAGTGCCCGGGCGATGGCGACGCGCTGCTGCTGCCCGCCCGACAGCGTGGTCGGGTGGGCGTTCTCCTTGTCCGCGAGACCGACGGTGTCGAGGAGCTCACGTGCCCGCTCCACCGCCTCCCCCTTGGACCGCCCCAGGACGTGGATCTGCGCCTCGGTGATGTTCTCGAGCACCGTCATGTTGGGGAACAGGTTGAACTGCTGGAACACCATCCCGATCTTCGAGCGGACGGCGCGCAGGTGCTTCTGGGAGGCCTTGACCAGCTTGTCGCCCTTGAACTGGTGGGTCAGGGGTTCGCCCTCCACCCAGATCACGCCGTCGTTCGCCTCCTCGAGGGTCATCAGCAGGCGCAGGATCGTCGTCTTGCCCGACCCGCTGGGGCCGATCAGCGCGACCCGCTCGCCCCGCTGCACGGTGAAGTCGAGGTGGTCCAGGACCACGTGGTCGCCGAACTGCTTGACCACCTTCTCGAACACCACCATCGGCGACTCGCCGCCTGTCGGCGTGCTCGGCCGCGTCGGCGTGCTGGGGTCAGTAGACAAGGGACTTCTCCAGTCTCCGGATGAGGATCGAGGTCGGGTAGCTCGCGAGCAGGAAGATCACCCCGGCGAGGGTGATGGGCTCGAGGTACTGGAAGTTGCGGGCGCCGTACTGCTGCGCGGCGGTCACCATCTCCACCACCGTGATCGCGAACAGGAACGGGGTGTCCTTGAACAGGGAGATCGCGTAGTTGCCGAGCGCCGGGACCGTGTTGCGGATCGCCTGGGGCAGGACGACGGCACGCCACGTGCGCCCCGCGGGGAGTGACAGCGCCCGGGCGGCCTCCCACTGCCCGGTCGGGACCGCGTCGATGCCCGCGCGGTACACCTCCGCCATGTAGGTCGCGTAGTGCACGCCGATCACGGCGATGCCGATCTGCAGCGCGGTGAACTGCGGGAGCAGGAAGTACGCGAACAACAGTTGGACGACGAGCGGGGTCAGGCGGATGAACTCGGTGACCAGGCGCAGGGGCACGGTGATCACGGCGGGCGCGGCGCGACGCACCATCGCGACGAGCAGTCCCAGCACCGCGGCGATGAGGAAGCCGACGACGGTGGCCAGCAGCGTGATCCGGAACCCCTCCAGCAGGATCGGGATGCTCTCGATGGCGCGTTCCCAGCTCCAGTCGACGCTCATCGGCCCACCCCCACTGCCTCGTTGACCCGTTCGGGTCGCAAGCTGAGCACCTCACGGAGCGACGGCCCCGCCCCCAGTCGGGACTTCGCCCGGACCTCAAGGAGATTCATGAACAGGGTGAGGACGTACGCGATGACGAAGTAGAGGATCAGCCCGACGCCGAAGGCGAACACCGTGTCGCCGGTCACGCGGCGCAGCTCCCCGATGTGGAAGGTCAGGTCCTGCAGCAGGATGAAGCTGGCCAGGGCACTCCCCTTGAGGAGCTGGACCAGGAGGTTGTTCAGCGGCGGGATCATCTGCACCCACGCCTGCGGGAAGACGACCTTGGACATGCGATGCCAGGGCGAGAAGTTGAGGGCGACCGCGGCCTCCTTCTGCGGGGTCGGGACGGCGGCCAGCGAACCACGGACCACCTCGGCGGCGTACGCGCCGTAGTTGAGTCCCAGCGCCAGGATTCCGCAGAAGAGCGGATCGAGTTCGTAGCCGAGCAGCGGCAGCACGAAGAACAGCCAGAACAGCTGCACCAGCAACGAGGTGCCCCGGAAGAACTCGACGATCGTCCTCGACACCCCGCGGATCACCATGAGGCGGGACCCGGCCGCCACGCCGAGGACCAGCGCCATGGCGAAGCCCAGCGCCGCACCGCCCAGTGTCAGATAGATGGTGGTGACGATGCCTTCCTGGAAGCGGGGCCACGCCTCCAGGAAGGCCTCGATGTTACTTTCCACGGTCGTTCGTCACCGGACTCCGTGCACCGTCACTCGCCGGCGCAGAGGTCGGCGGTCGTCAGCGCGGGGTCGGGGAGCTCCCCCTCGGTGAACCCGAACTCACCCACGATGGAGAGGTACTTCTCCGGATCGGAGGTGATCTTGGCCAGTTCCTCGTTGTAGGCGTCGAGGAGCTCCTGGTCGTCGGTGCGGAACACGGTACCGCCCGCGCCGACCTGCGGCTCGCCGTTGATCTCCGCGACGAACGACTCGGTCACCTCGACGGGGGCGTCGGGGTTGTTGTTCTTCATCCAGTTCAGCGAGATGCCGGTCAGGGCGAAGACGTCGGCGCGCCCGGAGGTGACCGCGTCCATCCCGTCCTGGGGGGTGGCGACCTGCATGCTGTCGATACCCAGCTCGGAGGCGTAGTCGGACTCGATCGCGCCCGTCATCGTCGCGAGCCGCGCACCGCTCTCGGCGACGGACTGCATGTCGGTGAGGTTCATCGGGTTGCCCTCCTCGACCATGAGGGCGGTGGTGTAGTTGAACTCGGGCTCGCTGAACGCGGCCTGCTCGCAGCGCTCCGGGAGGATCGACATGCCCGCGCTCACCACGTCGAAGCGGTTGGCCTGGAGACCGGGGATGAGGGCACCGAAGTCCGCGTTCACGCCCTCGACGGTGTCGATGCCCAGATTCCCGAAGATCTCGCGGTGGAGGGCGACGGTGGCGCCGGTGAGCTCGCCGTTCTCCTGGAACGAGTAGGGCGCCTCGCCAGCGAAGCCGACCGTCACGCTGCCGCGGTCCTGCAGGGTCTCCAGCAGGCTCGAGTCGTCGTCGGAATTCGTCGATGTACAGCCCGTGAGCCCCAGGCCGATCACCGCGGCGGCGGCGATCACGCTCATCGGACGACGGCGTACGGATGTCCTCAGCACTGATGGTGCCATGGTCTTCTCACCTTCCGGTCGCGGTCGGACACTGGGCGCACCCGGTGCCCGATCCTCTGCGCTCACCGGTACGTCCTTCCGACGCCCGACTTCAGCCTTTGAGTCTCCTTAACGTAACACGCGTCACATGACGCGCCGGGCGCTTTCGCGCTGCCCGGGTCCGGGCGGCGCGCCTATCCTGACGTCCATGACCACCGCCGAGACCCTGGACGAGGCGCTGCGCCGCGCCGCCGACGCCCCCACCCTCGTGGTGGCGTGCGACTACGACGGCACGCTCGCCCCGTTCGTCGACGACCCCACGAAGGCCGTGCCCGCCCCCGGTGCCGCGGACGCCCTGGCGAGACTGGCGGGGCTGCCCCGGACCACCGTCGCCCTGCTGTCCGGCCGAAACCGCGCGGCCCTGGCGGAGGTGAGCGGCGCCGACGCCCCGGTGGTCCTGGTGGGCAGCCACGGGTCGGAGTGGGAGGGTGGTTTCGACTCCCCCCTCGACGACGACGAGGTGGCGCTGCTGTCCCGGGTGCGGTCCGCCCTCGAGGAGATCGTCTCCCGCACCCCCGGGGCGCACGTCGAGTCCAAGCCGACGGCCGCCGTCCTGCACGTCCGCCCGGTGGCCGACCCCGCCGAGCGCGACCGCGCGCAGTCCGAGGCGATGGCGGGGCCCGCCGCGTTCGACGGGGTGTTCGTCACCGAGGGCAAGAACGTCGTGGAGATCGCCGTGCGGGAGGCGAGCAAGGGCGCGGCCATCGAGACGATGGTCGAGCAGACCGGAGCGGGGGTGGCGCTGTTCATCGGCGACGACGTCACCGATGAGCGCGGCTTCGCGCGCCTGCGACCGCAGGATGTCGGCGTCAAGGTCGGCGAGGGCGAGACGGCGGCCGCGCACCGCGTCGCGGACATCCCCGCCGTCGTGGAGCTGCTCGACACCCTCGCCGATCTGCGGGGCTGACACCCCCGGATGTACACACTCGCCGTGTCGCGGATCTACACTTAACGACAACGGTTCCCATTACTACGAGAGTGGTCCACGTGATGTCGTCCTCCTCACCCGCCCGCACGCCCCGCGCGCTGGCCCTCGCCGCGGCCGCCCTCCTAGGCGGGGGCGTGCTCACCGCCTGCGGCACCGACGGCGACGCCGGCACGGGCGACGACGGGCCCACCGTGGTCGCCTCGACGACCGTCTACGCGGACATCGCCGAGCAGGTCGCCGGCGACAACGCCTCGGTGGAGTCGGTGATCTCCGACCCGGCCGCCGACCCGCACTCCTACGAGGCAAGCCCTGCCGATGCCGCCGCGGTCGCGGGCGCCGACCTGGTCGTCTACAACGGCGCCGGCTACGACGCCTTCGTCGACATGGCGCTGGACAACGCCGGGGACGTCCCCGTCGTACGGGGGGTCGACGAGTTCGAGCGGGTCACCGGTGCCTCCGTGGACGGGCACGACCACGGTCAGGAGGACCACGCGGAGGAGGACCACGCGGAGGGCGACGCTGCAGAGGGCAGCGGGGCGGAGGACGACCACGCGGACCATGCCCACGAGGCCGCCGGCAACGAGCACGTGTGGTTCAGCCCGCCCACCGCCGCCGCCGTCGCCGAGCGTGTGGCCGAGGAACTCGCCGCGATCGACTCCGGCAACGCCGAGCAGTACCGCGACAACGCCCGCGCCTTCGCCGACGCCCTGACTCCCCTCGAGGCCCGGCTCGACGAGATCGACGACCGCGGGCACTTCCCCTACGCCCAGACCGAGCGGGTCGGCGCGCACCTGTTCGAGGCCGCGCACCTGACCGACCTGACGCCGCGCGGGTTCCTCGCCTCCGTCGAGGACGACACCGACCCGTCCGCCGCCGACCTCGCCGCCATGCTCGACCTGCTGGCCGAGCGACGGGTCGCGTTCCTGGCCTTCAACACCCAGACCGAGACCTCCGTGACCGCCCGCGTCCGCGACGCGGCCGAGGACGCCGACCTCGTCGTCGTCGACCTCACCGAGACCCTCCCCGAGGGCGCCGACTACATCGGCTGGATGACGGGGATCGTCGACGACCTCTCCGGCGCACTGGCCGACGCGACCCCGGTGGGCGACGGTGGCCACTGAACCCGGGTCGGGCCACGCCCGCGGCGCCCCCGGCCCCGGACCGGTCGTCGCGCTGCAGGGCGTGACGGTCTCCCGCGGCGGCCGCACCCTCATCCGCGACCTCGACCTGGCGATCGCCCCCGGCGAGTTCGTGGCCGTCCTCGGACCCAACGGCGCCGGCAAGACCACCCTGCTCAAGGTGCTGCTCGGCGAACACCGGCCCGACTCCGGCACCGTCCTCGTCGACGGTCGCGCCCCCGGCGACCGCGGCACCCACCTCGGCTACGTACCGCAACAGCGCGCCTTCGACCCCGGCATCACCCTGCGCGGACGCGACCTCGTGTCCCTCGGGATCGACGGCACCCGCTGGGGCCCCGGTTGGCCGTCACGGCGCGCCGGAAAGCGGCGCATCGTCGACGACGCCCTCACCAGGCTCGCGGCCGGAAAGCTCGCCGACAAGCCACTCGGCCGGATGTCCGGCGGCGAGCAACAACGCGTGCGGGTCGCCCAGGCCATCGCGTGCGACCCGTGCGTCATGCTCTGTGACGAACCGCTGCTCAGCCTCGACCTCACCGGTCAACGCACCGTCGCCTCCGTACTCGACCACCGACGCCGCGAGCACGACACCGCGGTCGTGTTCGTCACCCACGAGATCAACCCGGTGCTGCCGATGGTCGACCGGATCGTCTACCTGGTCGACGGCCGGCACCGCATCGGCACCCCGGACGAGGTCTTCACCACCGAGGTCATGTCCGAGCTGTACTCCTCCCCCGTCGAGGTCCTGCGCGTGCGCGGACAGATCGTCGTGGTGGGCGACACCCAGCACCTCGTCGCAGAACCCTGGTCGAGCGGGCACCACCACCACGATGACGACGCCGCAGGCGGCCACGACCACGGACATGGAGCGCACTGATGGACCGACTGCTCGAGATCCTCGGGTCCATCGCCGACACCGAGACCACCGCGTACCTGCTGGAGCAGGACTTCGTGCTCTTCGGCCTCGCCGCGATCGCACTGCTCGGCCTGCTCTCCGGTGCGATCGGGCCGTTCATCGTGATGCGGCAGATGTCGTTCTCCGTGCACGGCGCCAGCGAGCTCGCCCTCACCGGCGCAGCCGCCGCGCTGCTGTTCGGGCTCAACCTGGGGCTGGGCGCCGTCCTGGGGTCGGTGATCGCTGCACTGATGTTCGGCCTGATGGGCTCCCGGGCGTACCAGCGCGACAGTTCGATCGGCGTGGTCATGGCGTTCGGACTCGGCCTGGCCGTGTTGTTCATCCATCTCTACCCCGGCCGCTCGGGGACGAGCTTCTCCCTGCTCACCGGGCAGATCGTGGGAGTGTCCGAGCACGGGCTGGTGCAGATGGCGGTGGTCGCGGCCATCATCGTGGGCGCGCTGATCGTGCTGTACCGGCCACTGGTGTTCTCGTCGGCCGACCCCGAGGTCGCCGAGGCGCGGGGCGTCCCGGTGCGGGCCATCAACATGGTCTTCGCCGTGCTCGTGGGGCTGGCCGCCGCGCAGGCCGTGCAGGTCGTCGGCGCACTGTTGGTCCTGTCCCTGCTCATCACGCCCGCCGCCGCCGCAGCCGCCGTCACCTCCAGCCCGCTGCGGGCGATCGGGCTGACGATCCTGTTCGCCGAGATCGCGGCCGTCGGGGGGATGCTGCTCTCCCTCGCGCCGGGCGTGCCGGTCTCGGTGTTCGTCACCACGATCTCGTTCGTCATCTACCTGGCGTGCCGCGGTCTCGCGGCGGTGCGGCGATGACCGGGGGTGCCGGGGCGGACGGTGCTGGGCCAGACGGTGCCGGGCCGGACGGTGCTGCCGGAGGGCACGACGATGCCGCCGAACTCGAGGCCATCCGGGCCACCTATCCGACCCTGAACTGGGACTCCGCCGAGCGGATCGACGAGGGCTGGGACCACGTCGTGATGATCTGCCGCGGGTGCTCCGGGGCGGATGGGCACGGCCACCGCGACCTGGTGTTCCGGTTCCCCGCCGACGACCAGGCCCTCGCGCAGCTGCCGACCGAGATCGCGGTCCTCGATCACCTGGCGGGACGCGTCGACGCCGCCCTCCCCCACTACTCTCACGTACCCGCGCACGGCCGCTTCGCCGGGTACCCGCTGGTGCGCGGGCAGCGCCTCACCCCGGAGCTGTTCGTCCGCCTGCCCGCCACCGAGAGAACGACACTCGCCGCCCAACTCGGCGCGCTGCTGGCCGCGCTGCACATCCAGGACACCTCGGCGCCCCCGATCGACCGGGTGCCCCACTCCTACCAGCCGGAGAACCTGGACTTCGTCCGCGGGATCGTGGAGAACAACCTTCCGGCGGTGTTCAACGATGCCGAGATGGCCACGGCCAGGGAGATCTGCGACGAGGTCGGGGCGCTGCAGTCCACCCTCCTACCGCGGGTGCTGCTGCACAACGACGTCTACGTCCGACACCTGTACTGGGACCGCGGTCAGGCGGCCGGCGGGGCCGGCGGGGTCAGTGGGCCCGGGAGGCTCGGCCTCATCGACTTCACCGACATGTGCCTGGGCGACCCGGCCGTCGACTTCGCCGAGCTGTACGAATACGGCCCGCGCTTCGTCGAGGACGTGCTGGCCCACTACACCGGGCGGGCCGACGAGACCTTCCTCGACCGGGCGTGGACCTACCAGCGGTTCGCCGCGCTCTACATGATCGCCGGCCACCTGTACTACGGGGTGGAGTCCTGGGAGCACGCCCGGTCGGCGTTCGACCGGTGCCGCTCCCCGCGCCGGCCGCGGGCCTGACACCCTCCGCGGGACGGCCCCTGCGCCCGATCTGCGCCCGACCTGCGCCCGCATCCACAGCCGCTCCCGCGCCTGGCGTCTCGCTCACGCGCCTGCTCGGCCAGCCCACAGCCGCTCGTCGGCATGGCGTCTCGCGCGCGCATCGGGGCAGGCCAGACGCCATGCCAACGAGCGAACGTTCAGGCGTGCGTGCGAGACGCCAGGCGCGGTAGCGGATGCCGCGGACCAGCGGGCTGGCGGGCCGGGCCCGCGGACCAGCGCGCTGGCCGGCCGGCGGGCCGGCGGGCCGGGCGGGCCTGACCCGCATCGGCGGGTCAGCGCTTGACGCGCCGCTGCCGCGCGAACTCCGAGAGCACCACGCCCGCCGCCACCGAGGCGTTGAGGCTCTCGACCTCGGACGCGATCGGGATGGACAGGATCGAGTCACAGTTCTCGCGGACGAGGCGGGACAGGCCCTTGCCCTCGGAACCCACGACGATGACCGTGGGACCGGTGCCGTCGTAGTCGTCCAACGAGACGTCGCCCCCGGCGTCCAGGCCGACGAGCTGCGCGCCCTGCTTGGCCCAGTCGAGCAGCGTCCGGTTGAGGTTGGTCGCCTTGGCCACGGGCAGGCGGGCCGCGGCGCCGGCCGAGGTGCGCCACGCCACCGCGGTGATGGACGCGCTGCGCCGCTCGGGGATCAGCACGCCGTGCCCACCGAAGGCCGCGACCGACCGGATGACGGCGCCGAGGTTGCGCGTGTCGGTGATGTTGTCGAGCGCCACCAGCAGGGCCGGCTTCGAGGAGTGCATGGCGCTCTGGATGAGGTCGTCCGGGTCGGCGTACTCGTAGGGAGGCACCTGGAGACCGATCCCCTGGTGCATGCCGTTGGAGGTCATCCGGTCGAGATCGTGGCGGGGCACCTCGAGGATCGAGATCCCCTTGTCGGCGGCGAACCGCACGGCCTCGGTGAGCCGCTCGTCGTTGTCGGCCCCCACGGCCACGAACAACGCCGTCGCCGGGACTCCGGCGCGCAGGCACTCCACGACCGGGTTGCGGCCCACCACGAGTTCGGGCCCGTCGGCCTTCTTCTGGGCGTACTGGCGGCGCTGCTGGGCACCGTCCGACTTGCGCGACGCGGCCTTGGCCTTGCGGTGCGCCGGGTGGTAGGTCCGGTCCTCGGCCTTGGGGGTGGCGCCGCGCGCCTCGAGCCCGCGACGGCGCTGGCCGCCGGAGCCGACGACCTGTCCCTTCTTGGTGCCGGATTTGCGGATCGCTCCGCGCCGGCTCGAATTGCCCGCCATGTCAGTCCTTCCGGTTGGCGAGCGACCACTTCTGGCCGTCCGCGGTGTCGGCCACCTCGATACCCGCCGCGACCAGTCGGTCACGGATGGCGTCGGCGGTGGCGAAGTCCTTGTTCGCCCGCGCGTCGGCGCGGGCCTCGAGTTCTGCGCGCACGAGGAGATCGAGTGCTGTCAACGCCGCGTCCTCCCCACCCCCGGCGGAGGTCCACTGCGGGTCCAGCGGGTCGACGCCCAGCACCGCGGCCATCGCCCGGACGGACGACGCCGCCGCGAGCGCCGCGTCGAGATCCCCCGACGACAACGCGGTGTTGCCGGCGCGGACCCGGCCGTGGATCTCCGCCAGCGCGGCGGGGACCCCGAGATCGTCGTCCATCGCGGCGGCGAACCCGTCGGTCCACTCGCCGACCGGGACGTCGCCCCCCGGTGCCGTTCCCGACCCGATGGCCTCGTTCACCCGGTGCACGAGCGCCTCGATCCGGCGATAGGCCGCGGCCGCCTCCTGCAGTGCCTCGGGAGAGTATTCCAGCATCGACCGGTAATGCGCACTTCCGAGGTAGTAGCGCAGTTCCACGGGGCGGACGGCGGTGAGGATGTTGGGCACGCTGAGCACGTTGCCCAGTGACTTGCTCATCTTCTCGCCGGCCATCGTCACCCAGCCGTTGTGCAGCCAGAAGCGGGCGAACCCGTCGCCGGCGGCATGGGACTGGGCCGCCTCGTTCTCGTGGTGCGGGAACTGCAGGTCGAGGCCGCCGCCGTGGATGTCGAAGGTGTGGCCGAGATACCAGGCGGCCATGGCCGAGCACTCGAGGTGCCACCCGGGCCGACCGTCGCCCCACGGGGTGGGCCAGGCGGGCTCGCCGGGCTTGGCGGCCTTCCACAGGGCGAAGTCCCGCGTGTCGCGCTTACCGCGCAGGTCGGCGGACTCGCCCTGGTCGACCTCGTCGAGTCGATGACCGGACAGGTGCCCGTAGTCGCCCTCGGGCGCGGCCGACCAGGCGGCGACGTCGAAGTAGACGCTGCCCTCGGCCGGGTACGCGAAACCCCGCTCGATGAGCCTCTCCATGTAGTCGATCATCTGGGTCACGTGCCCGGTCGCGCGTGGCTCGGTGGACGGCGGCAGCACGCCGAGCGCGTCGTAGGCGCGGGTGAACTCGCGCTCGTGGGTGGCCGCCCATTCCCACCACGGGCGCCCGTTCTCGGCGGCCTTGGTGAGGATCTTGTCGTCGATGTCGGTGACGTTGCGCACGAACGCCACGTCGTAGCCGTTGGCGAGCAGCCAGCGGCGCAGGATGTCGAACGCGACGCCGGAGCGGACGTGGCCGATGTGCGGGACCGACTGGGGGGTGGCTCCACAGAGGTAGACGGACGCGTGCCCTTCCCGGACGGGGGTGAACTCCCTCAGGGAGCGGGCGGCGGTGTCGTACAGATGGAGCGTCACGGGTGCCGAGTCTACCGGTGTCGGGCCGTCAGGCCCGGTACACCAGTGCCGTGGCCACGGCGGAGACCCCCTCACCGCGGCCGGTGAAGCCCATGCCGTCGGTGGTGGTGGCGGAGACGGAGACCGGGGCGCCGATGATCTCGGACAATCGCTGCTCGGCCTCGGCACGGCGCGGCCCCATCTTGGGCCGGTTGCCCACCATCTGCACGGCGGCGTTGCCGATCACCCACCCGTGCTCGTCCAGCTCGGCCACCGCTTCCCGCAGCAGGCGCTCGCCCGAGACGTCGTCGTACTCGGGTCGTCCGGTGCCCACCAGCGCGCCGAGGTCGCCGAGGCCCGCCGCCGAGAGCAGGGCGTCGACCAGGGAGTGGGCGACCACGTCCCCGTCGGAGTGCCCCTCGCACCCGTTGTCCTCGGGGAAGTGCAGACACGCCATCATGCAGCGCTTTCCGGGATCCACGCGGTGGGCGTCGGTGCCGATCCCCACGCGGGGGATGACGGGTCCGGTCACGGGTCCTCCTGGATTCGGCCCGCGGGGACGGGGGGCGCCGAGCCGGGACGGGATCCGGCGAGTTCCGTCAGCGCGCGGGCATGGTCGGTGGCGGTGGTGATCTTGAACGCGAGCGCGTCTCCCTCGACGGTCGCGACCCGCTGCCCGATCCGTTCGACCAGGCCGGCGTCGTCGGTGGCGATGTCCCCGGCCGCGTCGTAGGCGGCGAGCAGGACGTCGGGAGCGAAGCCCTGGGGTGTCTGGACGGCGCGCAGCCCGGAACGGTCGGGGGTGCCGACCACGTACCCGTCGTCGTCGACCTGCTTGACGGTGTCCACCACCGGCAGGACGGGTACCACCGCCGCCTCCCCCGCCCGGACGGCCCGGACGACGCGTCGCACCGGCCCGGCGGGCGTGAGGCACCGCGCCGCGTCGTGCACCAGCAGGACGTCGTACACCGCCGCGCCGGCATCCCCGTGGGTGGCGGTCAGCGCCGCGAGCCCGTTGCGCACGGAGTCGGTGCGCTCCGCGCCGCCGGTGGCGACGACGACGAGGTGGTCATCGTTCCGGAGCCGGGCGAGCATCGACTCGGCTTCCCGGACGCGGTCCGACGGGACCACCACCACCACATCGTCGACGGCCCCCGAGGCCAGCAGGCCGGCGACGGCCCGCTCCAGCATCGTCCGGCCACGGAGTTCGACGAAGGCCTTGGGCAGTCCCGCGCCGAGCCGGAGCCCGGAACCGGCCGCGGGAACGACGGCGGCCACCCTGCCCGTGTGGGCGGGGTGGCCGTCCGGACCGTGTCCGATCACTCCGACGGTCGCGTCACGCCGGTGCGGCGGAGCCGAGGACCTCACCGAGGAGGGCGTCAGCGCGTTCCTCGTCGGAGCGCTCGGCGAGCGCGAGCTCGCCGACGAGCACCTGGCGCGCCTTGGCGAGCATGCGCTTCTCGCCCGCGGACAGGCCACGATCGAGATCGCGGCGCCAGAGGTCGCGCACGACCTCGGCGACCTTGTTGACGTCACCGGAGGCGAGCTTCTCGCCGTTGGCCTTGTAGCGACGCGACCAGTTGGTGGGCTCCTCCGCGTGCTCGGTGCGCAGGACCTCAAAGACCTTGTCCAGGCCCGCCTGGTCCACCACGTCGCGCACGCCCACGTACTCGGCGTTCTCGGCCGGTACCTTCACCGTGAGGTCGCCCTGTGAAACCTTGAGGACGAGGTATTCCTTCTCGGTGCCCTTGACCGTCCGCATCTCGATCGCCTGGATGGTGGCGGCGCCGTGATGCGGGTAGACGACGGTGTCGCCGACCTTGAACTCCATGAGTGGCTTTCCCCTTTCGACCGCCCTATCTTAGCACGCCCTCAGTGCAGGCGTTTTCCGTTTGCGCAGGTCAGCAACGTGTACAGGCTGACGAGGGAATCCCACGGGTGTGAGGGGGCCACTCTGACGCCGGTCTGGACGGGCCGTGGACTACGATGAGACCGGCCTGAGAGACGACCATCCCCGAGGAGCCTGACGTGACTTCACCGAACACCGGCCTGCGCCGCACCGCGCTCGTAGTCCTGGCCGTGGGCACCGCCCTCGGGGCGTCGGCCTGCAGCGCCGGCCAGGTCTCCCAGACCGCCAACCAGGTCGCCGCGGTCGACGGTGGACGGGGTTCCGCGGGCGACCTGCACGTCAACGACCTGCAGGTGGTCGTTCCCGAGAACGGTGGCGAGGCCCGCGTCGGATTCGTCGCCTCGTTCACCGGCTACGGCCTCGGCGAGGCGGTCTCCCTCGACCGGGTCGAGATCGACGGCAAGCCGGTCCAGCTCGGCGAGACCCCGCCGCTGCAGCGCGGCTGCACGATCGTCGTCGACGCGACCGAGGGAGCAGAGCCCGCCCCCGCACCGGAGGGCGTCTGCGTCGAGCAGGCCACCGCGACCCTCCCCTCGACAGACGACCTGGACGTCGGGGTCTCCGTGCCCGCGACTGTCGCCTTCTCCAACGGCGACCGGATCGAGACCGAGGCCGCCGTCGTGGGAGAGCTCCTCGAGGCCGGCGAGTACACCCGTCCGACGGAGTACGCCGGCGAGTCCGAGGAGCACTGACACGTCCGCCCTCTCCGCCCGCTCGGCCGACGGTTCACCGGTCGATCCCGAGATGCGTGCCGTCCTGCGGCGGCTCGCCCCGGGCACGCCGCTGCGTGACGCACTCGACCGGATCCGCCGTAGCGGCACCGGGGGTCTCGTGGTCCTCGGTGACGATCCCGCCGTCCGGGACATCTGCGACGGCGGTGTCGACCTCGACGTCGAGTTCGCGCCCGCCCGACTGCGGGAACTGAGCAAGATGGACGGCGCCGTCGTGCTGTCCACCGATGGCTCCCGGATCACCCGCGCCAACGTCCACCTGGTCCCCGACCCGTCGCTGCCGGCCGTCGAGACGGGCACCCGTCATCGCGCCGCCAAGCGCACGGCGCTGCACACCGGCGTCCCCACGGTGGCCGTGTCGGCCTCGATGACCACGGTGACCGTCTACGCCGGCGGACTGGCCCGGGTGCTGGCCGACCCGGTGGTCCTGCTGGCCCGGGCCGACCAGACGGTCGCCACGATGGAGCGGCACGGCGCCCGCACCGCCCGTGCCCGCGCCCGACTCGACCGGGCGGAGATGGGCGACTACGCCTCGGTCCGCGACGTCGTGACCATGGCCCAGCGCCTGCTCAGGCTCGAACGGCTGGGCGCCGAACTCGCCGAGCTCACGGTGGAGATGGGCGAGTACGGGCGCCAGACCACCCTGCAGCTCGAGGAGCTCCTCTCCGACACCCCCGACGAACTGTGGGGCCTGGTCGCGGATCACCTCCGCGTGGAGGCCGTCGACGGCGACGCACGACCGATACCGACACCGGAGCAGGTCACGGCCGGGCTCGAGCGGTTGGCCGCGTTGACCGACGCCGACCTGCTCCTGTCCGCGCCCGTCGCGCGGTGCCTGGGGCTACCGGCCGAGCCCGAGGACCTGGACGAGCACGTCACCGCCCGCGGACACCGCATGCTCGCGCATATCCCTCGCCTGCGGCCGGTGCAGATCACGGCACTGGTCGAACGTTTCGGATCGGTGCCCGCACTGCTGGCGGCCGAGCAGTCGGACTTCGCCGACGTCGAGGGCGTCGGCGCGCTGTGGGCCCGCCATGTCCGGCAGCGCCTCACCGGCCTGGGCACCAGCTGACGACCACCGCGGCGCCCCATCGCTGCGGCGCGGGCCCGGTCAGGACCCGGTCAGGGCCCGGTCAGGACTCGGGGGCCTCGACCACGTTGAAGGTGGAGGCCGGGCTGAAGACGTTCCCGACCAGTGCGTACACCTGGTAGGCGCCGACCTCGACCGGCGTCCGGTCCGACTCGGAACACGCGCCCTCGGCGGACCGCCGGCCGGTCCAGTCGATCTGACGCGGCTCCGGCTCCTCGGGGCGCAGCTCGACCTCGTCCTCCTCGCGCGGCGTCGTGCAGTCGATGCTCGACCACACCTTGGAGTTGTCGTCGAGTCGGTAGACCTCGAACGACAGCGGCGCCTCCGACAGGTCCCGGTCACACGTGGTGTCCGAGACGTTGACGATGTTGACGAAGAAGCGCACGTCGGATCCCACGGGCACATTGGGTTCGGCCGGCCACACGTCCAGCCGGAGGTCCTCGTCCGCGCACCGGCCCCGCGAGGCGCCGCCGTCGTCGTCCCGCTCGGTGGTCGCGGAGGTGGACGTCTCCGAGGTCTCGACGGCCCCGGTCGTGCCGTTCTCCCCGCCCGCGGCGGTCTCCTGGGTGTCGGTCCCGCTGTCACGGGAGGCGAGGAACAGCGCGAGCACCACCACGACCACGGCGATGACGGCGACGACGACCGCGGCGACGCGGCGACGCACATAGACTTCGCGCGGTAGGGGGCCCTGGGGTTCCTGCACGGGTCCAACTCTAGAGCCGCGCGGGTGCCCCACCTGCCCGTCGGCGCGGCGTGTCCCTCAGACCGGCCGGCCGCCGGGCCGCCGGAGGGCGTCAGATCGCGACCATCTCCTCGCCGGGACCGCGCGCGACGTCCTCCACATCGCCGAGGACGCTGCGCAGGTAGGCGCGGCCGTCGGAGAGCTTGTAGGTCACCCCGACGATCGCGAGCTCACCGCTGTCGATCCGCTCGCTGATGATCTTGGAGCGCTGCTGCAACAGCTCGCCGGTCTCGAGCACGTGGCGTGCCTCGAAATCGTCGATGCTGCTGAGCCCCTCGCGACGCCCGTTGAGGATCGACGGGGACACCTTCTCCACCACGTCCCGGAGGAAACCGGGCGGGATCTCCCCGGTCGCCAGCGCGTCCACCGTCGCCTTGACGGCGCCGCAGCTGTCATGGCCGAGCACCACGATCAGCGGCGTGTCCAGCACGTGGACGGCGTACTCGATCGACCCGAGCACCGCGGTGTCGATGATGTGGCCGGCCGTGCGGATGACGAAGAGGTCACCGAGCCCCTGATCGAAGATGATCTCGGCCGCCACCCGGGAGTCCGAACACCCGAACAGGACCGCCTTCGGGTGCTGCGCGGCGACGAGCTGCTCGCGACGCTGGGTATTCTGGCTGGGATGACGCATCTCGCAATCGACGAAGCGGTGGTTGCCGTCACGGAGCGAGGCCCATGCGCTGATCGGGTTGGTATGAGGCATGGCTCATATTGTGCCCCGCCGACCCAGGAAGACTCGCGTTGACCTCTCTCGACACCTCCGCACTCCTCTCCTGGTTCGCCCGCGCCGGCCGCCCACTGCCGTGGCGCGGTGGGCAGGTCGGCGCATGGGAGATCCTGCTCTGCGAGGTCATGAGCCAGCAGACGCCCGTCGCCCGGGTCGAGCCCGTCTGGCGGGCCTGGCTCGACCGCTGGCCCGGCCCCGCGGAACTCGCCGCCGCCGCCCCGGCCGACGTGATCCGCATGTGGGGCAAGCTCGGCTACCCCCGCCGCGCGCTACGGCTCCGCGAGTGCGCCCTCGCCGTCGTCGACCTCCACGACGGTCGGGTCCCCCACGACGTCGACCAACTGCTCGCGCTGCCGGGCGTCGGCGACTACACCGCGCGCGCGGTCGCCTGCTTCGCGTACGGGCGGCGCGTCCCCGTGGTCGACACCAACGTCCGGCGGGTCGTCGCGCGCGCCGTGCACGGCGCCGCGGAGGCCGGGCCCCCGTCGACGCGACGCGACCTGGCCGCCGTCGAGGCGCTGCTGCCGGACGACCGCGAGCGAGCCGTGGCGTTCTCCGTGGCCGTCATGGAGCTCGGTGCGCTCGTGTGCACGGCCCGGACCCCGCGCTGCGATGACTGCCCCCTCGCCCCCACCTGCGCGTGGCTGGCAGCGGGCCGACCCGAGTGGGACGGCCCGCGGCGCAAGGTGCAGACGTTCGCCGGCACCGACCGGCAGGTGCGGGGCCTTCTGCTGGACGTCCTGCGCGACGGCGACGGTACCGCCGCCCGCAGTGCCCTGGACGCGGTGTGGCCCGACGCGCCCCAGCGCGACCGGGCACTGGACTCGCTGCTCGGCGACGGGCTCGTCGTCCGCGTCGGCGAGCACTACTCACTTCCCGCGTAGGCCCGCCTCGGTAGGCTCGGCCCATGGCCGTCGTGAAGATCAATGCCCTGAACGTCCCGCCGCAGGCCGGCGCCGAGCTCGAGCGCCGCTTCTCCGAGCGGGCGCACACCGTCGAGAACTCGCCCGGGTTCCTCGGTTTCCAGCTGCTGCGCCCCACCGGCGGCGAGACCCGCTACTTCGTGGTGACGACCTGGGAGGACGAGGAGTCCTTCGCCGCGTGGCGTGACGGTGACGCCCGGGCCGCCCACGCCGGCGAGCACGGCAAGCCCGTCGCCGAGGGCGCGAACCTGCTGGAGTTCGACGTCGTGATGGACGTCAAGCCCTCCGCCTGACACCCTCCACCTGACACCCTCCGCCCGACACCGCCGCCCCGTTCCCGAGCGGGGGAGAACGAGAACGACCCCCGCCTCATGGCGGGGGTCGTTCTCTGCGTCACCCGCTCGGGCTCTGCGTCAGCCGCTCGGGGCGGATCGGCGTCCGGTCAGGTGGTGGCGGGAGCCGCCCCGCCGCCCGAGCCCGAGGGCCCGCCGGTGGAGCCGCCACCGAAGCCACCGGACGTCGGCGGCAGCGAGTCACCCGGGCCGGCCTCGCCGGTGGGCGCGACACTGGCCGTGATCTCCTCGCCCTCGCGGTCCGTGGGGGCGTCGGGACGCGGGGCGCCCGAGAAGGTGAACTTCGCGTCCTCGGTCTTGTCGGACTCACCGTCCCAGCCCTCGACGTCGACCGTGACCAGCTCGCCGGCCGCGACCTCGCCGAAGAGGATCTTCTCCGAGAGCGTGTCCTCGATCTCGCGCTGGATGGTGCGACGCAGCGGCCGCGCACCCAGGACCGGGTCGAAGCCCCGCTTGGCCAGCAGCTGCTTGGCCCGATCGGTGACCTCGATGGTCATGTCCTTGGCCTTGAGCGCCACGCCGACACGGCTGACCATGAGGTCGACCATCTGGACGATCTGCTCCTGCGTGAGCTGGTGGAACACGACGATCTCGTCGATACGGTTGAGGAACTCCGGGCGGAAGTGCTTCTTCAGCTCGTCGTTGACCTTCTGCTTCATCCGCTCGTAGGCGTCCTCGGTGTTGTCGGAGGACTGGAAGCCCATCCCGACGGCCTTGGAGATGTCCCTGGTCCCGAGGTTCGAGGTGAAGATCAGCACGGTGTTCTTGAAGTCCACCATGCGTCCCTGACCGTCGGTGAGACGGCCGTCCTCCAGCACCTGGAGAAGGGTGTTGTAGATCTCGGAGTGTGCCTTCTCGATCTCGTCGAACAGGACCACCGAGAACGGCTTGCGCCGCACCTTCTCCGTGAGCTGGCCACCCTCCTCGTAACCGACGTACCCGGGGGGCGCGCCGAAGAGCCGCGAGGCGGTGAAGCGGTCGTGGTACTCACCCATGTCGATCTGGATGAGCGCGTCGTCCTCGCCGAACAGGAAGTTCGCCAGGGCCTTGGACAGCTCCGTCTTACCGACACCGGACGGGCCGGCGAAGATGAACGAGCCCGAGGGGCGCTTGGGGTCCTTGAGCCCCGCACGCGTGCGGCGGATCGCCCGCGAGACCGCCTTGATGGCGTCCTCCTGGCCGATGATCCGCTTGTGCAGCTCGTCCTCCATGCGGAGCAGACGGGTGGTCTCCTCCTCGGTGAGCTTGAAGACGGGGATACCGGTCCAGTTGCCCAGGATCTCGGCGATCTGCTCCTCGTCGACCACGGCGGCCACGTCCATGTCGCCCGCGCGCCACTGCTTCTCGCGCTCGGCACGCTCGGCGATGAGCTTCTTCTCCGTGTCCCGCAGTCCGGCGGCCTTCTCGAAGTCCTGCGCGTCGATCGCGGACTCCTTCTCACGGCGCGCGTCGGCGATCTTCTCGTCGAACTCGCGCAGGTCCGGCGGCGCGGTCATCCGCTTGATGCGCATGCGAGCACCGGCCTCGTCGATGAGGTCGATGGCCTTGTCCGGCAGGAAGCGGTCGTTGATGTAGCGATCCGCCAGCTGGGCCGCCGCGGCCAGGGCCGAATCCGTGATGGTGACCCGGTGGTGGGCCTCGTAGCGGTCCCGGAGTCCCTTGAGGATCTCGATGGACAGCTCGACGCTCGGCTCGGGCACCTGCACCGGCTGGAAACGACGCTCGAGCGCCGCGTCCTTCTCGATGTGCTTGCGGTACTCCTCGAGCGTGGTGGCACCGATGGTCTGCAGCTCACCGCGGGCCAGCTTGGGCTTGAGGATCGACGCCGCGTCGATCGCGCCCTCGGCGGCACCGGCCCCGACGAGGGTGTGGATCTCGTCGATGAACAGGATGATGTCGCCGCGCTGGTTGATCTCCTTGAGGACCTTCTTCAGGCGTTCCTCGAAGTCACCGCGGTACCGGGACCCGGCCACGAGCGAGCCGAGGTCCAGCGAGTACAGCTGCTTGTCCTTGAGGGTCTCGGGGACCTCGTTGTTGACGATGGCCTGCGCCAGGCCCTCGACGACGGCGGTCTTGCCCACGCCGGGCTCACCGATGAGCACCGGGTTGTTCTTGGTGCGCCGGGAGAGCACCTGCATGATGCGCTCCACCTCCTTGGCGCGACCGACGACCGGGTCGAGCTTGCCCTCCATGGCGGCCTGGGTGAGGTTGCGACCGAACTGGTCCAGGACCGTCGACGACGACGGGGTCCCGGCCTCGCGGCCACCGGAGCCGGCGGGCGTGCCCGAGGCCTCGGCCTCCTTGCCCTGGTACCCGGACAGCAGCTGGATGACCTGCTGGCGCACCCGTGTGAGGTCCGCGCCGAGCTTGACCAGCACCTGGGCGGCGACGCCCTCGCCCTCACGGATGAGGCCGAGCAGGATGTGCTCTGTGCCGATGTAGTTGTGGCCGAGCTGCAGCGCCTCGCGCAGGCTCAGCTCGAGGACCTTCTTGGCCCGCGGCGTGAACGGGATGTGCCCGCTGGGCGCCTGCTGGCCCTGGCCGATGATCTCCTCGACCTGACTCCGCACCGCTTCCAGCGAGATCCCGAGGGACTCGAGGGCCTTGGCGGCCACTCCCTCGCCCTCATGGATAAGACCCAGCAGGATGTGCTCGGTGCCGATGTAATTGTGGTTGAGCATCCTGGCCTCTTCCTGGGCCAGGACGACGACGCGACGCGCGCGGTCGGTAAACCGTTCGAACATCGTGCTACCTCACATTCCTCGGTTTTTCACCACTGTAGTGGCCGGTTCTGACGCTCTGCACCGCAGGAGCAGCACGAGGCCCGTCACCAGTGTTCAACGCGGCAGGTCGGGGATCGATTGCATGATCGTGTACGCCGTCAGCGAACGCCCCGCAACGGGCCGGATCCCCGGCCACTAGGGTCGTCGCCATGAGCTACGCGATCGGCGGCCGGGCGCCGTGAGCGCGTTCGATCTCGACCGCATCGGCCGCGGGCTGCCGTTCGCCCGGGCCCTGCCCGCCCTGCGGGACGCCCTCGCCACGTCGGGCACCGCGGTGGTCCAGGCACCGCCCGGCACCGGCAAGACGACGCTCGTCCCGCCCGCGGTCGCCGACGCGGTGTCGGGGCGGGTCGTCGTCACCCAGCCCCGACGGGTCGCCGCCCGCTCGGCCGCCCGGCGGCTGGCCGCGCTCACGGGGACCGGGACCGGTGACGTGGCGGGCTACACGGTCCGTGGGGACTCGCGTGTCGGCAGGGACACCCTCGTCGAGTTCGTGACGCCGGGGGTGCTGGTGCGCCGACTGCTCGCCGATCCCGACCTGCCCGGTGTCGGGGCCGTGGTGCTCGACGAGGTCCACGAACGCGACGTCGAGTCCGACCTGGCCTTCGCACTGCTGTGTGAGGTGCGGCAGCTGCGCGACGATCTGCCGGTGGTGGCGATGTCCGCGACGGTGGAGGCAGGGCGCTTCGCCCGGCTGCTCGGCGGCGGGACCGCGGCCGGGGACACCGCGGCGCCGGTCGTCGACGTCCCCGCGGAACCGCACCCCCTGGAGATCCGGTACGCCCCGCCGCCGACCGCCCGCCTGGACGCCCGCGGGGTCACCGACGCCTTCCTCGACCACGTGGCCGCGGTGACCGCGCGCGAGGTCGCCGCGAGTGGCGTCGACGCGCTGGTGTTCCTGCCGGGTGTGCGCGAGATCGAGCGGGTCGTGCGCGCGCTGTCGGCGAGGTCCGGTGACGCGGTCGAGGTCCTGCCCCTGCACGGCGGGCTGGACGCCGCGGCCCAGGACCGGGCGGTCTCGGGTTCCGGGAGACGGACCGGGGCGGGCGACACGGCGCTGCCGCGGATCGTGGTGTCGACGGACCTGGCGGAGTCCTCGCTGACGGTGCCCGGGGTACGGCTGGTGGTGGACGCGTGCCTCAGCCGTGAACCGCGCCGGGACACCGCGCGGGACATGACCGGGCTGGTGACGGTCTCGGCGTCGCGGGACTCGTGCGTCCAGCGCTCGGGACGGGCCGCCCGTCTCGGCCCCGGTGTGGCGGTGCGCTGCCTGACGGAGCAGGAGTACTCACACCTGCCCGACCACCGCACCCCGGCGATCGCGACGTCCGACCTGACGACGTTCGCGCTCGATGTGGCCTGTTGGGGTGCGCCCCGCGGCGAGGGGCTGGCGCTGCCCGATCCGCCGCCGTCCGGGGAGATCGCCCGCGCCGAGGGGGTGCTGCACGGCCTGGGCGGGGTCGACGACGACGGCCGCGTGACCGACCGCGGCCGCGACCTGGCACGGGTGCCGGCCGATCCGCGTCACGCCCGGGCGCTGCTCGACGGCGCGGGGCTCGTCGGGGCGACGACGGCCGCCGAGGTGGTCGCGATGTTGGCCTCGGGTCGGCGCTCGCCCGGCGGTGACCTGGTGGCGGACCTGCGGGCGCTGCGGTCGGGACGCGCGCCGGACGCCTCGTCGTGGGAGCAGGAGGTCCGCCGCCTCGAGCGGATCGTGCGGGGCGACCGCGGTGCCGGCCGGGCCGACGGTCGGGCCGACGGCCGGGGCGGGAATGGCGGGCGCGGCCAGTCGGGAGGAGGGATCCCGCTGGCGGACGCCGTCGGGACGGTCGTGGCGCTCGCCCACCCGGACCGCATCGCGCGCCGACGCGGCGACCAGTACACGTTCGCCTCCGGGACCGGTGCAGTGGTGCCGCCGGGTTCCGCGCTGGCGGGCCACGAATGGCTCGCGGTCGCCGAGGTCGGTCGCGCCTCCGGGCGTGCGGCGGGAGAGGCCGGCGCGGTGATCCGCGCGGGCGCCGCCGTGGACCGGCCGACCGCGGAACGTGCGGCGTCACACCTCCTCGACGACGACGAGACGGCCGTCTTCGACAGTGGTTCGGTGGCAGGGCGACGCATCCGGCGGCTCGGCGCGATCGAGCTCTCCTCCACACCGGTCCGGCCCTCCCCCGCGGCCGCCGGGCGGGCGGTGGCGGCGGCGGTCCGAGCCGGCGGACTCGCCGCGCTGGGGCCCGACGACGACGCGGTCCGGCTGTGGCGCCGTCTCGGGCTCGCGCACCGGGAGCTGGGCCCGCCGTGGCCGGACGTGTCCGCCGACGGGCTGGCGGAGCGGCTGGACGACTGGCTCGGTCCGGAGATCGACGCCCTCGCCCACGGTTCCCGGCTGGCGGGACGGGACCTCGGACCGGCGCTGCGCCGACTGCTGCCCTGGCCCGAGGCCGGTCGGTTCGACGAGTTGGTGCCCGACCGCCTGCAGGTGCCCTCCTCGTCGTCGTACCGCGTCGACTACCCCGAGGTCGGGTCCGATGGCCCTCCGGTGCTGGCGGTGAAGTTGCAGGAGTGCTTCGGCTGGACCACCTCCCCCCGCGTCTGCGACGGCCGGGTGCCCGTGACCGTCCACCTGCTCTCGCCCGCCGGCCGGCCGCTCGCGGTGACACGGGACCTGGCGTTCTTCTGGCGCGAGGCCTATCCCGGGGTGCGCGCGGAGATGCGGGGGCGGTACCCCAGGCACCCGTGGCCGGAGGATCCCATGTCCGCCGAGCCGACCCGCCGGACGAACCGGCGGCGGTGACCGACGGCGGTGACCGGCGGTGGATCCCCGGGCGATCCGGGACTAGGATGTGACGTACACCACAAGTGCACGTCCGTGCCGGAAGGGTGATCGACATGACCGCGTACACGCCTCGCGCGCCCCACCGCGAGGACCGCTCCGAGACGTCCCCCTCCCACGACGGGCTCATCCCGCACGTGCGGAACCGGATCGGCGCCCTCATCGCGGTGGCGGGCCTCGGAGCGGCGCTGCTCAGCCTCTACCTCCCCTGGCTCTCCGCCGACGGGGGCGGACAGATCACGGCCATCGGCATCACCGAGATCATCGACGTCCGTGGCGTCGCCCCGGTCCTCTTCCTCGGGCTGGTCCTGATGTCCTTCCTGGTGGTGGTGACCACGGTGACCCGACTCGGCGCCTTCGCCTACGCGAGCGCGATCGTGGCGCTGGCCGTGCTGGCCGCCCACCTCGCATTCGTGTGGACGCTCGGTACCTCCACCGGCAGCGCGGACCCGATCCTGGCGGGGCTGCCGTCCGACGCATCCGTGACGTTCGGCCCCTACGTGGCCGCGCTGGGGTTCGTCCTCGTGGCTGCCGGGTCCGTATGGGCGGCCCGCGCCGCCGACTACCTCTTCCCGGACGTCGAGGCGGGGCGACACCTCCGGGACTGAGCGACGCCGGCCGACGCGGGCCCGCCGCATCGGGTGGATGCACTGACGGTTCGGGCATATCATCAGGTCAGGACCACACTGGCGGCCCTGCGTCGCCGAAAGGCGATCCTCATGGCCGCGTACACACCTCCCCCACCCCACCGGATCC
>NZ_JABFAN010000011.1:114311-136478 GCF_017168155.1 Dietzia sp. KRD202 | reverse complement strand
GCGACGGGGCGAGACCGGATGGCGGGGCGAGACCTGGTGGCGGGGTGATGCCGGCGGCGGCGAGCGAGCCGCCCACCGAGGTCCGCACCTGCTCCTCCGCCTGCGCCGAGCCCGCCTGCGCCTGGTCCACCACCTGCTGCACCTCTGCCGGGAGGGCGACCGGCAACTGCGCGGACGCCACCGGGGCCGCCCCTCCGACGGCGATCAGCGCGGCGGCCACCACCGCTCCCGCGCGCGATAAGAGTGTGTCCATACCCGGATTATCGCCCACCCGGATCGCCTGGACGGGCGACTCGCAATCACGTTCCGGTCTCGTCCCCACGGACGTTCCCGGCGGGCGGGTGCCGAAACGGGGTCCGGGAGTTCGCGGGCCGGCTGACCCGCGAGTTGGGAATGGATAGGGTCGCGGCATGGCCACTCGGAGCAGTACCACCGGCCGGGTCCGGCTGCTGGCGTTCGGCGCCGCCGCCCTCCTCGGCGCCTCCGTCGCCGGGACGGCGTCCGGGATGTCGCCCTCGCCCGCCCCGCCCGCCGACCCCGCCGCGGTCGTGGAGACGGGCACACCGGCCGTGATCGATCCTCCCCCTCGGCCGGCGGCCGTCGACGAGCAGATGGTCCGCTCGGTCGCCCACCGGGTCCTGGAGGAACAGGGGCAGCCGGCCCACCTGACCGACGTGGACCTCGTCGCCCGCGACGTGCTGGCCGGCGGCCCCGTCGAGGCCAAAGAGGTGGACGAACTGATGCGTCAGACCCTGCTGGGGAACGGTCCCAGCGCCCCGGACGCCGTCGGCGAACCCGCGCCATCCCGGTGCCCACCGACCGCCCGGGCGTGCGTCGACGTCGACGGCAAGCGGGCCTGGATGGTCGACGACGGGGAGATCACCTACGGTCCCGTCCCCGTGACCACCGGCATGCCCGGCTACGAGACCGCGCGGGGCGCGCACCGGATCCTGCGGCATGTGCGCCACGACCACAGCCGGGTCTTCGACTCCCCGATGCCGTACTCGACCTACTTCACCGTGGACGGCATGGCATTCCACCAGGGTCGGCTGGACGAACCGTCCCACGGGTGCGTCCACCTGGGCCAGCAGGCGGCCGCACACTTCTTCGAGCAGCTGAGGGTCGGGGACGAGATCGTCGCATTCTGACCACGGGGCGGGGCGATCGTTGTGCACCTGAACCTGGTCGGGCCCCACATTCCGGTCTAGCGTCGTGGGCATGACAGGTCCTCCGCTGCCGCTGCCACGGCTCTCGGCCCCGGCGACGCGCGCCCTGGCCACCGCGGGAATCACCGACCTGCGGCACCTCGACGGCACCCCGGAGAAGGACGTCCTCGCGCTCCACGGGGTGGGACCGTCCCAGCTCGGCGTCCTGCGCGAGGCGCTGACCGCCGCCGGGCTCGCGTTCTCCGCCCCCGTGTCCCGGCCCGCGGCCACCGGCCGCAACGACAACACCGCGCTACTACCCACCGGGGCGCCGCCGAGGCAGTGGATCGAGGGCCTTCCCACCGCTCGGCGCGTCGACGACGGCCTGCGGCTGCTCGCGATGTTCGACGAGGTCACCGGGGAGCCGGCCTCGATGTGGGCCGGTTCGATCGTCGGATACGGACACAGCCACTACGTCTACGACAGCGGCCGGGAGGGCGACACCTTCGTGGTGGGCTTCAGCCCGAGGTCGTCGGCAACATCCCTCTACGGGCTCCTGGGCGGGCCGGACGAGGAGGAGCAACTGGCCCGACTCGGCCCCCACAAGAGCGGGAAGGGCTGCCTCTACGTGACCAGGCTCGACCAGATCGACGCCCGCGCGCTGCGCGACATGGTCGCCAGCGCGTGGGACCGGCGGGCGGCCGGCGCGGGGGCGCCTTGACCGGCGACCCGAGCGCCGGCCGGGCCGCAGCCCCACCCGGCCGCGGCCCCACCCGGCCGGCCGGCCGCCGCCGTCAGTCGCGCGGCAGCGGCTTGACCATCGGGAACAGGATGGTCTCGCGGATGCCCAGGCCGGTCAGCGCCATGAGCAGCCGGTCGATCCCCATCCCGAGCCCGGTGGTCGGCGGCATGCCCTGCTCCATCGCGGCGAGGAACTCCTCGTCAAGCACCATCGCCTCGTCGTCACCCGCCGCCGCGAGCCGTGCCTGGTCCTCGAAGCGCTGACGCTGGATGACGGGATCGACGAGCTCCGAGTAGCCGGTCGCCAGCTCGAATCCGCGGACGTACAGGTCCCATTTCTCCGTGACCCCGCGGTCGGTGCGGTGATCGCGGGTCAACGGCGAGGTCTCCACGGGGAAGTCCCGCACGAAGACCGGTCCGTCGAGCTGATCGCCGCACAGGTGCTCCCAGAGCTCCTCGACGAGCTTGCCGTGCAGCCACCCCTGGCCACTGGGGACCTCCAGCCCGACCCTGCCCGCCAGTTCGGTGAGCTCGTCGACCGTCGAGTCGACCGTGACGGGGTCCTCGTCGTCGTCCCCCACCACCCCGGGGTGCTTGGCGCGCAGCGCCTCGTTGAGGGACGGGTACATCCGCATCTCGCGCCACTGACCGCCGAGGTCGTACTCGGTGCCGTCGGCGAGCGTGACCGTCGTGGAGCCGAACACCGCGTGCGCGACCTCCTGGATGACCTCGCGGATCATCGTGGCTGACGTGTCGTAGTCCCCGTAGGCCTGATAGGTCTCGAGCATCGCGAACTCGGGACTGTGCGAGGAGTCCACGCCCTCGTTGCGGAAGTTGCGGTTGATCTCGAAGACCCGCTCGATCCCGCCCACCACGCAGCGCTTGAGGAACAGCTCGGGGGCGATGCGCAGGTAGAGGTCCAGGTCGAGCGCGTTGGAATGGGTGATGAACGGCCGGGCCGCCGCGCCGCCGTGCAGGGTCTGCAGCATCGGCGTCTCCACCTCGAGGAAGCCGCGCTTCTCCAGCGCGTCTCGCAGGGCGCGGACCACCTTGATGCGGGTGATGGCGTTGCGGCGGGCGGCGTCCCGCATGATGAGGTCGGTGTAGCGCTGGCGGACCCGGGTGTCCTCGCTCAGTTCCTTGTGCGCCACCGGCAGCGGGCGCAGCGACTTGGCCGCCAGCACCCAGGAATCGGCCATGACGGACAGCTCACCGCGCTTGGACCGGACCACCCGGCCGGTCACCGAGACGTGGTCACCCAGGTCGACGTCCTGCTTCCACGCGTCGAGCCGCTCCTGGCCGACGGCTGCCAGCGAGAGCATCACCTGCAGCTGCGGGGTGAGCGGTCCCACCTCCCCCTCCGCCACCGGGGCGGACAGGTCCGCCGACGGGTCGAGACCGTCCTGCAGGCGCACGAAGCACAGCTTGCCGGTGTTGCGGATGAACAGGACCCGGCCCGCCACCGAGACCCGGGCGTCGGTCTCCTCACCCGGCTCCAGCGCGGCGAAGCGGGGGTCCGAGGTGATCTCGGCGAGCCCGTGGGTACGGGGGACCTCCACCGGGTAGGCCTGCGCCCCGGAGTCGAGGATGCGCTGCCGCTTGTCGCGGCGGATGCGCAGCTGCTCAGGGGTGTCGTCGGCGGGCTCACCGGTGGCGGCCCCGGGCGCGGCGGGAGTCGAATCGGTCACGACTGTCGAGGATAGTCGTGACCGGCCCGGGGACCGAACCCGTGGGCTGCGACCCGTCGGCCTCAGGCCATGTCCAGGACGTGCAGCTCCAATCGGTCGGACAGCGCCTCGATCGCGGCGGCCGCGCGCACACTGTTGCCGTGCTCGTCCAACCTGGGCGAGTATGCGGCCACCCCGAGCCGGCCGGGCACCACCGCGAACAGGCACCCCGAGACGCCGCTCTTGGCGGGCAGACCCACCTGGTAGACCCAGTCCCCGGCCGCGTCGTACATGCCGCACGTGAACATCACACTGTTGGCGTAGCGCACCGCCCGTCGACCCAGGACCTGCTCACCGTCACCCGGCAGCCGCCCGCCGCCCGCGAACATCGCGGCCATGTGCGCCAGCTCGCGGGTGTCCACCCGGATGGCGCACTGCCGGCCGTACCCGGAGACCACCTGGTGGGGGTCGTCGGCCAGGGTGCCTTCCTCCGCGAGCAGATGCGCCAGCGCCTGGTTCCGGTGGGCGCTCCGGGCCTCGATGTCGATGATCTGCTGGTCGACCTCGACCTCCCGGCCCACGAGGCGGGAGAACATCACGCGGATCTGTTCGAAACGGGTGTCCTCGTCGTCGTCCTCCTCCCCCACGAGCGCGTGCGCGGCCAGCGCGCCGGCGTTGACGAGGGCGTTGGGGGCGCGGCCGGTGCCGGCCTCGAGGGAGATCTCGTTGAACGGGTCCCCGGAGGGTTCCACCCCGATCCGCTTCGCGACCACGTCGACGCCCTTCTGGTCCAGCGCGAGCGCGTAGACGAACGGCTTGGACGCGGACTGCAGGTCGAAGAGCGTCTCGTCATCGCCGGCCGAGACGACGTGGCCGTCCAGGTCGCAGACCGCCAGCGCGAGGGCGTCGGGGTGGGGGTGCTCGTAGTCGCCGAGGTGAGGGACGACGTCGCCGGAGGCGTCCTCCCGGACCTCGTCGAGGATCTCGGCCAGCAGGTCTGCGGAGATGTCCGTCATGGTGCGACCGTACCGGCGCCGGCGTGTCGACGCCCCCGGTCGACCGGGCTCAGTGGGCCGAGATGGCCGAGCGCTCCCGCAGCAGGTGGTCGGCCCCGGAGAGCAGGGCAAGCGCCCGGGCGGCCCGGAGCGCGTCGTGGCCGCCGTCCACCGCGCGGACCCCGCGGACGCCGCGCGAATGGAGCTCCAGGGCGAACAGTTCGGCGTCGAGGCCGTCGTCGCTGACGAGGACGACCGCCCTGCCGTCGGCGACGGCGGCGAGCGGCGCCGCCGATCGGGGGTCGAGGAGGTCGACGACGGGCCGGGCCTCCACCGCGACGGCGCCCGCGAGCACTCCCTGGCGCTCACGCTGGGCCCGGGACCGGATGTCGACGACGAGGGCGCCCGCACGGACCGCCGCGGGGTAGTCGCCGGCGGCGAGGGTGGTCGCGGCGCCCGTGCTGGACGACGTCGCCGGGGCGGGGGTTCCCGTCGTGGCGGAGGTGGTGCTGAAGCTGGTGGTCATGCGGTGCTCCCGGGAGGGGTGAGGGCGGCTGGGGTGTGGCGGGGGCCTGCCGGTCGGGGACACCTGTGCTGGACGCGCGCGGAGGCCACCGGACCGGCCGGGGGCATTCGTCGCGTTGTCATGCGGGCCCCGTCCCCCTCGACCGCCCGACAGCCCGCCGTCTTCATCGGACACGGCGTTCCCCTCAACGCCCTCGAGGAGAACGAGTGGACCCGCCAGTGGGCCGCCCTCGGCGCATCCCTTCCCGAGCGGCCGCGGGCCGTACTGGCGGTGTCGGCGCACTGGTACATAGGCGCCACGGCGGTCACCGCGATGTCGGCGCCGCGCACCATCCACGACTTCTACGGCTTCCCCCGCGAGCTCAACGAGTTCGAGTACCCCGCCGCGGGCGCCCCGGAACTCGTGGACGAGGTGGCCGATGTCGTCAAGCCCACCTGGGTCGGCGCCGACCAGGACTCCTGGGGCCTGGACCACGGCACGTGGTCCGTCCTCACGCACGTGTTCCCCGACGCGGACGTGCCGGTGGCCCAGTTGTCCGTGGACGCGTCCAAGCCGGCGGGTTACCACTTCGACCTGGGCACCCGGCTGGCCGCCCTGCGGGATTCGGGCGTCCTCGTGCTGGCCAGCGGCAACGTGGTGCACAACCTCGCGGCGGTGGACCCGTCGCTCGGCGACACGGGCACCGACTGGGCCCACCGGTTCGACGACCACGCCCGGGAGTTGCTCACCACGCGCCCCGAGGACGCCCTCGCGCTGACCGAGCACCCGGACGCCCGGCTGGCCGTGCCCACGGCGGACCACTTCCTGCCGCTGCTGTACACGGCGGGAATGGCGGCGGGCTCCGGCGAGACGCTCGACGCGTTCACCAGGGGCTACGCCTGGGGCTCGGTCTCCATGACCAGCTACCGCTCGGCGGCCTGAGCCCTGGGCCCCGGGCCCGGTCTCCCTCCCGCGTCCGGCGGCCGCGCGGGCCTGAGCCACGGCCCCGGCATCCGCTCGGCCGCCTGCTCGCCCCCCGACAGTCGCTTCTCTCGATGGCGTCTCGCGCGCCCCGCGGTGCAGGCCAGACGCCATCGCCGCGGGCGGCTGCGTTTCCGGCGGACAGGGGCGCGAGCGAGAGTCCATGCGCGGGAGCCCCTGCGTGCGAGGCAGGACCTCGGCGAGTTGCTCAGCTCAGGAATTCCTCTCGAACACCAACCGCAGGCCCTCCAGCGCCAGTTCGGGCTCGACGTCGGTGATGGTCCGGGATTCCTCCGCCACCACGTCCGCGCGCAGCCCCGTGAGGACGACGGAGGCGTTGGCGAGCTCGGGGACGTCGGTGCGCAGCCGGCCCACGAGTGCGTCGATCTGGCCGGCGAACCCGATCACGATGCCGGCCTGGAGTGCCGCGACGGTATTTTTGCCCAGCGCCCCCTTGGGTCGCACGACCTCGATCTTGCGCAGGGCGGCGGCGCGCTCGGCGAGGGCGTCGACGGAGATGTCGATGCCGGGCGCGATCGCCCCACCGAGCAGCTCGCCGCGGGCGGAGACGGCGTCGACGGTGGTCGCCGTGTCGACGTCGACGACGACGACGGGCCCCTCGAACAGCGTGTGGGCGGCCAACGCGTTGACCACACGGTCCGAGCCCACCTCCCGCGGGTTGTCGACCTTGAGCGGCACCCCGGTCTTCACCCCGGGCGCGACGACGACGGCCGGCAGTCCCGGCCAGTAGTCGGCGGCCATCCGGCGCAGTTCCCCGGTGACAGACGGGACCACGGACATCGCGGAGATTCCGGTGAGCTGCTGCGCGCAGTCCCCCAGCAGGCCGCGGATCGTCAGGGCGAGTTCGTCCGAGGTCACCGCCGGTGACGTGCGCATACTCCAGGTGCGCACGAGCGGCCCGCCGCCCGGGGGGAAGATGCCGAGCCGGATGTGGGTGTTGCCGACGTCGACGGTGAGCAGCATCTTCTGTCCGCGCTGCCTAGACGGCGGCGGGCTCCGGCACGCGGGGGTTCTTCAGACCCGAGCCCTCGGGCACGTCCGCGGGGTCGGTGCCCTCGGTGAGCATGCGGTTGTCGCCGTCGACGAACACCACGCGGGGGGAGTAGGCCCGCGCCTCGGCGTCGGACATCTGGGCGTAGGCGATGATGATGACCAGGTCGCCGGGGTGCACGAGGTGGGCGGCGGCACCGTTGATGCTGATCACGCCGGAGCCGCGCTCGCCGGTGATGGCGTAGGTGGTCAGGCGGGCGCCGTTGTCGATGTCGACGATGTCGATCTGCTGGCCCTCGAGCAGGTCGGCGGCGTCCATGAGGTCGGCGTCGATCGTGCAGGAACCGACGTAGTGCAGGTCGGCCTGGGTGACGGTGGCACGGTGGATCTTGGAGTGGAGCATGGTGCGCTGCATCTACTGGCCTTCCTCGAGGTCACGGGCCATCTCGGCCTGTTGGGCGGCGACGGTGGCCTCGGCGGCGGCGACGAAGCCGGTACCGATCGCCACGCCGACGTTGTCGATGAGTCTGGTGGTCCCGATGCGGGCCGCGACGAGAAGCCTGCCGGGACCCTCCTCCGGCGGTTCCCCGAGGTCCCCGGCGCGCAGCTCGAGGTAGTCGATCGAGATCTGCGGCCGCTCGTCCAGGACCGCGCGGGCGGCGTCGACGACGGCCCGGCGTCCGCCCTTCGCGGCGAACGTCCCCGCCACGAGGGCGGCGTTGAGGACGGTGGCCGCTTCCCGCTCCTCGGCGGACAGGTAGCGGTTGCGGGAGCTCATCGCCAGCCCGTCCGACTCCCGGATGGTCGGGACGCCGACCACGCGCACGTCCATGTCCAGGTCCGTCACCATCTGGCGGATGAGCACCAACTGCTGGTAGTCCTTCTCCCCGAAGAACGCCTGGTGGGGGGAGACGATGTTGAACAACTTGTTCACCACGGTGAGCATCCCGGCGAAGTGGCCGGGTCGCGCGGCCCCGTCGAGGATCTCACCGGTCGGGCCGGGCTGCACCGTCGTGCGGGGGCCGTCCGGGTACATGGTGGCCGCGCTGGGCGCGAAGACGAGTTCCACGCCGGCGTCGGCGAGCCGGGCCACGTCCTCGTCGAGGGTGCGCGGGTAGGCGTCGAGGTCCTCGCCGGGCCCGAACTGCAGCGGGTTGACGAAGATCGACACCACCACGACCGACCCCGGGGTGCGGCGGGCCGCCTCGACCAGCGCGAGATGCCCCTCGTGGAGGGCACCCATGGTGGGGACGAACGTGATCTGCTTGCCGACCTTGCGCAGCGACTCGGTGACCGCGCGCAGCGAGGACGGGTCGTGGTGAATGGTCAGCTCACCCCGGTTGTATCCGGTGTTCGGGCGACCGGGGACCGCGGTCCGGACCGCGAAGGTGGTGGGGGTCATCGAAGCTGCTCCGTGAGGTCGGGGGCCAAGAGGTCGGTCACGTCGGCTCCGGCCCCGACGCGGTCGGCGGTGCGCAGCGCGAGCGCCCGGTAGCCGGCGGCGATGCCCCCGTCGACGTCCTCGAGGGCATCGAGGTGACGGGAGACCGTGACGGCGTCACCGCGCATCACCGGACCGGTCAGGGCCGAGTCCCCGGAGGCCAGGACGTTGTCGAGGGCGGCCCGCAGGAGCGGCTCCAGGGTGCGGCGCGCGAGCGCCTCCGCGTCCTGCCCGAGCATGCCGTCGGGATCGCCCTCGACTCCGCCCCCGGGCAGGACGGCGAACGACGCGGCGAGCGCCTCGGCGGCGTCGTTCACGAGGGTGACGAGGTGGTTGGCGCCGTGCGCGAGGGCCGCGTGGTAGAGGGCCCGGTGGGATTCGGCGACGGTGACGGGCAGGCCACCGGTCTCCATGACCAGCATCTGGCCGACGACCAGTCCGATCTCGTCCGGGGAGGTGAGCGCCCACGAGCACCCCTCCATGCGGTCGATATCGGCCGCTCCCCCGGTGAAGGTCATGGCCGGGTGCGCGGCGACGACCACGGCTCCGGCGTCGGCGGCGGGGCGCAGGACCTCCGCGCCCACCGCGCCGGCCACGTGGACGACGATGTGGCCCGGACGGAAGGCGTTCGCGTCGGCGAGCTCGGCCACGACCCCGGGCAGGGCCGAGTCCGGCACCGCGAGGATGAGGAGTTCGCCCGCCGCCGCCGCGCCGGCGGGATCGGTGGTGCGGGCCTCGGGGAGGCGGCGGGCAGCGAGGTCCCGCGACTGCGACGAGCGTGCGACGAGGGCGGAGACGACGTGTCCCCGCCGCTCGAGCGCGGCGCCCACAGCGGTGCCCACGCGACCCGCGGACACGAGGCCGATGGACAGGCGGGCAGGGGGTGTTCCGGTGACGCCGTGGTCGGACATCTCAGGGTTCTCCAGTGCTCGATCCGTTCCAGGCCCACTCACTGATGGTGGGTCCCGGACATCTCGCAGGCGAGAGTAGTCGCGGCTGCGGCCACGAGCAGCATCGAGTGGCGTACTTCACACAACCGGTGCGAGGGGCGGCGCCACCGTCGGCGCGGCTCAGTCCTCCGCGCGACGGCGGCGGCGACCCGAAGTGGATTCGGACCCCTCCCCCAGCCGCGCCATGAGTTCTGCCACCGACAGACCCGAGCCCTCACCGTGGCGACTCGGCGAAGCCGACTCGGTGGCCGGGGCCTGCGTCGACTGCGACCGCGGCAGCGTGGCCGTCTCGCCGGCCGTGGCGGGCGACTCGTGTTTGCCGGCCTTCTCGGAGGGCGTGGGCGACTCGTGCTTGCCGGCCTTCTCGGAAGGGGTGGGCGACTCGTGCTTGCCGGCCTTCTCCGAGGAGCCGGACGCGGCCGCGCCCCCGGACGCCGCCGGGGATCCCGACGCGGCGGTCTTGTCCGACGTGGCGCCCTCGACGGCCGACGCCGCGGGCCGGGAGCTCGTGCTCGTGCTCGTATTCGCGGGCGTACGCGCGGGCTCGGGCGAGCTGGCGGGCTCGGGCCGTGCCTGCGGTCGCGAGGTGGCGCCGGAGCCGAAGCCGGAGCTGCTGCCGGCGCTGCTGCCGGCACCGGAACGCGCATCGCGCGCGCCGGACGTGGGGCGCACCGCCGGGCGACGGGGATCCCCCGTCGGCGTATCCGACCGGGACTCCCGATCGGAGACCGGGGACAGTCGCTCGGTCCGCTCGGTGCTCGGGGTGGCGTCCGGACCGACGCCGGAGGCCGATGATGCGGGGGACCGCGTCGCGCCGGAAGCGGAACCGGGACCCGCAACCGGGCCGGTGTCCGATCCCGGGGCACGCCGACGGGGCGACACCCGCTCGGACGGGACGGACGGCAGCGACGATCCCGCACCCAGCTGCCCGGCGGGGCCGAGCCCGCCGACCGCGAAGCGGTCCTCGGGGAGACTGACGCCCAGTGCGCCGAGCTGCTCGCGCAGCGCCGCGATCTCCTGCCGCAGTGCGACGATCGAGTCACTGGTCTCGGCGCGTACCGAGGCCCGCAGGTCCCGCTCCACGACGAGCTCGTGCTCCCGGCGGGCGGAGATCTCCCTCTCGAGCTGCAGTTCGTAGACGGTGTGCAGGTCGCGGACCCTGGCGGCCTCGGTGGCGGCCTGCCGCCGGTACCGGGCGACGAGGAACGCGCCGATGAACGCGGCCCACAGTGCGGAGAGTGTCCCGATGCGCATCCAGACGGGATTGTCGGAGAAAACCATCACGATCGTGGCGATGAGCGCCAGGAGGAGCAGCACCCCCAGGGCGATGTTCGCCAGTCCACGATCGTCGCCTCGCGCGGGGCGAGCTGACCGGGGCTTGTCCATCGCGCCGTCGGAACTCATGCCCCGCATGATACGCGGAGAATCACGGGTCACACGGGTAACCAGCGCGTGTCTGCGGTAACGGGGGCGGGCGTGAGAGGACCGGTCCGGCCCGGGCCCCTCAGGCGGGGTCGGCGAGGCCGCCGTTCTCGTCGTCGTCGGGGGGCGTCTCACACGCCGATTCGAGGAAGAGTCCCGCCGCCACCAGCACCGCGCCGGACACCAGGACGGCGACTGATGCGGGCAGCTCCGCGCCCGCCACCGCGAGGTCGCCGAGCCGTGACAGGAAGAACAGCGTCAGCCCGGCCCCTGCCCCGGCGCCCGCGGCGCCGAGCACGGCGGAGGCCTGTCCGAGGGCGGCGCTGCGGGCGATGGTGAGCGGGTGCATCTGGCTGCGGTCCTGCCCGACGCCGCCGTCGGAGATCGCGGCGCGGATCCGCAGGGACAGCAGCACGTCGACCACCGCGATCGCCACGAGGGTCACCCAGCCGAAGCCGATCGGGGTCACAGCGCCGAGGAAGGACCCGGTGAGAACGTAGGCGGCCACCGCCGCGACGAGCGCCACCAGGACGAGGGTGGACTTCGCGACACGCGTCATGTCACTCCCCCCGGGCCGCCGGGAGCCAACGGATCGGGCAGCCGGCGCACCGCGGCGACGTCCCCGGGATCGAGCGCGTCGAGACACTCCCGGACCGGCACCCCGTCCAGCCGGGCGGCCGGGTCGATCTCCAGCCACGGGACCATCACGAAGGCCCGCTCGGCCGCGCGGGGGTGCGGCAGCGTGAGCCCCGGGTCGTCGGACGCCACCGGCTCACCGTCCAGCTCGGCGGTCACCACGTCCACGTCGAGGGTCCGCGGACCCCAGCGCACCTCGCGGGTCCGGCCCGCGGCCCTCTCGCGGGCGAAACCCCACTCGAGGACGTCCGTCGGGGAACCGGGATGGTCGACGACGAGGACGGCGTTGAGGAAGTCGTCCTGCTCGACGCCGCCCCACGGCGGGGTGGCGTACACCGACGAGACCGCGCGCAGGATGCCGTCCGCGGCCGCGGCGTCGACGACCCCCCGCAGCAGCGAGAGAGCGTCCCCCTGGTTGCCGCCGATCGACAGCACCGCCCGGCAGCTCACCGCGCTCCCCCCGCGGCGCTCCCGCCCGCGCGCGAGCGGTGGGCCACGACGGCGACGTCGGCGAACTCCGCCGGGATCGGCGCCTGGGGCTTGTGCAGGGTCACCTCCACCGCGTCCGCACCAGGGGCCATCTCCATGATCCCGTCGGCGATCCGCGAGGCGACGGTCTCGATCAGGTCGAGCGATGGTCCGGCCACCACATCACGGGCGAACAGGGCCAGCGCCCCGTAGTCGACGGTGTCGGCCAGGTCGTCGGACGCGGCGGCGGCCGTGAAGTCGGTCCACAGGACGAGGTCGACCAGGAAGTCCTGGCCGTCCCGCTTCTCGTGCTCGAAGACCCCGTGCGTGCCGCGCACCTTCAGGCCCCGCAGTTCGATCCGGTCGAGTTCGCTGCGATCCGCCATCAGTTCACCCCCGCCCGTCCGGCCGCCCACGCGGCGGCCACCCTCACCGCGTCCGCACTGGGGCCCACGTCATGGACCCGGACCGCCCACGCGCCGGCGGCGGCGGAGAGCGACGTGATCGCGGCCGTCGCCGGATCGCGGCCCGCCACCTCGCGCGGTCGGGCGTCCGATCCGGGCAGCAGCGACCCGAGGAACCGTTTGCGGGACGCGGCGACGAGTACCGGGAACCCCAGCTCGATCAGTCGGTCCAGCCCGTGCAGCAGCGCCCAGTTGTCGTCGGCGTCCTTGGCGAAGCCGAGGCCCGGGTCGAGCACGATGCCGGCGGCGTCGACCCCCGCGGCGATCGCGGCGTCGGCGCGGCGGGCCAGGTGGTCACGCACCGCACCCACGACGTCCCCGCCGTAGTCGGATCGGCCTCCCGCGCCGGCGCGGTACTCGTCCGGAGACACCCAGTGCATGAGGATGACGGAGGCGCGGTATTCGGCCACGACCCTCAACATGTCGGGGTCGGCGAGCCCGCCCGAGACGTCGTTGACGATCGCCGCGCCCTCCTCGAGGGCACGCGACGCCACCCCGGCGCGCATGGTGTCCACCGAGACCGGCGCGAGGCCGGACACCGCACGGACCAGCGGGACGACCCGCTGCTCCTCGTCCGACTCCTCGACGCGGAGGGCGCCGGGCCGGGTGGACTCCCCACCGATGTCGATGAGGTCGGCGCCGTCGGAGACCATGCGTCGGGCGTGCGCGACGGCATCGTGATGCGCGAGGTGGCGCCCACCGTCGGAGAAGGAATCGGCCGTGACGTTGAGGACGCCCATCACCGCGCACCGGTCCGGGCGGGGCAGCAGACCGGGCGCGCTCACGTCCCGCGCAGGAGGCCGAGCGCCTCCGCCCTGGTGGAGGCGTTGGTCCGCATGTTGCCGCGGACGGCCGAGGTGGTGGTGACCGCCCCCGCCTTCTGGATCCCCCGCATCGACATGCACAGGTGCTCGCACTCGATCACCACGAGCACGCCCGAGGGCGCGAGCCTGTCGACCAGCGCGTCGGCGACCTGACTGGTGAGCCGTTCCTGGACCTGGGGCCGCTTGGCGTAGAGATCCACCAGTCTGGCGAGCTTGCTCAGACCGGTGACCGCCCCGGACTGTCCCGGGATGTAGCCGATGTGGGCGACGCCGTGGAAGGGCACCAGGTGGTGTTCGCAGGTCGAGTAGATGGGGATGTCCCGCACCAACACGAGCTCGCGGTGGTCCTCGTCGAAGGTCCTGGACAGCACCTCCGACGGGTCTGTGTACAGCCCGGAGAAGACCTCGCGGTAGGCCCTGGCCACCCGCGCGGGTGTGTCCTGCAGCCCCTCGCGCTCCGGGTCCTCGCCCACGGCGATCAACAGCTCGCGGACCGCGGCCTCGGCGCGCTCGGCATCGAAGACCCGCCCCGTGGGGAGCGACCGGGCATCGGCGGCGGGTATGTGGTCAGGCGTCGTCATACATTCCTCTTCTCGCACGGAGTCGACCGTGCGGTCAGTCCTCACGTTCCCACGGCGCACGCCAGTCGGCGTCCTTGTCCTCACGGCGGTGCGAACCGCGGTCCACGGCGCCCGGGGTCGACCCGCCGGACGCGTCGCCGTCACCGCCGTCGCCCACCGCCGACCACGCTCGGGTCGGGGCCTCGGACGGCCCCTCGCTCCGACCGGCCCGTTCCGGACCGTCAGCGCTCCCGGATCCTTCCGTGCCCCCGGTTCCGTTGGTGCTCCCGGAGCCGTTGGTGCTCCCGGAGCCGTCGTTCCTCTGCAGGCCCTCGGGCGCGGCCGGCAGGCGGGTGGTCTCGGCCCCGCTCGGCCCCCGGTCACCGCGGTGCGCGGGCTGACGCGGGGGCCAGCCCGGCGCCGACCAGCCCGGGGGCGGCGGCGTGCCGTAGGCCGGGATACCGGTCGGACGCTGCCCGCCGCCGGCGGGCGCGCCGCGGCCGGAGCCGACACCGGTCATCCCCACAGGGGCGCCGACGCCGTTGCGGTCACCCCCGTTGTCGCCGGGGCCGTCCGCCTCGCCCGGGTCCCGGGCGTCATCGGCGTCGCGGCCGGCCGGGAGAACCGGCATCGCGAACGGATCGGTCACCGGCGGGGGCCACGGCTCGCCACGCTCCTTGGCCAGTTCCCCCGGGGTCTTGATGGGCGGACGGGTCGACGGGATGCGTCCACCGAAGTCGTCGAACTCGGTGATCCGCGGCCGCTTGACCACGTCGGCGAACAGTCTCTCGAGGTCGTCCTGCCGCAGGGTCTCCTTCTCGAGGAGCTCGCCCGCGACCGCGTCGAGGATGTCGCGGTTGGACTCGAGGACCTGCCAGGCCTCGGTGTGGGCGGAGTCGATGATGCGGCGCACCTCGTCGTCGATGATCTTGGCGACCTCGGGCGAGTACTCCCCCGCCGCGGAACCGCCGCGGCCGAGGAACGGGTCCCCGCCCTCGCCGCCGTACTTCACCGCACCGAGTTTCGCGCTCATGCCGTACTCGGCGACCATCGTCCGCGCGATCCTGGTGGCCTGTTCGATATCCGAGCTCGCGCCCGAGGTGGGCTCGCCGAAGACGTACTCCTCGGCGGCGCGACCACCCATCGCCATGACGACCCGGGCGATCATGTCCGCCCGCGTCATCAAGGACTTGTCGTCCTCGGGCACCACCAACGCGTGGCCACCGGTGCGGCCGCGCGCGAGGATGGTGACCTTGTGGACGGGCTCGAGGTCCTCCATCGCCCACGCCGCCAGCGCGTGGCCGGACTCGTGGTACGCGGTGACCTTCTTCTCGTGCTCGCTGATCACACGGTGCTTGCGGCGGGGGCCGCCCACCACCCGGTCGGTGGCCTCCTCGAGGATGTCGATGTCGATCTCGTCGCGTCCCAACCGGGCCGCGAGCAGGGCGCCCTCGTTGAGCACGTTGGCCAGGTCCGCGCCCGACATACCGATCGTGCGCCTGGCCAGCGAGGTCATGTTCACGTTCTCGGCCAGCGGCTTGCCCGCGGAGTGCACGGCGAGGATCGCCTCGCGGCCCTTGAGGTCGGGATTGGTCACCGGGACCTGGCGGTCGAAACGGCCCGGCCGCAGTAGCGCCGGGTCGAGGACGTCAGGGCGGTTGGTCGCGGCGATCATGATGACGGTCTCGCGGTCGCTGAACCCGTCCATCTCGACCAGCAGCTGGTTGAGCGTCTGCTCACGCTCGTCGTGGCCGCCGCCGGTGCCCGAGCCACGGTGCCGGCCCACCGCGTCGATCTCGTCGACGAACACGATGCAGGGCGCGTTCTGCTTGGCCTTCTCGAACAGGTCACGCACCCGCGAGGCGCCGACACCGACGAACATCTCGACGAAGTCCGAACCCGAGATGGAGTAGAACGGCACACCGGCCTCACCCGCGACCGCGCGGGCCAGCAGGGTCTTGCCCGTTCCGGGCGGGCCGTAGAGCAGAACACCGCGCGGGATCTTGGCGCCGAGACGCTCGTAGCGCGCCGGGTTCTGGAGGAAGTCCTTGATCTCGTTGAGTTCCTCGACCGCCTCGTCCTCGCCCGCGACGTCGGCGAACGTGGTCTGGGGCATGTCCTTGGTGAACTCCACGGCGCGCGACTTGCCCACACCGAACAGTCCGCCCTTGCCGCCCTGCATGCGGGACATGAAGTAGAACAGCAACCCGAACAGGATGAGCATCGGCAGCAGGAACGAGAGCATCTGCGACAGGAAACCCTGCTGGTTGACCGCGGTGTCGTACTTCTCGGGCTCCGCCGCGGCCACCCGGTCGAAGACCTGGTCCGCCGCCCGCTCCGGGTACTTGGCGAGGAGCTTGTCGGTCTCGTCCGCACCGTCCTCCGGGGCGATCGGGGTCTCGAGCGTGAGCCGGAGCTGCTGCTCCCGGTCCTCGATCAGCGCCTCTTTCACGTTCCCCGCGTCGACCTGCGCCAACGCCACCGACGTGTCGACCTCGGCGTAGTCGCGGTCATCGCCTGTGAAGAACGAGAAGCCGACGATCGCCAGGATGATCACACCCGCGATCGCGACGTTGCGGAAGACGGTATTGCTCTTGCGTTCCATTCGGTCCTCGTGTGGAAGGACGGCCCAGCCGGTCGACGGGCCCGGTCGTGCATCCGACTGGAGTCGGTATCGTCCCAGGCTACCCGCCGAGCGGGACCTCCCACCGTGATGATCGCCATGGGCGGACACCGCCGGGGTCGTACGATCATGGCCGTGACCACCGACCCCCTCTCCGCCTCCGAGATCGCCGAGGCCGTACGCACCGGCGCCGTCGGCGCGCTGGCCACCCTCGACGCGGCCCTCGACCGGGTGGGCGACCTCGATCCCTCGCTGCACGCCTTCACCACCCTGCTGCGGGCGGACGGTCGCGCGGCCGGGGCCGCCGTCGACGCCGCGAGCCCGGCCGACCGCGCGGCACTGCCCCTGGCCGGGGTGCCGCTGGCCATCAAGAGCACCGTCACCCTGGACAACCCGGTCGTCGCCCCGTTGCTGGCGGCGGGCGCGGTGCCGGTGGGCATCACCGCGGCGCCCCAGTTGTGCACCTGGGGGATGACCGATTCCGACGCCCACGGCATCACCCGCAATCCGCGCGACCTCGCCCTGTCCGCCGGCGGGTCCTCGGGGGGGTCCGCGGCGGCGGTGGCCTCCGGCATGGTCCCACTCGCGGTGGGCGACGACGGGATGGGTTCACTGCGCATTCCCGCCGCGGCGTGCGGGATCGTCACCATCAAACCGGGGCCCGGCGTCGTCCCCACCCGACTGGCCGGAGACAACTGGGGCGGCCTGGCCGAATCGGGTCCGCTGGCCAGGACCGTCGGCGACGTCGCGCTGGCGCTGTCGGTGATGGCCGGTCGGCCGGAGCTCGCGGACGTCGGCCCGGTCCCCGGCGGGACGCGTATCGGCCTGTCCGTGGCCAGCCCGATCCGGCTGGGCCGCGATCTGGTGCGCATCCACGCGCCCTGGACGCGCGCGGCGCGGGAGGCCGCGGAGGTGCTGCGGGGAGCCGGCCTCGTCGTCGTCGACACCACCCTGCCCTCCCCCACCGACCCCGTCCTCTATCTGGCGCGCTGGACCACCGGCGTCGCACGGGCGGCGGAGGACGAGAACCTACCCCTGTCCGCCATGGAGCGACGCACCCGGCACCACGCACTGCTCGGCCGGACGGTCTTCCGGCGCGGCGGCGCGGGGGACGGGGACACACGCTGGAACCGTGGCGCGGAGGCGCTCCGCGCGGAGGTCGAACGGGCGATGGACTCGGCGGGGATCGACGTGTGGCTCACCCCGTCGCTGGCGGACGTGCCACCCGAGGCGACCGACTGGCACCGACGCTCGTGGGGCCGGTCACTGTGGGCGTCGATGAGGTTCTCGCCGTTCACCCCGCTGGCCAACGTGCTCGGCTGGCCCGCCGTGTCCGTCCCGTGCGGCACCACCCACACCCCCCTCGGCCGGGTCCTGCCCACGTCGGTCCAGCTCGTCGGGCGGCCCGGTTCGGAGGCGACACTGCTCGCGCTGGCGGCGGCGATCGAGAGCGGCGGTCGCTGACACTGGCCGGCAGGGGCGGGTCGGCGGGCCGCGTGGCGTCAGTCCTCCGGCAGGTCGGCGAACCTCTTCTTGACGTCCCGGTACCACCCGAGTGACTGCCGCGGCCGCCGCCACCGGCTCTTCATGTCCTCGCGCGCCGGCACGTGGGCGTCGTCGCCGGCCCCGACGCGCTCCTTGAGGTGGGCGTCCTGGGCGTTGATCACCTCGTCCGCGGTGTCACCGCGGTGCGGCAGATCGCAGGGCCCACCCAGGTCCTTGCAGGTAATGGTCTTCATGGGGTCGATCCTCCCTGTCCGGACGACGCCGGAGCGCGTCGCCTCACCCTGATGACGAGCAGGCGGCCGGAAGTGTGACCGCCCCGCTCATCTCGGCTCGCCCTCGCTGCGGCGGCGGATCGCGGCGAGCACGACCGGGTCCGCACGGAAGTCGATGCGGCTGACCACGCCGCCGGCGATCCGGAAGTCGAACGCCACCCGGGCCACGCCGCGATCGAACCAGGCCGCGCCCGGCCGCCCGTGGACGAACACCGGCAACGCCGCGGCGGCGGCCCCGTTGAAGAACTCCGCCACCGCGTCGCGGCCCTCGATGCCGACCGGGGTACCGAGGCCGACCGCGATCGGATCACCGGCCACCACCACGTCCGGCGCGAGGAGACCGAGCAGCCGGGTGAACTCACCGTTGCGTGCGGCGTCGAGGAAGGCGTCGACGACGAGCCAGTCCGCCTTCTCGACGCCGGGACCCGCTACCGCGAGCTTCGCGCGCGCCCTCGACGCCTGTTTGCGAGCCGCGGCCGGTGAGCAGTCCAACACGTCGGCGATCGTGGCGAAGTCGACCGAGAACGAGTCGTGCAGCACGAACGCCACCCGCTCGGCAGGGGCGAGTCGGTCGAGCACGACGTGCAGTGCCGCGCCCATCGACTCCGCGAGGAGCACCTCGTCGGACGGGCCCGGATCCGGTGCCGGACTGTCGACGGGCTCCGTCGGGGGCGGGACGACGGCCTTGAGCCGATCCAGGCAGAGGCGGGTCACGACGGTGGTGAGCCACGCCGGGAGTGAGTCGACCGCCCGGGTGTCGGCCCGCGCCAGCCGGAGCCACGCCTGCTGGACCACGTCCTCCGCCTCCACCGGGTCACCGAGCACGCGGGCGGCGATCCGGACGAGCCGGGGTCGTTCACTCTCGAATTCGGAGGTGCGGTCCACGCCGCCATTCTCCCCCGGCGCCCCCGATCCGACAGCGTGACCGGAGTCTTGGCGATCCCCGGCCCCGCGGCGGAGGCCTGGTTAGCATCAGGTCGACGCCGCACCGCGTGGCGCCGCCGTCCGGATATCGCCAACCGGTGCCCCGCCGGGCGCCGACAGGAAGGAACGATCATGGGAAGCCTGGGAATCCTCGCCGCCGGCTCCGCCGAGTTCGCACTCGACTCGGGTTCCACCCTCGCCGACATGGGCACCCGCCTGCCGTCGCTGATCCTCCAGTTCGCCGACGCGCTGTTCAACGGGATCGCCGGTGACCTCGTCTCCAGCGTCGGCGACTGACGCCCGGTAGCCGCCGCGCAGGGACCGACATCCCGGCCCGCAACGCCGTGATCCACCCGGGAAACCGCGTGGATCACGGCGTTTTCCTGATTCGGCACGACCTTGACTCGACCCGATAAAGAGAGCATCATCTTTCGCGAGGGAAGTGATCCTCATCACTTTTTACGCGGTTTCATCAATCCGGAGAACTGGTCTCCGGCCGCCCCTCATCCGTCAAGGGAAAGGATCACCACTATGGGCAGCCTCGCGGAGTTCGCTGAAGGTTCCAGCCAGTTCGCTATCAACTCGGGGTCAACCCTGGTCGATTTCGGCACCGGCCTCCCATCTCTCGTCCTCATGTTGCTGGATGCGGTCGGGTTCGGCACCTCTGTCGATCTCACCGCCAGCGTTGAGTGAGTCACCGGGCGACAGCCTCACAGAATCGTGAGCGCCCCGCAGTAGCCGCCGACCACCGGGTCGGCGGCTACTCCCGTTGTCGACGCGAGACGCCCCGGTCAGGCGTACTGCTGCACGATCCGGCGCTTGACCAGCTTGCCGGTGGGGGTGCGGGGCAGTTCGTCCACGAAGTCCAGGCCCCGCGGGATCTTGAAGTCGGAGATCTTCCCGCGCAGGGCGCCGAGGATCTCGTCGGCGAGGCCGGGGTCGCCCGCACGGTCGGCGGCCGGTACCACCACGGCGTGCACGCTCTCGCCCATCTCCTCGTCCGGGATCCCGATCACGGCGACGTCCTCGACCGCCGGGTGCAGGACCAGGGCGTTCTCGATCTCCTGCGGGTAGATGTTCACCCCGCCCGAGATGATGGTGAACGCCTTGCGGTCGGTGAGGTAGAGGAAGCGGTCCTCGTCGAGGTAGCCCACGTCGCCGAAGGTGGACCAGTTGGGGTGCTCGGGGTGGAAGACGGACGCCGTCTTCTCCGGGTCGCCGTGGTACGAGAACGTGCCCTCGTCCTGCTGCCAGTAGATGGTGCCGATCTCGCCGGTGGGCAGCTCGTTGCCCTCCTCGTCGCAGATGTGCGCGATGCCCTTGAGTCCGTCGCGACCCACCGAACCGGGGCGTTCGAGCGCCTCCTGCGAGTTGATGAACGTGATGCCCATGCCCTCGGTGGCCGAGTAGTACTCGTGGATCACCGGGCCCCACCACTCGATCATCCGCCGCTTGACCTCGGGCGGGCACGGCGCGGCGGCGTGGATCGCGTGGGTCATGCTGGACACGTCGTAACGCGCCCGCGTCTCCTCCGGCAGCTTGAGCATGCGCACGAACATCGTCGGCACCCACTGCGAGTGCGTCACCCGGTACTCCTGGATGAGCCGCAGCGCCTCCTCCGCGTCGAAGCGGTCCATGAGGATCACGGTCCCGCCGACGGAGTTGACCACGCCGCAGAACCGCAGCGGGGCCGCGTGGTACAGCGGTGCCGGGCACAGGTAGACACTGTCGGCGTTGAAGGCGTACAGGAAGCTGAACACCGGCGTGTAGCTGTCCGGCACCTCGTCGATCTGCCCTTCCGGCGGGTCGACGCGCACGCCCTTCGGCCGGCCGGTCGTGCCGGAGGAGTAGAGGAAGTCGTGGCCGCGGGGCTGGTCGGCGGGCGGCTCGGTCGACCTGCCCTCGAGCAGCGTCCGGTAGTCCTCGAACCCCTCCAGCGCGCCGCCGAACACCACGCGGTGCTCCACGCCCGGATGCGCCTTCGGGGAGACGTCGACGTGGTCGGCGACCGGGGCGGAGACGAACAGCGCCCGGGCCCCGCAGTCGCCGATGATGTACGACGACTCGTCCGCAGTGAGGTGGTGGTTGATGGCCGCGATGTACAGGCCGCAGCGCAGCGCCCCCCAGTAGATCTCCAGCATCTCCAGGGTGTTGTCCGAGACCACGGCGATCGTGTCGCCGGGACGCAGCCCCCAGTCGTCGGCCAGGAGATGCGCGAGCTGCGCGGAACGCGCCTCGAGCTCGGCGTACGTGATCTGCTCCCCCGTCGCCGGGCGGATGGCCGCGGGCTTGTCGGGAGTGGTGGCGGCGAAGGTTCCTGGAAACATGCTGCCAGGCTAACCGCCGAATGTGATCTGGATCACGAATTAGACAGACACGTGTCCAGCAGTCCTCGCGTCAGGAGTACATGCGCGGGTGCAGCCTGCCGATGTACGGCAGATCGCGGTAACGCTCGGCGAAGTCGAGGCCGTACCCCACCACGAACTCGTTGGGGATGTCGAACCCGATCTCGAGGATGTCCAGGTCCGCCTTCACCGCGTCGGGCTTGCGCAGCAGGGTGACGATCTCCAGCGACCGCGGGTTGCGGGTGCGCAGGTTGCGCATGAGCCAGGACAGGGTCAGCCCGGAGTCGATGATGTCCTCGACGATGATCACGTCACGGTCGGCGATGTCGCGGTCGAGGTCCTTGAGGATCCGCACCACACCGGAGGAACTGGTGGAGGAGCCGTACGAGCTGACGGCCATGAACTCCATCTCGGACGGGATGGGGAGGGCCCGGGCGAAGTCGGAGACGAAGATCGCGGCGCCCTTGAGGACGGCGACCAGCACGACCTCCTTCTCGACGTTCGCGTAGCGCTCGCCGACGGTGGCGGCCATCTCGGCGATCCGCTCGCGGATCGTCTCCTCGTCGAGCAGGACCGATTCGATCTCGTCCGCGTACTTGTCCGTGGTCATCTACGTCCCCGCTCCGCTCGCCCGGTCGTTCTCCAGGACCACCTTTCCACGTCGGCGCCGGGCGACCAACCTGGCCG
>NZ_JABFAN010000011.1:62448-114211 GCF_017168155.1 Dietzia sp. KRD202 | reverse complement strand
TTCAAGCAAATCACCGCAGGGGAAATCCCATTTCGCCCCATGCCGGTCAGCGTTGTGTCTTTCGTTACTTAAATTTTTTTTTTTTTAGATGTGTATAAGAGACAGGGCCCGGTGCCACCGACCGCCACCCCGCCCTGCCCGCGCCAGTCGGTGACGAGCGCGGCCACGGCCGTCAGGTGCGCGTACGTGGGTGAGGTGACTCCCCGCGCCAGCAGCCAGCGGCGCAGGACCCGGGTCAGCACGGCCGTCGACAGGGGTTCCAGCCGGCTCACCTCCAGGGCGCCGTCGTCGCCGACGGGCACGGCCGCCGCGAGACGCTCCAGCTCGTCGTCGTCGACCCCCAGCAGTGACGCGGTGCGCGCCAACCCCTCCGCGACACCGCCACCCAGCACGTCCTCGAGCAGCGGCAGGACCTCGTGCCGCAGGCGCACCCGGGTGAACGCCGGGTCGGTGTTGTGCGGGTCCTCCCAGAACCCCAGGCCGAGGTCGCGGCACGCGGCGCGGGTGTCGGCGGCGCGGACCCCCAGCAGCGGGCGCCCCCACGGTGCGTCCCACGGCGCCATCCCGCGCAGCGAGCGGGCGCCGGAGCCGCGGCCCAGCCCCAGCAGGACGGTCTCGGCCTGGTCGTCGAGGGTGTGGGCGAGCAGCACGGGCCGTCCGCGGCGCGCGGTGTCGAGCGCGGTGTAGCGCGCCGCGCGGGCGGCGGCCTCGGGGCCGGAACCCCTCTGATCCACGACGACGACGAGGACGTCGGCCGACGCACCGAGCCCGCGGGCCGCGGCGGCCGCGTCCCGGGCCACCTGATCCGACCCCTCTTGCAGACCGTGGTCCACCACGAGGGCGGTCACGTCGGCGAACTCGACGGCGGCCGCGGCGGTCAGCGCCAGCGAGTCCGCTCCCCCGGACAGTCCGACGCACACCTCGTCGCCGAGCTCGGGGTGGGCGCGGCGGAACGCCCGCAGCGCCGCGCGCACGGTCCAGGCCGGGCCGGTCCAGGCCGGGCCGGGCCGGTCCCCACCGGTCCGGGCGGGGTGCCGGCGAGCGGGGTCAGCGGCAGCCACAGGCGCTGATCTCGGCGGCGATCCGGTCGAGGACCGGGCGCGCGACGGCGGGGTCGGTGCCGGAGGACAGCAGGGCGAAGCTCATGGTGCGGCCGTCGGTGCTGGTCACCGAGCCCGCCAGGGTGCTCGTCCCGGCGAGGGTGCCGGTCTTGGCGCGCACCCAGCCGGCGCCCGCGGCGGCGGGGCCGGTGAACCGGTCGACCAGCGTCCCCGACCCGGCGGCCACGGGCAGGGTGTCGAGCAGGTCGCGCATCTCGCGGGTCGCGTCGGGTGCGGAGGCGGTGCGCAGGACGTCGGTGAGCACGGCCGCCGAGATGCGGTTGCCGTTGCTCATGCCGGAGCAGTCGTCCAGGCGCACCCCGGACATGTCGAGGCCACGGTCGGTGAGCGTGTCGAGCACGGCGGCGGTCCCGGCGGCGAAGTCGACCGGACCGTCCGGGTCGCGGTCCAGCGCCACCTCGCGGCAGATCGCCTCGGCCAGCACGTTGTCGGAGTGCACGAGCATCGAGCGGAGGCGATCGGTGAGCTCCGCCGACGACACCCTGCCCAGCTCCCCGGTCGTCTCCACTGGGTCGGAGGCGACCCGCACGCGCTCCGGGTCCACGCCCAGTTCGCGGGCCAGGGCCCTGCCGGCCGCGAGGGCGGGTTCGGTCGTGCGGGGCGAGTACTCGTCGGCCGGGTCGAGGCGGCCGGAGTCGAGCATCCACGCCTCGATGGGCGCGATGTTGCCGGCCGGGATCTCCGACGGGGGCCAGCCGGGGCCCAGCCGCGGCCCGGTGTACGGGCCCGGGTCCACGACGATGCGCGCCGGGGCGAGCCCGGCGTCGCGGACGACGTCGGCGGCCTGTGTGAGCGTGGCCGCGCCGGGGAAGAGCGGACCGGGCTCGGCGCCGCCGGACATGGTGGGGTCGCCGCCGGGGACCACGACGAGCGTGTCCGGTTCGGCGCCGCGGGCGAGGACCGTGTCGACGCGGGTGTCGCCGGGCAGTCTGCTCAGCGCGGCGACCGCGGTGAGCAGTTTGGTCGTGGACGCGGGGACCTTGGCGTCGCGAGGACGTCGCTCCCAGAGGACCTGTCCGGTCGCGTCGTCGACCACGCTGGCGGTGAGGTCGCCGACCGCCGGAGACGCCGCGAGGGGGCCGAGGATCTCCTCGAGGGCGGCGGGGTCCGGCAGGGGCGCCGAGTCGTCCGCCGCGTGCAGTCCGGGGTTCAGTTCCGCCGTGGTCTGCGCGGGGGCGCCGACGACCGCGCGGACGTCGTCCTCCACGTCGGTGAACAGCGCCGCCGCGACGAGCCCCGCGACCAGGAGTACGACGACGACGAACACGACCCCCGCCCGCCACACGAGCCCACGCCCGCGCCACACTCCGCGCTCGGTCACTCGTGCCCACCCTCCCGGACGCTGTCGCCTCCACTGTCACCGCCACCGGTCGCCACCGGCGGCTGCCGACGCTACCCTCGCCTGCCGTGCGTCGGACCCACGCTAGCGGCCCGCGTGACGGCGGCCACCCCCGGCGCCGGGGCCGCCTATTAGAATCGGCCCGGATTGTCCGGGAGAGCCGTCCCGGGTCCGGAGAATGACGATTTGTGAGGTAGCCCGTGACCGTCGAAGTGACCATCGAGATCCCCAAGGGTTCGCGTAACAAGTACGAGATCCACCACGAGACCGGCAAGATCTATCTCGACCGTTTCCTCTTCACCTCGATGGGCTACCCGGCCGACTACGGCTACATCGACAAGACCCTCGCCGACGACGGTGACCCCTGTGACGCCCTGGTCCTGCTCGACGAGTCCGTCTTCCCCGGCGTGATCGTCAAGTCGCGCGTCGTGGGCGTCTACACCATGTCCGACGAGGCCGGTGGCGACGACAAGCTGCTGTGCGTCCCCGCCCTGGACCCGCGCTGGGAGCACATCCAGGACGTCGACGATGTCCCGGACTTCGAGCTCAAGGCGATCGAGCACTTCTTCCTGCACTACAAGGACCTCGAGCCGGGTAAGCACGTCACCCCGGGCGAGTGGCGGGACAAGGCCCATGGCGAGAAGCTCATCGCCGAGGGCCTCGAGAACTTCACCGAGCACCCCGAGGAGAAGGCCGAGCCCTTCCGCGGCTGACGCCGTCTGGCCCGGCACCGGCCGCCTGCCGGGCCGTGCCGGGCCGTGCCGTGCCGTGCCGTGCCGTGCCGTGCCGTGCCGTGCCGGGACGCCGAGAAGAGCATTTCGCTCGTGTCGCCCGAGTAGCGATGTGCGAAACACTCTTCTCGGCGGGGCTGGCTCCTCTGTGGGGCGCTCCTTTGTGGGGCGCTCCTCTGTGGGGCGCGGTCAGCGGCCGGTGTACCGCGCCTCGCGCTTCTCCAGCGTCGAGCCGATGGCCTCCATCATGTCCGCCGAGGCCAGGAAGCCGGCGTTCCACGTGGCGACGTAGCGGTTGGACTCGTAGATCGGCCCCTCGATCGCCCGGTTGAGGACCTCGCGGGTGCCGCGGACCACCAACGGCGGGTTGTCCGCGATCTCGGCGGCCGTGGCGTGGGCCGAGTCCAGCACGCCCGCGGCGTCGTCGGCGACGTGCGTGACCAGGCCGTAGCGCAGCGCGGTCTCCGCGTCGATGTCGCGCCCGGTCAGCGCCAGCTCGCGGGTCAGCCCGGAGCCGATGATGTACGGCAGGCGCCCGAGCGAGCCCATGTCGGCGACGATGCCCACCTTGACCTCGCGGACCGAGTAGCTCGAGTCCGCCGAACCGTGGCGGACGTCGCAGGCCGAGATGAGGTCCATGCCGCCGCCGATGCAGCGGCCCTGGATCGCGGCGACGGTGGGCGTCCTGGCCGACGCGACGGCGTCGACGGCGCGGCGCATGTTCTCCACGAAGTCCAGGATGCGCTCGTTACGCGAGGCGTCCGGGGTCGTGTCCTCGGGCAGGAACTCCATGAACTGCGGCATCATCGCCATCAGGTCCAGGCCGTACGTGAAGTTGCGGCCCTCGCCGGCGAGCACGACGGCGCGGACCTCGGGGTCGGCGTCGAGCTCGGCCATCACGCGGGGCATCTCGGCCCAGAAGTCCGGGCCCATCGCGTTGTTGCGCCCCGGGCCGATCAGCGTCACCTGGGCGACGTGCGGGTGACGGGCACCCTTCTCGATACGGACGGAGGCGTACTCGCCGGGAACGGCTGAGGTGTCTGGAGTGCTCATGGCCCCAGCCTGCCACGGGCCCCTCAGTCGCGGGCTCGCGAGGCACGGGAATCGGGCATGACGAACCACAGGATCACGTAGATGAGCAGCTGCGGACCCGGCAGCAGGATCGAGGCCACGAACAGGAGCCGGACCAACGCCGGGTCCAGCCCGAAGTAGTCGGCGAGCCCACCGCACACGCCGCCGATCCAGCGGTCCTCCGACCGCATCAGTCGCTTGGGTCCGGAATCTGGGGAGTAGGTCATGACGTCACACCTCGTCGTCGTCGGGACAGGAAGATCGGGGACCTCTCCCCGGTGACCTCCACCCTCCTCCCCCACGACCCGGTCCGCATCGGGGAAAGACCCGATTCTGAGACCCTGATCCGGCGTCGGGGTGCGGTCCGCCCCGTTCAGGTGTGGAACTCGCCGCAGTCCACCGTAAGGGTCTGGCCCGTGACCGCCGAGGCGGCGTCGGAGAGCAGGAACAGCACCGGGTCGACGATCTCGCGCTCGGAGGGCAGGCGCCGCAGATCCATCTTCTCTGCGGTGTGGGCGTAGACGTCGTCGACCGTGCCGCCGTACTTGGTGGCCAGGTGCTCGAAGTACGCCTTGAGCGTCTCGCCGTAGATGTACCCGGGCGCCACGGTGTTGACGCGGATGCCCCGCGGGCCGAGCTCGGTGGCCAGGGAATGGCCCAGCGCGACGAGCGCGGTCTTGGCGATCTTGTAGCCCGCGTAGCGCTCGCGGGAGTGGTGGATCACCGCGGAGGCCATCATGACGACGGATGCGCTGGCGGGGGCCGCGCCTGTGGCGGAGTCGGCGGCGGCAGCGGAGCCGGCTGCGGTGCCGGTGGCGGGAACGGCGCCGGTGGCGGGAGCGGCGCCGGTGGCGGGAGCGGCGCCGGCCTCGAGCAGCGGGGTGAACTCCTGCGTGGTGCGCAGGGCGCCGAGCACCGACAGGTCGATCCCGAGGGAGATCTGGTCGTGGTCTGTCTGCGCGAGCGGCTTCATGCTGGGCACCGCGAACGCGCTGTAGACCAGACCGTGCACCGCATCGGTGTGACCCTCCACCGTCTCCCGCAACGCTCGCACCGACTCCGGGTCGGTGGCGTCCACGGCCGCGGCGATCGCGCTTCCGCCAGCCGCACGGACCTCCTCGGCGATCTCGACGACCCGCGACTCCGTGCGGGCGGCGACGACCACCGTCGCCCCCTGTGCGGCGGCCTGCAGGGCGAGCGTGCGGCCGAATCCCGGACCCGCTCCCACGATCACGATGGTCTTGTTGCTGAGGTTCTCTGTCATCCGCCTCACTTAACCAGCCCCGGGTGACCGCGGCGGGCAGTTCACCTACGCGGGATACGATCCGCGGGTGGCCACCATTCCCGAGCAGTATCTTCGCAGCTCACACGCCGCGGAACCCCGGACACTCCTCGACGTGTTCGACGCCGCGGCGACCCGCCACCCGGACGCGCCGTGCATCGACGACGGCACCCGCGTCCTGAGCTACGACGAGGTGGCGCGGACGATCCACGCCTCCGCCCGATGGATGCACGACCAGGGCGTCGTCGCCGGCGACCGGGTCGGCATCCACATGCCCTCGGGCTCCGCGGACCTCTACCTGGCCATCCTCAGCACCCTCGCCGCCGGCGCGGCGTACGTTCCCGTCGACGTGGACGACCCCGCCGAGCGCGCCGAGCTGGTGTTCGGTCAGGCGCAGGTCGCGGCCGTCTACACCGCCGACGGCATGCTCGTCACCGACCCCGACCGGACCACCGCACCCTCGCGACACCGCGGCCCGACGGTGGAGGACGACTGCTGGATCATCTTCACCTCCGGGACAACCGGCCTGCCCAAGGGTGTGGCCGTGACGCACCGCAGCGCGGCGGCGTTCGTCGACGCCGAGTCCCGGCTCTTCCTCACCGGCGCGCCGCTGGGCCCCGGCGACCGGGTCCTGGCGGGGCTGTCCGTGGCGTTCGACGCCTCCTGCGAGGAGATGTGGCTGGCCTGGGCCCACGGGGCGTGCCTCGTGCCCGCGCCGCGCTCGGTCGTCAAGTCCGGCCTCGACCTCGGCCCGTGGTTGCGGGATCGGCGGATCACCGTCATCTCCACGGTGCCGACCCTCGCCTCGATGTGGCCCGATTCGATGCTCGCCGGTATCCGGATGGTGATCCTCGGCGGCGAGGCCTGCCCTCCGGAACTGGCCGAACGCCTGGTCGGTGACGGTCGCGAGGTGTGGAACACCTACGGCCCCACCGAGGCGACCGTCGTCGCCTGCGCGGTCCGGCTGGACGGCGTCGGTGAGGTGTCGATCGGGCTGCCGCTGGACGGCTGGGACCTCGCGGTGGTCGATGCGGCGGGCGATCCGGTGGGCTGCGGGGAGTCCGGCGAGCTGGTGATCGGCGGAGTCGGCCTGGCGCGATACCTGGACCCCGAGAAGGACGCCGAGAAGTACGCGCCCATGCAGACCCTGGGCTGGGAGCGCGCCTACCGCTCCGGCGACGTGGTCCGACTCGAGGCCGACGGCCTGTACTTCAACGGCCGCGTCGACGACCAGGTCAAGATCGGCGGCCGCCGCCTCGAGCTGGGGGAGGTCGACACCGCCGTGTCCGCCCTGCCCGGGGTCAGCGCCGGCGCCGCCGCGGTGAAGAAGACCGACGCCGGCCAGCCCGTGCTCGTCGCGTACCTGGTGGCCGAGCAGCCCGACCAGTTCGACCTGCCCGGCGCGGCCGGCCTCCTGCGCGAGCACCTGCCCGCCGGCGTGGTCCCGCGCCTGGCCCTGGTCGACGAGCTGCCGACCCGCACCTCCGGCAAGGTCGACCGCGCCGCCCTGCCGTGGCCGCTGGCCCAGACGTCGGCCGCCGAGTCGGAACTCGACGGCATCGAGGCGTGGGTCGCCGAACTGTGGTCGGCCGCCCTCGGGGCCGACGTCTCCGGGGTCGACGAGGACTTCTTCGCCCTCGGGGGCGGTTCGCTCGCCGCCGCGCACGTGGTGGCCCGCGTCCGGGAACGCTTCCCCGCGGTGACCGTCGGCGACATCTACGACCGCTCGCGCCTGGGCGACTTCGCCGGGTACCTCGACGAACTCGAACCGGAAGCCGAGGTCGAACCGCGACACGTCCGACCCGTCGGCCGCGGCGCGCAGCTCCTGCAGGTGCTCGCCACGATCCCGCTGCTCACCATGACCGGCCTGCAGTGGCTCACCTGGGTGGGTATCGCCAACAACGTCGCCGTCGGCCTCGGGCTGCCCTGGGCGCGGCCGGTGTCGTGGTGGGTGCTCGGGATCATGGTGGCTCTGCTCCTGCTCCCCGCCGGCCGCATGCTGGTCACCGCCGGCCTGTGCCGGGTGCTCACCGCCGGCGTGGCGCCGGGGACGTACCCACGGGCGGGGTCGGTGCACCTGCGGATCTGGGCCGCCGAGCGGTTGGTCGAGGTCTCCGGGGCCGCCAACCTCGAGGGTGCCGGGTGGCTCACCCCCTTCGCCCGGTTGCTGGGGGCGCAAATCGGACACGGTGTGGACATGCACACCCTCCCACCGGTCACCGGCCTGCTCCGGGTGGGCGACGGGGCCTCGATCGAACCCGAGGTGGACCTGGCCGGGTACTGGATCGACGGCGACCTCGTGCACGTGGGCTCCGTGGAGATCGGCGAGAACGCGGTGGTGGGCGCCCGGTCCACCCTGCTGCCCGGCGCGGTGGTGGGCCGCGGGGCCCACGTGGAGATCGGGTCCGCGGTGGTCGGCACGGTCAAGGCCGGTAAGCGCTACGCCGGCTCGCCCGCGCTCAAGCGCGGCAAGCGTGGATCGAGTTGGCCGGCCGAGCCCGCGCCCCACAACCGGCTCTGGAGCCTGGTCTACCAGTTCTCCGCCGTCGCGCTCGGTGCGATGCCGCTGGCGGCCCTGCTCGCCGGCCTCGCGCTGGTGGCCTGGGGAGCCCGCGGCGCGGGCAGCCCGGGCGAGATGGTCCTGCTCGCCGCACTGTGGTCGGTCCCCGCCACCCTCCTCGCGCTCGCACTCTTCGCCGCGGCCACCCTCGGGGCGGTGAGGCTGCTGTCGATCGGCCTGGACCCCGGCTTCCACCCGGTCCACTCGCGGATCGCCTGGCAGGCCTGGTGCAGCGAACGCCTCATGGACGCCGCCCGGAACTGGCTCTACCCGCTCTACGCCTCCATGCTCACCCCGGTCTGGCTGCGCATCCTGGGAGCCAGGATCGGCAAGGACGTCGAGGCCTCGACCGTGCTGCTCATCCCGGCGCTCACCACCGTCCGCGACGGGGCGTTCCTCGCCGACGACACCATGGTCGCGCCGTACGAACTGGGCTCCGGATGGATGCGTCTGGAGCACGCCCAGGTCGGCAAGCGCGCCTTCCTCGGCAACTCCGGGATCGCCTCCGCCGGGCGGAAGGTGCCCGCGCGCGGCCTGGTCGCCGTGCTCTCGTCCGCCCCTCAGAAGGCCAAGAAGGGCACCTCGTGGCTGGGGTCGCCGCCGCAGAAACTCCCTCGCGCCGTCGCCGACACCGACGACGTCCGCACCTACCAGCCGCCGCGACGCCTCAAGGTCGCCCGGGCGGCGTGGGAGACCCTGCGACTGGTCCCCGTCTGGATGTCGTTCCTGCTCCTGGTCAGTGTCCTGGTGGTGATGCAGGAGATCCACCTGGAGTGGGGCTTCGGCGTGGCGGCACTGACCTCCGGGCTGACGCTCGCCTACGCGGGTCTGGTCGCCCTGGTGGTCGCCGCGCTGGCCAAGTGGATCCTCGTGGGCCGGATCCGCGCGGGCGAGCAGCCGCTGTGGTCGTCGTTCGTGTGGCGCAACGAAGTCGCCGACTCGTTCATCGAGTTGCTCGCCGCGCCGTGGATGGCCCGGCCCGCGTCGGGCACACCGGTGATGAACGCGATGCTGCGCCTGCTGGGCTCACGGATCGGCCGAGGCGTGTGGTGCGAGTCGTACTGGCTGCCCGAGGCGGACCTGATCTCCCTCGGGGACGGCGCCACCATCAACCGCGGGTGTGTGGTCCAGACCCACCTGTTCCACGACCGCATCATGCAGATCGACCGGGTGACGATCGAGGCCGGCGCCACGCTGGGGTGCCACTGCGTCGCGCTGCCGGCGTCGTCGATCGGTGACGGCTCGACCGTCGGCCCGGCCTCGCTGGTGATGCGCGGCGACCGCATCCCGCCCGGCACCCGCTGGCAGGGCAATCCGATCGCACCCTGGCGAGGGTGAACCGGTGGGCGGGTCAGCCGCCGGCGATGGCCCGCAGCGCCGCCAGGTGGGACTCGTAGGCCCTGCGTCCGTCGCGGGTGAGCGACAACCACGTCCGCGGTCGCTTGCCGACGTACCCCTTGCTGACCTTGACGTATCCGGCTTTTTCCAGCACCGATGCCTGCTTGGACAGTGTCGAGTCGGTGACCTCGACCGCGTCGCGGATGGTGGCGAAATCCGCGTAGTCGACGCCGGCCAGGGCCGCGACGATGGAGAAGCGGACGGGCGCGTGGATGACCTCGTCCAACCGGTGGCGGGCGTGCCCTCCCGATCCGCCGCCCGCCCCCGGGGCGGAGCCCCCCGATGCAGCCGGGGTGCTCGTCGTCGTCTCGTCGCCCGTCATATGACCGCCCGTCGTCTCACCGCCCATCTTCTCTCCGCTCACCGCTCGGATCCCCGCCGGTCGATGATCGCGGCGGCCACCAGGCCGGGCAGGGCGACCAACAGAACCCCGAGGAGGTACCACCAGGCGGTGAGCCCGATCGTGGTGCGGATGACGTTCAGGCCGGTGACGACGACGAGGATCATCACGCCCGATCCCGCGACGCCCCACGTGTAGGTCCGTCCCGATCCGCGGGGGCCCGCCTTGATCGCACGTCGCTGCCAGAAGATCGCCACGAAGAGCAACAGCACGTACGGCACGAGCGCCCAGTTGGAGAACATGATCGCGACTGTCCCGATCCCCATCAGAAGCGAGATGGCCGCGGCGAACGCCGCGAACAGGCGGGCGTCGTGCCGGGAGCTGACCGGTGGGCGCCCCTCGGCCTCGGCGAGCATGCGGGCGGCCTCCGCTCGATCGACCTCGCCGGTGCTGGAGTTCTGCGGGTCCATGGGTCTGCCTTCCGTCGGTGCCCCGGGGGAGTTTCCGCCGCGGAGTGATACTGAGAGTAGACAAGTACTTTCCAGTTTGGCAACTACTTTCTCGGAATCGGCCACGTCTCGCGTCGAGAAGGGCGTCGCCGGACGCGGGTCCTCTAGACTCGCGCAGGTCATGGAATTGAAGGCAGTGAAGTCAGACCTCGTCGCCAGGATCGCGTCCCCACGCACGCCGTCGGGCGCCGACCCGGTCGACCCCTACCTGCCCGGCGCGGGCAACCACGGATATCGCGTCACGCGCTACGAGCTGGGCCTTAACTACAAGGTGAGCCCCAACAACCTCCGTGGCGAGGCGGTGATCACCGCGACCGCCACCGAGCCACTGAAGACGATCCGGCTCGACCTCTCCCCACACCTGACCGTGTCCAAGGTGCTCCTCGAGGGGGGCCGCGTCGCCCGCTACACCCGGCCCCGCGGCAAGCTCTCGATCACCCCCGCCGAACCGCTCGCCGTGGGATCCGCGTTCACCCTGACCATCCGCTACTCCGGCAACCCGAAGCCGATCCGTGGGCCGTGGGGCGAGGTGGGCTGGGAGGAACTGACCGACGGGGTCCTCGTCGCGGGCCAGCCCAACGGTGCCGCCAGCTGGTTCCCCTGCGACGACCACCCCTCGGCGAAGGCCCCGTTCCGTATCAGGCTCACCACCGACTCGCCGTACCGCGCCGTCGTCACCGGCACGCTGGTCGGCAAGAAGCGCAGTGGCAGCACGACCGCCTGGGACTTCGACCTCCCGCACCCCACCTCCCCCTACCTGGTCACCGTCAACCTCGGGCAGTACGACCACCTCGAGGCCACCGACGGGCCGGTGCCGTTCCACGCCTTCGTCCCCGCCGACCTCAAGCGGGGATTCCGGGAGGCCTTCGCCCGGCAACTCGAGATGATCACCGTGTTCTCCGATCTCTTCGGCCCGTACCCGTTCGACAGCTACAAGGTCGTGGTGACCGACGACGAACTCGAGATCCCGCTCGAGGCGATGGGCATGTCGACGTTCGGACGCAACACGTGTGAGGCCGCGGGCCGGCCGGACTCGGACGAGCGACTCATCGCCCACGAGCTGGCCCACCAGTGGTTCGGCAATGCCGTCACCATCGCCGAGTGGAAGCACATCTGGCTGCACGAGGGGTTCGCCTGCTACGCCGAGTGGCTGTGGACCGAGTTCTCCGGCGGCGCCGACGCCGGCAGTCACGCCCTGCGCTATTACTCCAAGCTGCAGAATTCCCCGCAGGACCTCCTCCTGTCCGACCCCGGACCGGAGGACATGTTCGACGACCGTGTCTACAAGCGCGGCGCCCTGACCCTGCACGCCCTGCGCCTGACGATCGGCGACGACCGCTTCTTCGACCTCCTCCGCACGTGGGTGGCGACGTACTCCGGTAGCACGGTCACCACCGACGACTTCCTCCACCTGGCCGCCGACCACTCCCCCGTCGACCTGCGCCCGCTGTGGAACGCCTGGCTGTTCTCCGAGCCCCTGCCGCCGACCCTCGGTATGCCCGATGACGACACCGGCAGCCACTGAGCCGACGCCCACCACCGGCCGCTCGGCCGCGGGCGGGATGCGGGCACTGACGTTGGCGACCGTGTTCGCCGCGGCCTCCGGGTACCTGGTGATGCTCGTCGCCGGCCGCGCACTCGGCCCGGCCGACTATCCACTGTTCGCCACCTACTGGGGAGCGTTCTTCGCCCTCGGCGGCGTCGCCAACGGGCTGATGCAGGAGGTCACCCGCGCCGTCCGCTCGGCCCGCGGGGGTGGGACCGGCACGGTCGGCGCGCGGCCGCCGCGGTCGGCGGTCCGGTTGCTGCCGGCCGGGCTCACGCTGGGCCTGGTCCTCGCGGCCGCGGTGGCCGTGAGCGCACCGGCCTGGCCCGCGCTGGGCCTGCCCACGTTCTCCGGCGTCGGCGTCGCCATCATGGCGTTCGGCATCCTCGGCTTCACCCTCCAGGCCGCCACCGCGGGCGCCCTGTCGGGAACCGAACGCTGGGGCCTGTACGCGGTCCTGCTCACCGTCGACGCGGCGCTGCGCCTGGCCGTGGCGGGCGTCGCGTGGTGGCTCGGCGACGCCGGTCTCGGATTCGCCGTGGCCACGGTCGCAGGCGCCGTCACGTGGGCGCTGCTCATCGCCCTGTCCCCCGCCACCCGCGACGCGCTGGCCTCCGCCGTCAACGCCGGCCGCCGGCGCTTCTGGCGCAACACCGGGGCAGCCATGCTCGCCTCCGCCGGCACCTCGGCCTTGGTGACCGGGTTCCCGCTGTTCGTCACCGCCACCGTCCGCGCGGACGATCCGGCCCCACTCGTCGGCGCGGTGATCCTCGCCATCACCCTGACCCGCGCGCCGTTGCTCGTGCCGCTCACCAGTTTCCAGAGCGCGATCATCGTCTACTTCGTCCAGCGCCGCGCCCGCGGACCGCGGTCGCTGGCCGCCCCGCTCGGCCTGGTGACGGCGGTGGGGATCGTGGGAGCGGGGGCCGCGTGGCTGGTCGGCCCGTGGCTGATCCGCGTGTTGTTCGGAGGCGATTTCGAACTGCCCGGTGCGGTACTGGCCGCCCTCACCGCCGCGTCCGTGGGCACCGCCGCCCTGATGGTGACGGGCAACGCGGCGCTGGCCTTCGACCGCCACCTGCTCTACAACGCCGGGTGGTGGGTCGCGGTCGTCGCCGCGGCGGCGCTTCTCGTCGCCGTGCCCGGACCACTCGACGTGCGCGCCGCGATCGCGCTCCTCGCCGGCCCCGGCATCGGGGTCGCGGTCCACGTCACCGGCCTGGCCGTGACCGCGCGCCACCCGGAAACCGACGCGTGACCGACGTCCGTCTGCTCGCCCGCCGGGGCGGCGAATTCCTCGCCGCCCTCTTGGTCGCGGCCGTGGTCGGTGCCCTCACGTTCGAGGGAGTCGACGCGCTGCCGTTCGTCGAACCCAGCTGGCTGCCCGAGACCTTCGGCGCGACCCTCGCCGCGGGGGTCGTCATCCTCGCCGGGTGGCTGTTGCTGCGCAGGGCCACTGGCGGCCGGGCCCTGTGGCTGCTCGGAACCGCCGGGCCGGCTTTCCTGGCCTCCTCCCACCTCGGACTGCTGCTGAACGGCACGCCGCACTACCTGTTCGGCCTCGGCGGCGACCAGCTCAACCGCGTCGCCTACGTCACCCGCTTCGCCGACTCCCCCGCCCTCGCCGACCCCTTCTACGCCGACGCCGCGCCCTTCTACCCGCCACAGTGGTTCTGGGTGGGCGGGCAGCTGTCCCGGATCACGGGCATCGACGGCTGGGAGTTCTACAAGCCGTACGCCATCGTCACCATGGCCATCGCCGGCGCGATCGCGTTCGTGGCCTGGCGATGGCTCGTCCCCGCGCGGCTTGCCGTCGTGTTCGGTCTCGTCACCTCGGTCATCGGCGGGCACACCAACGCCTACGAGCCCTACTCGTGGATCCTCATCTGCCTGCTCCCGCAGGTCGTCGTGGCGACGTTCCTCCTCTGCGCACGGGTGGCCGCCGCAGCCGGATCCCGGACGAGCCGCGGACCCACGTGGCCGCTGGTCGCGACGACCGGCCTGTACCTCGGCTGGGCTGCGCTGGGCTACACCCTCATCGCGGGTGTCGCGGCGCTGCTGGTGGGCCTCGTCGTCGTCATCCATTCCTGGCGATACCGCACCGATCGTGCGGTGGTCCTCGCCCTGCTCGGCCGCCTGGCCGCCATGGCGGCGATCTCCGCGGCGATCGCACTGTTGTTCTGGCACCGATTCCTGCTGGCCGCCCTCGGCGGCGCGGACACCGAACCCTCGGTGGCCAACGACTTCGCGCCCGAGATCGCCTCGCGGTGGCCGCTGCCGATGCTCGAGGTGTCCGCCGTCGGGCTCCTGTGCCTGATCGGCGTGGTGTGGCTGGTCGTCACCGTCTGGCCCGACGGAGCCGGCCGGGCCTCCGAGCGCGCGGCGGCGACGTTGCGAACGCGGATCGGCACCGAGCACGACACGGACCACGTCGCCGACACCGACGCCGACGGCCCTCTCCCCCCGGCCGATCGACGGCTCGTCCTCGCACAGGCCCTGGGCCTCACGGCGGTGACCGTCCTCGGGTGGTACGTGCTCTCGGGCTTGCGGGCGGTCACCGGCAGCACGCTGCTGCCGTTCCGGATGATCCCGATCATCACCCTCGCCCTCGCCCTGGCGGGCGTGGTCGGCGCGCTGACGCTGGCCCGGTGGGCCGTGCGGACCTCTCCCGACCGGTCCCGTGGCCGCGTCACCGCCGCGGCGGTGGTGGTCGCGGGCCTCGCTGCCGTCCAGATGGTGCAGCACGTCTCCGGGGAGGATGCGGAGTTCGCCGCCGAAGCCCGCGGGTTCCCCGCGGTGCCCCGCGACGTGCTGGACGCTGTGGACGACATGACCGGCGACCGGGCACCCTCGGACCTCGTCCTGCTGACCTCGGATCCGACCCTCTACGCCTACCGGCCGTACTTCTCGTTCCAGGCGCCGGCCCAGGCGTACGCCACGCCGGCCGGCCGGTACGAGGAGCGCCTCGACGAGATCCGGAGCTGGGCGGACACCGAGACCCCCGGAGAGCTGACCGCCGCGCTGGACTCGAGTGAGTTCCGCAGCCCCGACGTTCTGGTCCTCACCCGCGAGGGGTCCCGCCGCTGGGTTTTCCCCGCGATCGTCAACCAGATGCCCCGAGTCCAGAACAACGCGCGCGAGGAGATCGTGTTCCGGCCGCGGCAGTTCGACGATCCCGCCCGCTTCGACGTCCGCGAAGTCGGGGAACGGATGGTGATCGTGCGACGCTGAGGCCCCGGCGGGCGCGCCGGGGAGCACGGGCCCACCCGGGCCCCGGCAGCAGAGAGTCGCTATGCCCTCCGCAGCGAGGCCTGCGCCGGGAACGGCACGACGATCTCGCGGCCCACGTCCTCCACCGCGTCGGTGAGCGCGGTGGTCAGCACGATGCGGTCGTCGTAGACGTGGGCGATGCGGACCTCGGTGTCACGCCCGTCGTCGTGGACGACGTACCGGTCCATGAGGAAGCGCAGGCCGACACCGTCGAGCGCGGCCTCCGCCTTGTGCCACTCGTCGACCGGGCTCATCGGCCGGCCCAGCCTGTCGATCGGCACGAGCGCCGGCTCGGCGACCGTCATGTCGATCCAGCCGACCACCTCGCCGTCGTCGCGACGGTGCGGGATCCACGTCTCGGGGATCACCCGTGTGTCAGAACTTGCGGAACGTGTGCCCGAGCAGCTTCTTGCCGCCCTCGGTCAGCTTGCCGGCCCTGGCCGCGGTCGGGATCAGCGACAGCGCGTTGAGCCGCGAGGTGACGTGCAGGCGCGCGGCCCGCTCGGCGCTCTTCCAGCCGCGGGCGGCGAACGCGTCGGCCTCACCGGCGAAGAAGCGGGCCTCCTCGTCGAACCGCCGACCGTCGAGGGCGCGGACCGACGAGTCCGACGCCGAGTGCCGGCGGTAGAGGAACGCCAGCGTGGGGTCGTAGATCATGTGGCCGCCCCCGGTGATGACGTCAACCAGCAGCGCGAGGTCCTGCACCACGTCCAGACCCTCACGGAACCCGATCCGCTTGACCCACTCGGAGTTCCACGCCAGCGACGGGAAGTAGGTCCAGTTGCCGTGCATGAGCGAGGTCATGAGCTTCTCGCCGTGCAGCACGGTGCGGCCCTGCGCCTTGGGCTGGGTGAACGCCTTCACCGAGTCGGACAGCCCCCGGACGGGCGCGCCGTGCTCGTCGATGACGCTGACCCCCACCTCCATCACGGCGGCATCCGGCACGGCGGCGAACCCGTCTGCCACGACCTGCAGGTAGTTGGGCAGCATGATGTCGTCGGCGCCCATGATCACCACGGTCGGCGCGGTGACCATGTCCACGCATTTGCGGTAGTTGCCGTTCGCGCCGAGGTTGGTCTCGTTCTTCTCGTAGGTCACCCGCTCGTCGCGCGCGGTGATCTCGCCCATGTAGCGGGCCGGCTCCGGATCCGGGTAGCCGTCGTCCACCACGACCAACCGGAAATCGCGGTAGCTCTGCGCCAGGACACTGTCCACGGCCTTCTTGAAGTGGTCGACGTCCCCGTAGTAGGGGAGCATCACGTCGATGGCCATCAGGGGAACCGCCGTCCTTCTCGTCACCGGATTGTCCGTCCGGTCGCATAGTATCGACCTCCGATGAGCAGTGACAGTGTGCGGGATACGGGGCCGGGTGTGGCGGGCGGTGATTCGACCGTCGGTAACCACGACGTGTGGCTGATCGTCCCCTGCTTCAACGAGGGCACCGTGATCGAGGAGGTGCTGCGTTCGGCGCGTGGGACGTTCCCCAACATCGTGGCGGTGGACGACGGTTCGGCGGACAACTCGGCGACGGCGATCCACCGCGCGGGTGCGCACCTGGTCCGCCACCCGGTGAACCTGGGCCAGGGCGCGGCCATCCAGACCGGTGTGGAGTACGCCCGCGCCCAGCCGGGGGCCCGCTACTTCGTCACCTTCGACGCCGACGGGCAGCACCAGGTCAAGGACGTGCTGGCCATGGTGGAGCGGGTGCGCTCCGAGCCGGTGGACATCGTGGTGGGCACGCGTTTCGGTCGCCCCCGCCGCGATGACGACCAGGTGCCGCTGATCAAGCGCCTCGTGTTGCGGACCGTGGTGCTGCTGAGTCCGCGCACCCGGCGGCTGGGTCTGACCGACGCCCACAACGGTCTGCGCGTGTTCAACCGTCGCGTCGCGGAGGACCTCAACCTGCGGATGAACGGGATGAGCCACGCCAGCGAGTTCGTCGAGCTCATGGACAGTCGCGGCTGGCGGGTGGCCGAGCAGCCGGTCGACATCCTGTACACCGAGTACTCAATGTCCAAGGGCCAGTCGCTGCTCAACGGCATCAACATCCTCTCCGACGGGTTCGTGGGAAAGAGGCTGCCCCGATGATCAAGGTCCTGCTCCTGCTGGCCGGCGCCGCGCTGGTCCTGTTCTTCCTGGCCAACCGCCGCAAGGCGCGTGCGAAGGCCGGCGTGAAGATCGGCTTCGTGCTGTTCGTCGTGTTCATGGTGTACGCCGTGATCCGCCCCGATGACCTCACCGTGGTCGCCAACGCGCTCGGGGTGCAGCGCGGCACCGACCTGGTGCTGTACGCGCTGGTCATGGGCTTCGCGTTCGTGACGGTGTCCACCTATGTGCGTTTCCGCGAGCAGGAACTGCGGTACTCGCGCCTGGCGCGGACGATCGCGTTGCGCAGCGCGGTGCGGCCCGACGACAAGGTCGACGCGGTGGTCATGAAGCCGGCCCCGGACGACGACGACCCGATGCGGTCCTGACCGCAGCCGTGGACGGGGGCGCGAACGAGGACGTCCGCGGCGAGGCCGCGCGCCTGCGACGCCGCCTCGGGGTGGCGCGCGGACGACTCGACGCGGTCCTCCGTGCCGGAGACGACCCCGGAACGGGCAGGGTGGGTGACGCCGCCGGTGGGGTCGCCGGGGCGCGCGGGGGTCTCGCCCGGATCGACGACGACGAGGTCCGCGCCCTCCTGCGCCCCGCCTCCGATCGGATCGCGCGCCTGCTCGAGCTGACCGACGGTCTCGCGGACGGCACGCTGTCCGAGGCGGCTGTCCGGGACGCGGCCCGCGCGGTCGCCGACACCCAGCCGTTCCGGCGGCCGCGGTGACCGGCGCACTGCCAGAGACCCCGCCGCCGGCCCGGGTGATCCGGTTACTCGACCTGGCCGCCGGCCTCGTCTCGGCGCGGGACGCCCTGGCGACCGCCCGCGACGCGCTCCTCACCTCCACGACCCGCTCCCCCGCCCTGGACGCGCTGGCCGACGCCGTCGGCGGCGAGGCCCGCGGCCTGACCGAGATCCTGGCGGGCGTGTACCGGCTGGTCGAGCTCGCCGAGGACTCCTGGGACGACCTCGACGGGCCGGACCCGCTTCCCGAGCCCGGGCGCGCGGCCCTGAGGGCGACGCTGGACCGGGCGGCGGACAACGCGCTGGCCGACCTGGCCAGGCTCGCCGGGGTCGCGGCGGGCGTGGCGGGCGGGCCGGGCGGATCCGGCGGGCTCGACACCGCCGCCACGGTCGCTGCCTGGGACCCGCACTCGGCTGAGCCCGACGAGGTGTACGCGACGGTCGAGCACATGCCCGTGGCCGACCGGCGACTCCTCGCGCTGGCCGAGCCGGAGGCCGTGGGCGGGACGTACGGCGTGCCCTGGCCGGTGCGGGCCCGCGCCAACGCGGTGGCCGTGCGCGCCGCGCTCCACCGCGAGCACCTGGCGGGTACGCCGTGGAGTCCGCGCATCGGGCGTCTGGAGACGATGGCGAGGCGTGATTCTCGTCGTCGACGTTCCTTCCCGGCGTTCTCCCCGCGTCGCGGTGGTCGGATGATCGAGGTGGTGGGCGAGCTCGGCCCGGACACCGAGGCGGTGGCGGTGTACGTGCCCGGCACCGGCACCAACCTGGACATGTCCCACGTCAACACCGACGTCGCGGTGGACCTCGTCGAGGCGGGCGGCGGGCGACTGGCCGTGGTGACGTTCCTCGACGGCGAGTTCCCGCAGGACATCATGGCCGATGCCGGCGATCCCCGGTTCGCCGACGCCATGGCGCCGCGCCTGGTCCGCTTCTGTCGCGAGGTGGACAGGGTCATGGAGATCGAGTGCCCCGGCGCGGCGCTGACGGTGGTGGGTCACTCGTACGGCGGGCGGATCGTGGGCACCGCCGAACGGCTCGGCCTGCGCGCCGACCGGGTGATCTACGCCGAGTCGCCCGATCTCGGGGTGGGCGTCGCGGGGCCGTCGGACTGGCGCGCACCCGGCCCGGTGCGCAGGTACTCCCTCACCGCACCCGGCGACCCCGTGGAACTGCTGCAGATCCGGTTCGGCCTACGACAGCGCGGGTCGCACTCCGAGCTGGGCGGCGGCGCCGTCCGGCTCGACACCGGCTACTTCACCGACGGCACGCCCGTCTACGGCACGCGCGGTCACGGCGGCGTGTTCGACCGGGACTGCGGGGCGTTCCGGGCGATGCTCGCCGTGATGCTCGGCGGGCAGGTGCCACTGTGGCGGGAACGGCGGATCCGGGCTCGCCACACCCGCGTGGACCGCGGTGAGGAGGGGCGCGTCCTCCCCGTCCTGCGCCGACACACGGTGGGGCTGTTGCTCCGTCGCGATCAGGACCCCTACGGCGAGGCGACCGTGCTCTGGGAGGGGCCCGAGCGACTGACGACGGTCCCTCCGGCGACGCGCGCGGCGAGGGAAGAGGTTGGCGTTCCCACGGACGCTGTCTGATACTGGGCCCATGGCTTCGCTCGACACCCGGTTCACCCCACCGTCCCTCACCACCGTGGGGATGGGCGCCCTGGGCGTCCTGTCGGTCGGGCTGATTTCCGCCGGCCTCTGGTACGACTCGCACCGCAGCGCCGAGGCCGTCGAGCGGGCCCGCGCGCAGGTCGAGTCCGCGCAGACCACCGGCCCCACCGCCGAGCCGATCGCGAGCACCACCTCGGAGACCAGCACCGAGTCGAGCACCGAGGAACTCACCAGCACTAGCGAGGAGTCGACCGAGTCGAGCACCGAGACCGAGCCCGCCGACGACCGGGCCGAGCAGGCGGTCGCCCCGGTGGCCCCCGTGACCAGTGTGCCGACCGTGGCCCCGGTGCCGCGGGCCGCCGCCGTCCAGCCGGTCCGTCAGGCGCCGGTCGTCCCGGTCGCGCCCGCGGCCCCCGCCCCGGTGGTGCCCGCTGCGCCGGCGGCTCCGGTGGCTCCCGCGGAAGGCGACGGTGTCGCCGGTGGCGGAGCCGAGGGCGGCACCGCGGGTGACGCCACGGACGGCGCGGACGACGCCGGTCAGGGCGGGGGGGAGCTCGAGGTCACCGCACCCGACGGTGCCCGGCCCGCGCCCGGATTCCCGGACCTGCTCCGCCCGTTCCTGCCCCGGCCCAACTTCGCCCCGCAGCCGGACGCCGTCGGCGCCGCGGCCGTGGGCGCCGACGCGGTCGGAGCCGCCGACGCGGCTGAGGTGGACGGCGATGCGGGTGAGGACGGCACCGCTGACGCTGCCGGCGCGGACGGCGACGCGGGCGCCGACACCGACTAGCGCGTCAGTCGCGGAAGTAGTCGACGGTCCGGGCGACGCCCTCGCGGATCGTCACCCGCGGCGTCCAGCCGAGCACCTCGGCGGCACGCTCGGCGTCGAGGGCCGAGCGGTCGACATCCCCCAGGCGGGCGGGGGCGTACTCGGGATCATCAGCGGCCCCCGCGGCCTCGGCGACCAGGGTGTGCAGCCCACGGTCGGTGGTCTCCACGCCGGTGCCCACGTTGAAACGTAGCCCCGCCGCGGCCGGGACCTCGGCGGCGCGGACGAAGGCGTCCACCACGTCGTCGACGAACACATAGTCGCGCGTGTTGCCGCCGTCGCCGAACACGCGCGTGGGCTGACCTGCCAGCAGCCGCTGGGAGAAGATCGCCACCACCCCGGCCTCGCCGTGCGGGTCCTGCCGCGGCCCGTACACGTTCGCCGGCGCCACGCCCGCCCACTCGATCCCGTACAGGCGCGAAAACATCTCCAGGTAGATCTCACCGGCCACCTTGCCGGCGGCGTACGGGCTCAGCGGGTCCACCGGTCGGGTCTCGGCGACGGGCAGCTCGGTCACGGGCCCGTAGATGGACCCGCCTGAGGAGGTGAAGACGATCCTGCGCACCCCGACCTTGCGGGCCGCCTCGGCCAGCCGGACGGTGCCGACGACGTTGACCTGGGCGTCGTGGACCGGATCCTCCACCGACAGGCGCACGTCGATCTGCGCGGCCAGGTGGAAGATGACCTCCGGCCGGGCGGCGGCCACCACGTCCTCGATGGCGGGGTCGGTCAGGTCGAGCTCCCGGAACTCGAACCGGTCACCGGCCTCACGGGCCGCCGCCAGGTTCTCGAGCCGCCCCCGGGACAGGTTGTCCACCACGGTCACGTCATGGCCCTCACCGAGCAGCCTGTCCACCAGGGTCGACCCGATGAATCCGGCCCCTCCTGTCACCAACGCGCGCATGTGATGCCCTCCCCTCGTGTGCGACGACACCGCCGCGGCTCCCTCACCTTCAGGCCCGTGCACAGGATACGACCGGAGGACCGGTGGCGAGGTCACTCCGGCCCATATGTTCCGGTCGCCCGGGTGAGCGGGGAGCGTCGCTCGGGCGGGAACGGGGAGTCCTCCACCATCTGCGCCAGTTCGGCGTCGGTGAACGCGTCCCGCACCGCGTAGATCCGCACCTGCGACTCGGCGTACACCTTGACCAGGCCGGGCGTGCCGTCGAGGCGCAACAGGTGCTCGTTGGGCTTCTGGAACCCCCAGTAGTTGGGCGGGCTCACGTACACGTACGTCACACCGAGATCCGCCAACGCCCGGTCGACGCGCGGGTTCACCCCGGCCTCGTCCATCCGGGAGAACAGATAGGTGGTCAGCGGGGCCGTGGCGCCGGGTTGCAGGTAGTGCCGCGAGGTCGAGGGCAACCCGTCAGTGGCGTACATCCAGCCCGAGCCCTCGTCGGGATTGGTGTAGATGAGACCCGAGTAGGCCTGCGGCTGCTCGGACAACCAGCGGAAGGCGCGCAGGTCGTGCTCGTCGACCATGCGGTTCCACCGCTGGTTCACCCCGGCCGCGACCGCGTACTCGGGCGAGGCCTGCACCACCCAGGACCCCACCCCGACCAGGGCCGCCAATGCCACGGCCACCCGGGCGAGCCGGACGCCCCCACCGTCCGGGTCGGTGAGGGGATCGACGAGCCTGCCCAACCAGCCCGCCAGCGCCTGGACGGTCGCCCCGACGCCCACACCCACCGCCGCGGCCACAACCACGGCCAGCACCACCCCGATCCGGCGGGGGTCGTTGTAGTAGATGCTGCCGATCCCGCGGAGTACACCGCCGGTCCAGTTGCCGAACACGCTCATCGAGTTGACGCACACCACCAACAGACCGCCCCACAGCAGCAGCGGCCAGAACACCTTGCGGCGCAGCATCACCACCAGGCCCAGCGCGGCCAGGGACAGCAGCACCCACCGCACGCCCCAGTCCTCGACGTGGCGCACCTGCAGGGCTACCGCCTTGCCCCAGGTTGCGGCGCGGTCGGCGTCGATCTGGAACTCGAAGGCCGAGATGTCGTCGGCCTCCTCGGACACCGTGAGCACCTGCGGCAACAGGGTGAGCACCCCGGCCAGCCCGATACCGGCCAACACCACGAAGTCGCGAACGCGGCCGCGGACCGGCCGCCACAGCCCGTCGAACAGCCACCAGAACAGCACGAACACGGCCGCGGTGACCATGGCCGACGGATGGACGCCGCCGATACCGACCAGCCCGAGCGCGGCGGCGGGGATGAACCGCCGATCGGCCAGGGCCGCCACCACGACCGCGGCCCCCAGACCGGCCATACCGTTGGCCACGGCCGACGGGGTGGCGGCCACCATCACCTCGACGAACGGCAGACCCGGGAACAGCGGGGTGGCCATCGCGGCCACGGCCGCCGAGGTGGCCACCACGGGCCGGGAGAACCGGCGGTGGGTGATCAGCCACGCCAACGCCGCCACGCCCAGCGGGAACACGAGCGCGACGCTGCCGATCTGCACGAGGTTGTACGTCTCGACGGCGCCGATCCCGCGCAGGCCCATGACCAGGGCGGCGATCGAGTGCCACGTGCTCGGGTAGTAGAGCGTCGCGCCGTTCTCCGGGTAACGCAGCTCCCCGGCGAGGTCGGGCGACGCCACGCCGAGGTCATGGATGAAGCGGATGTAGTTGGCGTGCCAGTGGGCGTCCCAGCCCTGGAAGATGTTCGCCGTGCCGCCGGGGGTCGCCGAGAGTTCGGTGAGGATCATCTGGCCGATCAGCCAGGCGCTCGTCAGGATCGCCGCGCCCGGCAGCAGCCACCACCACGAGCGCCGCCCGGGCCGGCCGTCCACCCGGCCGGGGCGCTCGACCCCGGCGGTTCCGCGAACCCTGCGGAGTCGGCCGACCCGACCGGTTCGGCGGCGCCGGCGACGGCGTCGCCCGTCCGCCGGCGTGGCGTCGCGACTCCGTCGTCGTCGCCACACCCACGTCGCCCCGGTGATCAGCAGCCCCACCACGCCGACCACCGCGGCGGTCGCGGCCGTGGCGACCACGTACCCGCCGAGCGACCACGGCACCCCGACCCGGCCGTAGACGTAACCGGCGATCGCGGCGATCCCGAACGAGACCGGGATCGACGTGCCCAGCGCGAGACGCAGGGGCAGTTGCGCGGCGGCGCCCACGATCGCGCCGGGCACCACCAGGAGCGCGGTGAGGGTCATCATGACCAACGCGATGTCGATGACCCGCCTCCGTTCCTAGTCCTGTCCGTGTTCTGGCCCTGTCCGTGTCCGTGTCCCTCTCGGCGTCCGTGGGCCCGCCGTCCGACCCGCCCATTATGGTCCACCGGGCCGTGAAACCTCAGCGCGGCACCAGCACGCCGACCGGTCCGCTGCCCACGCACAGCTGGGAGGCGCCCCCGCCCGGGGAGATGGTCAGGCCCGTCCCCCCGCCCTCGAGGCGGACGTACACCGTCCCCGGCCCGGCCTGGACGGGAGCCGTCACCTCGTCGCCGTCGTCGAGGCGGACCGCGACGTGACCGTCCGCGTCCGCGAGGAGGTGGAGCCGCACCACCCAGTCGCGCCCGATCAGCGGCCCGTCCAGGGCGATCCGGGCGCCGTCCGGACCGACCCGGTGGCCGCACCCGGGCACCGGCCCCTGCGGGATGGTGCGGCCCGGGACCACGTCAGCGGGATGCAGGGCCCCGTGCGCGTCGATCGCCACCGGGTCGCGGGTCCACGCCCCCACCGCCGGAACCCCCGGCACCCCGGCGAGCAGCGCGGACAGCCGGTTCGCGGGCGTCGTCAGGGGCAGCAGCACCTCGAGCGGGACCTCCTTGTCGAGCAGGGGCTCGGACCGCTCGCGCAGTGCGGTCAACAGCGGCTCGGTGTAGTCGCGGGACGGCTGCTCGGACCACACCTGGCGGTACGAGACGGTCGAGACGGCGGAGGAGGCGAGCAGCGCGACCAGGCCGAGCGCGCCCGCCATCGGCAGCCACGTCCCCGCGCGGCCGCGAGGCGCTTCGGCGCGCTCCTCGGGCGCGGCGTCCTGCCGGCGCGGTGCGGCGATCGCCAGAGCGGCGGCCGCCGCCAGCACCACCGGTAGTTCGGAGTGGTACCGGAGGGTCTGCACGATCTCCGTCGCTGTGTCCGGCCCTGTGCGCCCCACCGCGACCAGGACCACCGTCACCAGCGGGTACAGCGCAGCGGCCGCCCAGATCGCACCGGTGCGCCGCCGGGTGAGGAGGGACCACGCCAGGACCGCCGCGACAGCCAGGGCGCCCACGACGACGGCGAGCGTCGACGGGTCGGCCATCGGGGGCCCCGGGTGCCACCGCTCCCAGCTCCACGGCCCCCCGCCCAGCGTCGGCACCACCGCCAGCCGGTAGGTGTGGTCCACCAGGTCGACGAATCCGGGCCCCGGGCTCCCGGCGCCGGTGCCGCCGGTGTCGTCCCCGCCCTCGGTCCCGGCCGGGAACCCGCCCGACGATCCTCCCCCGAGACGGCCGACGACGACGAGGAACACCGCCCCCCACACCACGACGATCGCGGCCAGTGCCGACCAGGCCCAGCGGGTCCGACGCCACAGGGCCCGCAGCTCACTGCGTGTTCCGCCGCCCGTCCACCACGACCCCAGCAGCACCGCCGCGGCCACCACCGGGATGATGAGCGCCTTCTCCACGAACAGCAGCCCCAGAGCCGTGGCCACCGCGGCACCCACGGCATGGCGTCGGCGACCCGAGCGGGCGAGCAGGATTATCGACGCCACCGTCCACGCCATCGCGGCGGCGAGCGGCAGCGCGTTGAGGGCGGCCGCCCACCACGTGGCCGACGGCAGGCCGAGCGGGATCGCGAGCGTGGCCACGAGTGGGACCAGCAGGATCGCGCGGCCCGCCAGCAGGACCCACAGCATCCGGGCGAGCGCGGCGCCCGCGACCAGCTGGAGCAGCGCGATCTGTACCAGCGGCATGCGGAAGTCCAGCGGCGCGACGTGCGCCGCGACCCAGGTCAGGGCCATCGCGCCGGGCATGAGGTGACCGTCGTGGTCCGCGAACAGGAACGCGGGATCCGGGAACGCCTGCGCGGCCGCCCTGCCGTGCAGGAGGAGATCGTCCCAGTAGAACCAGCCCGCCGCGGCGACCCAGGTGCGCACCGCCGTGGCCGCCACCACCACCAGCGCGCAGGCCGCCAGGACGAGCCGACCGCGATCCGTCGGCCGGGCCCGCGCGGGAACGTCGGGCGTGCCCGGGGTGCGGTCGTCGGGCGTGCCCGGGGTGCGGTCGTCGGGCGTGCCCGGGGCGGGTCGGCGGCTGGACGTGGCGGGGGGCATCGCGGGCCACGCTAGTCGGCCAGGCGGGAGCGCACGTGCACTCCCCTGAGTGGCAGGGCGCTCGGGAACGATGGCCGCTACGCCTGCGCCCCCGCAGACCCGCATCGCCGCATCGCCGCATCACCGCGCAGCCGCTCCCGCGCCTGGCGTCTCGCTCGCGCGGCTGTACGCCCGGGCCACAGCCGCACGTCAACATGGCGTCTCGCCTGCCCCGAAGCGGGTGCGAGACGCCACCCCGGGGAGCGGCTGCGATGCAGGTGTACGGGCGCCACGACCATCATGGGCACAGTCGCGCCCGTGGGTGCGCTCCGGCCTGCGACGATGCTCGGCCGCGGGCGGGGATGTCGGAGGCCCTCGATAAGGTGCCCCGCATGAGTTCCGGAACCCCGCGTGCAATCGGTGCCGTCGTCCTCGGGGTGGCCGTACTGGCCGGGATCGGCTGGTGCGCCGAGCCCGAGGAGGGCGCTCCGGGCACGGTCGGCGCTCCGGGCACGGTCGGCACTCCCCCGACGTCGGCGGTCGACCCGGAGAGGAACGCCTCGCCGTCGTCGCCGGTGGAGCCCCCGCCCGTCGACGCGCAGCCGGCGCCCCCCGCCCGGTCGACCCCGACGCCGGCCCACCCGGAGATCCCCTGGTCGCGGCGGCCCTCGGGGCCCTGCCGCAACTCGAGGTCAAGGGCCGGGCACCAAAGACGGGGTACGACCGCGACCTGTTCGGGCAGTCGTGGACCGACGACGTGTCCGTGGAGTTCGGACGCAACGGCTGCGACACTCGCAACGACATCCTCCAGCGCGACCTGCAGGACATCACCTTCCGGCCCGGCACGCGGGACTGCGTGGTCCTCACCGGCGTCCTGGAGGGGCCGTACACCGGGGAGCGGATTGACTTCGTCCGCGGGCAGGACACGTCATCGGAGGTTCAGATCGACCACGTGGTGGCGATGTCGGACGCGTGGCAGAAGGGCGCACAGCAACTCACCGAGGAGCAGCGGCGTGACTTCGCCAACGACCCGCTCAACCTGTTGGCCGTGGCAGGGTGGGCGAATCAGCAGAAGGGCGACGGCGACACCGCCACCTGGCTGCCGCCCCGTCGCGAGTTCCGGTGCTCGTACGTCTCGCGCCAGGTGCTGGTCAAGGACCGGTACGGCCTGTGGGTGACGCCGGCCGAGCGCGACGCGATGGACCGGGTCCTGGCCGGCTGCTGAGCCGCCGCGGCGCACCGCGACCGGGCAGGGCGCACCGCGGCCGGGTCAGAAGTCGAAGAAGCCGCCGCCGTCGCCGCCGAACAGGCCGCCGTCGAAGAAGCCCCCGCCGCCGTCTCCCCCGCCGTCGCCTCCGAACAGGCCACCGTCGAAGAAGCCTCCGCCGTCGCCTCCGCCATCGCCGCCGTCCCCGCCCATGAGTCCGCCGTCGAAGAACCCCTCGCCGCCGTCGCCGCCGCCCATGTCACTGACGTCGGCGCCGCCCTCGCCGACCCCGGACGCGAAGTCCTCACCGGAGTACCCGATGCCCGACATGCCGGCGAACATCATGTTGAACATCATCATCGAGCCCATCATCCACACGCCCGTGGTCAGGGCCGACGCCCACCAGGGCTCCGAGTACCAGCCGGCCGGGACCGGTCGACCGGCCACGACGCCACCCGGGTAGTAGTGCGGGGTCTCGTCACTCGGATCGGTCGCGGCCTTCATCGTCCGGCCCTCGACGTCGACCTCGCGGTCCTCCGTCACACGGCCGGCGCGGTCCTGTCCGGGGGTCTTGGGCAGCTCAGGGCCCGGGTCCAGGCCCATCGCCGAGCGCGCGGCGCGTACGTAGTACAGGCCCTCCAGCGCGGTGTCCTTGGCCAGCTGCGCCTGCACCGGGGTGCGGGCGTTCTCCAACTCGGAGACCGCCGCGGTGTAGCGCTCCGACGCGTCGGCCATGGCCTGCTTGGACGCCTCGTCGGTGCCGTCCAGGTTGAACACCTGGCCCCCGAGACGCTCGACCCACCGGGCCGCCTCGGCCCGGTAGTCCGCGAGGTTGTGATTGTGCTGCGCCTCCAGCTGGGTCTGGCCCTTGTTCTGACTGCGGGAGACCACTGCGACGGCCACCGCGATCACTGCGGCGATGAGGAGGAATTCCACGACACGACCTTTCTCGGTACTGGTGTCGAGGGTACCGAGATCGCGGCCCGTGGCGCGCGGTGCGGCGGGGTCAGGAACGGTCGCCCGCGCCGCTCACCACGTCCGCCTCCCGTAGGCGGGCCACCTCGGCCGGGCCGATCCCGAACCCGGCCAGCACCGCATCGGTGTCCGCTCCGCGGGGGCGCGGTCCGAAGCGTACGGATCCGGGCGTGTCGGACAAGGTGACGGGGATCCCGACACCGCGGTATCCCTCCCGCTCGACCACCATGCCCCGATGAATGACCTGCGGCATCGCGAGCGCCTCCCCCACATCGTTGACCGCACCGGAGGGAACCCCCGCCGAACGGAGGCGGTCCGCCAGGTCGGCGCGATCGATGCCGCCGACGAGCTCCCCGAGGAGCGACCGGAGTTCTCCGGCGTGCGCGAGACGGTCCGAGTTGGTGAGGAACCGCGGATCCTCGGCCAGTGCGCGTTCACCCAGCGCGACGGCGAGGGAGCGAAACTGCCTGTCGTTGCCCGCGCCGATGAAGAAGGGGCCGTCTAAGCAGGTGAAGGTCTCGTAGGGGCAGATCGTCGGGTGGGCGACGCCTGTCCTGGCCGGGGGCTCGCCCGTGGCGAACCACTTCCCCGCGTGTGGGTGCAGGATCGACACGGCGTTATCGAGCAGGGCGAGGTCGACGAGCTGCCCGCGCCCGGTGGTTTCTCTGACGTGCAACGCCATGAGGATGCCGGTGATCGCGTTGAGGCTGGTGACGATGTCCACCAGCGGGATACCGATGCGCATGGCCGGCCCGTCGGGCTCCCCGTTGATGCTCATGAGCCCCGACAGCGCCTGGAGGACGGCGTCATAACCGGGTGCGCCGCCCAGCGGACCGTCGACGCCGTACCCGGTGATGCGGCAGTGGACCAGGCGGGGGAACCGCACGGCGAGCTCGGCGTCGCCGAATCCCCACGCTTCCAGGGTCCCGGCTTTGAAGTTCTCGATTACGACGTCCGCCTCCGCGAGCATCCTCGCCAGGAGTGACTGCCCCTCCTCACTGCGCAGGTCGATGCTGATGTTCCGCTTGTTGCGGTTCAGACCGTCGAAGTAGGCGCTGTGGTCCTCTCGCACGAACGGCGGACCCCAGCCCCGGGTCTCGTCCCCGCCCGGTGGCTCCACCTTGACGACATCAGCACCGTGGTCGGCGAGCATCTGACCACACAGAGGTCCCGCCAGGACACGGGACAGGTCCACGACACGGATGTCGGTGAGAGCCCCGGTCCGCGGCGTATCCGCGTACGGCGTGGCGGCCACGACTCAGGGGCCCGTCACACGGTCGAGCCAACCGGCGGCCGCACCCTCGACCCGAGCGCCCTCGACGACCATGGGCCATGCCCCGTCCATCCCGCCCGCGAGTGCGACGTCGGTGAGTCGGCTCTCCCAGAACGCCGCGGAGCCGAACTCACCGCGCCACTGCAGAGCGGGCAGGGTGAGGCGGTGCAGGGTGTGCTCGTGCGTGGTGCCGATGGCGCCGTGCACCTGATGGGTGTTGCGCACGGCGACGGCGACGGTCTGCGAGGCCACGCTGCGGGCCACGGCCACGCGGAATCCCGACAGCGGCCCCCCGAGGTCGGTGTCGAGCGCGTCGGCGACCGCTTGGTCGACCGCCGCGCGGGCGAGGACGGTCTCGGCCGCGATGTCGACGACGAGGTTCTGCACCGACTGGAACTCGGCCAGCGCCCGACCGAACTGGTTGCGCTCGGTGCTGTGGGCGATCGCCGCGTCGAGCATCCCCTCGGCGGCGCCCACGGACTGGACGGCCCGGGCGAGGGCGCCTCGGAGTACCGCCGCTTCGACGGGAGCGGCGTCGACCGGGGTCCACGCAGCGTCGTCGGGCGCGCTGAGGTCGCCCAGTGCCACCGCGGAGGTCCCGTCGACGGGTGTGACCGCCGCCCGGTCGGTCGGGATGTCCGCGACCTCGAAGCGGGGTCGCCCGCCGTCGTCGGCGGCGGACCGGCGTACGAACAGCACGGAATCGGTGGCCCCGGCCCAGGCCACGCGCCGGGCGCGGGAGTCGGACCCGAGGACGGCGAGGGTCGCCGTCCCCGGGGCGGAGTCGTCCAGGCCGACCGCGCGGCGCAGCGGCCCGACGACGAGGTCGGTCTCGGCATACGGGACCGCGACCCCGGCGGCGGCGGCCAATCTCAGCAGCGTGGCGGCCTCCGCCCTGTCTCTTATACAAATCTCCGAGCCGCCCCGCTGCCCCCGGTCTCCTCCGGGCCGGTGAGCCGGCCGATCCCCACCTCGGACAGGGCCCGCCACACCGCAGTCGCGTCGGGGTCGACGGTGGGCCCGGAGAACTGCGCCAGGACACCCGCCATCATCGACTCGAGGTCCTCGTCAACGGCCAGGTCGACGGCCTCGATGGTCCGGTCGGAGGCGGTGCGCCCGTTCATCGCATCCCCATTCCCCGCGCGATCACGCCGCGCAGAATCTCGTTGGTCCCGCCGCGCAGCGTGAAGCCGGGGCGTTGATGGAGTCCGACACGGAGCAGATCCGTGAGTTCGGACGCGGCCGCGTCCGCCTCGCCCGGCGCGAACTCGTCGCCGAGCCGGGCGGAGACTACGTCGACGATGTCGCCCTCGGTGGTGGTTCCGAGGAGCTTGACCAGTGCCGCGGCGTTGTCGGCGGGCTCGCCGCGCTGCAGCGCCCCGGCGATGTTCTGGCTCAGGGCGTGAAGCCCCGCCATCCGCGCGACCGAGCGGCCGAGGTCGGTGCGGGCGGGCAATTTCCCCTCGGCGATCGCGCCGATCTCGGCGGCGAACAGGCGGAAGGAGGAGAGGAACCGCTCGGGGCCGCTGCGCTCGAAGGCCAGCTCGGAATTGACCTGCTCCCAGCCCCGGCCCAGGGAACCGAACACGCGAGCATCGGGGACGAACACCTCGTCGAGCACGACCTCGTTGAAGTGGTGGTCGCCGGACAGGGAGACGATCGGTCGGATGGTGACGCCCTCGCTGCGCAGGTCGACGATGAACTGGCTCAGCCCCGCGTGCCGGTGGGCGGTGTCCAGCGGCTCGGTGCGGGCGAGGGCGATGAACGCCTCCGCGTACTGGGCACCGGAGGTCCACACCTTGGTGCCGGAGACGGCCCAGCCGCCGTCGACTCTCACACCCTTCGTCCGCACACTGGCCAGATCGGAACCCGAGTCCGGTTCACTCATCCCGATGCCGAAACAGCACTCTCCCGCTGCGATGCGCGGCAGGTACTCGCGCTTCTGCTCCTCTGTGCCGTACCGCAGGAGCGAGGGGGCGATCTGCCGATCGGCGACCCACTGCGCGGCCACGGGCGCCCCGACAGCGAGGAGTTCTTCGGTGACGACGAAGCGCTCCAGGTGCGTGCGTCCTCGGCCGCCGTACTCGGTGGGGATCGCCATGCCGACCCAGCCGCGCTCTGCGAGACGACGGGTGAAGTCCTCGTCCCACCGGGTCAGCCAGGTGTCGATCCACGGCGTGAGACGGCCGGCGGCGATCTCGCCGCAGAGGAAGTCGCGGACCTCCGCCCGTAGGGCGTCCATGTCCGCCGACGCCAGGGTGGTCGGTGGAGCGAGTGCGGACCTCATCGGGCCTCCTTGAAGGGGATTGGGATGTCGTCTGCCGGATCGGGACCGAAGGGTGACCCGGACCACGTATTCGAGAATCGCACGGTCGGCGTTTTTACGCAATAGGGGATTCCACTACGCTCTTTCGTATTCGCCCGGTCGTCCCGCGGGGGCGGATAGTCTTACCCCATGACGCAAGCGGACGTGGGAGGCGACGGGGCGGTAGACGTGCCCCGCATGGACAAGGTCCCCGAGCGTCCCCGGCACCGGATGGTCGACCGGGTCGCGGCGATCATGGAACTCGTCGCCCGATCGGGATCCGGCCTGACGCTCACCGCGGTGGCAAGAGCGCTCGAGGCCCCGATCAGCTCCACGCAGGGCCTGCTCAACGGGCTCGTGGCGGTGGGATACCTCGACGAGCGCAACCGCGTATACACCCTGGGTACGGCACCGTATCTACTCAACGTCATCGCTGGTCGCCCGCCCGTGACGTCCGTGTCGCGGGACCAACTCCTGGCCCTGCACGCGGAGACAGGCCTCACCACCGCCCTGTCGACCGATGTCGGTGACGACTTGTTCTACGTGGACCACGTCTCCAGCGACCCGCAATATTCGTACATCGCGGAGAACCGCCTGCGGCGTTCACTTCTTCGGACCTCGTCCGGCTGGCTCTTGCTCGCCGACCGCGAGAAGCGCGACATCTGGGCCTACCTCAACGCCCGGCCGTCCGCGGAATCCGAGTTCGTGGACAGGTTTCTCGATTCCCTGGAGGAACTCCGCGAGACCGGGGTGTGCACCGCCCCTGGCGTGGCGGTCGACGGCGGGGACGGCGTCTCAGTCGCCCTGCGCGAGAGGGGCCGCACCATCGCGACCGTGGGGGTCATCGCCGCGCGCGACCTCATCGTCGAACGCAGCGAGGAACTGGCCCGCACCTGCCTCCGCCACGCGACGGAATGGGGCCTGCGCTGAGCCTGGTCGCGTGTTGGAGCCAGACCCAGCCCCGGCCCGGCCCGGCCGAGAGACGGAGATCAGCGACCTGTGTACTCGCCGGCGCGCTTGTCCCCGAACGCCGCGAGCGCCTCGCGGTGATCCTCGGTGTGGTGCGCCAGCGCCTGCATCGCCGCCGACAGCTCGAGGAGCGACTCGAGCGACTGGTGCTGTGACTCGCGGAGCAGCTTCTTGGCCATGCGCACCGAGTGCGGTGGATTCTTGGCCACCCGCGCGGCGAGAGTGTGGGCCGCCTCCAGCAGCTGATCGGGTTCCACGACCTCGTTCACCAGCCCCCACGCGGCGGCCTGCTCGGCCTTGACCCGGTCGCCGGTAAGCGCCATCTCGGCCGCCCGCGCCGGGCCGATCGCCTTGGTCAGCAGCCATGCACCGCCGTCGCCCGGGATGATCCCCAGCTGGACGAAGCTCTCCGCGAACCACGCCTTCGTCGATGCCACCCGCAGGTCGCACATCACGGCGAGGTCGCACCCCGCACCGACGGCCGGCCCGTTCACCGCGGCGACCACCGGCACCTCGCAGTGGTACAGGGCGCGCGGGATCCGCTGGATACCCCGGCGGTACCCGTCACGCAGTTCATACGGGCTGCCGCCGAACATCCCCGCTCTGTCCACCATGTCCTTGACGTTCCCGCCGGCGGAGAACGCGGAACCGGCACCCGTCAGGACCACGGCCCGGACGTCATGATCCCCATTGACCGTGGCGACCTGATCGCACAGCGCGTCGACGATCGCCGGATCGGAGATGGGATTCCGGGAGTCCGGCAGGTTCATCGTCCACGTCTCGATGTGGTCCGCTCGCTCGACGAGCAGGGGCGCAGTGGTCATGGGAGTCCTTTGATCGAGGGGCGAACAGCCGACGATATGCAACTACGTAAACTGTTACCTGACAGTAGCGAGTGATCGTCGTCACCGTCAATGACCGCGGGCGCAGGACATTCGGGCGGGACCCAGGAGCTAGGCATCATGTCGTCCCCGGGAAGCGGACCGGACGACAGAAAACCCCCGACCTGGGAGGGCGGGGGTTGACAGCGTTCGGCGTTCCGATGGAGCCGCGTGTCGGAATCGAACCGACGACCTTTTCATTACGAGTGAAATGCTCTACCGACTGAGCTAACGCGGCGAGCCCTTGTGGGGCGTCGCAACTATATCCGACGGACCCCCGTCGCCGGAAAACGACCCGCCCCCGCCCCGGTTGTCAGCCCAGTGCCTCGCGGATCGCGCCCACCATGGCGGACACCGCGAACTTGGGTTTGACGTTGACCTCGATCGCCGCCCGGCAGTCCTGGATCGCCTCGATCGCCCGGAGGATCGCCGCGGCCGGATAATGCCCGCCGAGCCTCGCGGCCTCCGCCGCCTTGTCCGGATGGACCGGGTCGACTTCGCGAGCGCCGAGCGCCGACATGAGCGCATCCCGGTAGAACCCCGCCAGGTCGACCAGCGCGAGGTCCAGTGAGTCGCGGGTGGACCGGGTCCGTCGCGACTTCTGGGCCTTCTCGAGTTCCTTGACCGCGCCCGTCGCACCCCGCCCGGCCGACGCGGTGCCCTTGCCGGTGCCGCCCGCGCCCAGCGCGGTGCGCAGCTCCTCGACCTCGCGCTCGTCGGATTCACTGTTGCGGGCCAACGCCTCCTGCTCCGCGGCGCTGACGAGCCGGTCCGCGAGAGGGAACGCCCGGCCGGGATTGTGCATGACCATGGGCAGCTGGAGGACGACGTCCCGCCGCTCCCGGGTCGCCTCGTCGGTCGCCAGCCACCGGGCACGACCCACGTGGCCCGAGGAGACCGACGCCGCCCACCGGGCCAGATCGGGGTCTATCGGGTCCCCGCCGGCGAGCAGCGCACGCTCGACCGCCGCCGCGTCCGGCTGACGAAGTGCGACGTTCCGCGAGCGCGACCGCAGGGTCACCATGATGTCCATCGGGTCGGTGGTCGGCGAGCACAGGAGGAACACGGTCCGACTGGGCGGCTCCTCCACCACCTTGAGCAGGGCGTTCCCGGACTGCTCGGTGAGTCTGTCCGCCTCCTCGACCACCACGATCTGCCAGCGCCCGGTGCCGGGGCGGCTCGCCGCGCGGTGGATGGTCTCCTTGACGTCCTTGAGCAGGATGTTGACGCCCTGCGGGGCGAGCAGGTGCACGTCCGCGTGGGTGCCGGCCAACACCGTGTGGCACGCGCGGCACTCCCCGCAGCCCACCACGTCCGGGTCCTCGCACTGCAGGGCGGCGGCGAACGCCATGGCCGCCACGCTGCGGCCGCTGCCCGGCGGACCGGTGAACAGCCAGGCATGGACCATCCGGGCGTCCGAGGCATCCCACCCCTGCCCCGGCACGCGGGCACGAGCGGCCGTGGCGGCAGCGGTCAGCTCCGCCACGACGTCGGCCTGTCCGGCCAACCGATCGAACACCCCGGGCATGGCCCCCACCTTATCCCCGCCCACCGACACACCTGCGTTCCCGGCATCACCGGCGCGAACTAGGCTTGGGCCGATGGAACGATGGGTCAGGTTGTTCAGGTGGCTGTGGGCCACCCCCTGGCCCGTCTATGCCCTGACGATGGTGCAGGCGAACATCATCGGCGCGGTCTTCGTGTTCTCGTTCCTGCGCTTCGTCCTGCCGATGGACCGGTTCCTCGACCTCGACCAGTTCCGCTTCCTCAACCAGTACCTGTTCATCGGCTATCTCGTGTTGGCCTTCGTCGGCGGCGTCATCGCCTCGACGCTGCTCCTCCTGCCCGTGCTGCGGGTCGACCGGTCGGGGGCGGACTTCGACGGCGCCATCCGCCGGCGCACCCTGCGCCTGCCGTTCCACCAGGCGCTCATCTCCGGGGCCATGTGGGTGACCGGGACGCTGCTGTTCGTCGCCGTCAACGTGGGCCACTCCCCCAGGTTGGCGCTCATCGTGGCGGTGACCAGCCTGCTCGGCGGCAGCACCACCTGCCTGATCTCCTACCTCCAGGCCGAGCGCATCATGCGACCCATCACGGTCCGCGCCCTGTCCAGGGGGGTGCCGGAGAGCCGCCATGTCCCCGGCGTGCGTCGCCGCATCTTCCTCGGCTGGTCACTGACCACGGTCATCCCCATCGCGGGCATCCTGCTCATCCTCACCGGACACTGGTTCGGCCTGTTCGGCGACGACCCCGGTCTGATCCTCGTCGCCCTCGCGGTACTGGCGAGCGTCGCCGTGATCGCCGGTGCGATCGGCATGGGGCTGGTCTCGGACTCGATCGCCGACCCGGTGCGCGAGATGCAGGCGGGCGTCAGTCGCGTCAAGCAGGGCGACCTGGAGACCCGCGTGACGATCTATGACAGTTCGGAGATCGGCCAGCTCGCCCAGGGGTTCAACGAGATGGTCACCGGCCTGCAGGAACGTGAGGCCATCCAGGACCTCTTCGGTCGCTACGTGGGCGAGGACGTCGCACGCAATGCGCTCGAGCGGGGCACCGAACTGGGCGGGCAGGAACGCCAGGTCGCGGTGCTGTTCGTCGACCTCACCGGCTCGACGGAGTTCGCGGCGGCCCACGAGCCGGCCGAGGTGGTCTCCGTGCTCAACGACTTCTTCCGGATCGCCGTCGAGTCCGTCGACACCAACGGCGGGTACATCAACAAGTTCCAGGGCGACGCCCTGCTCGCGGTCTTCGGGGCGCCGCTGGAGGTGGACAACGAGGCTGGCCGTGCGCTGCGGGCCGCGCGTGCACTGCAGAGCCGACTCGCCGACCTGGCCCCGCTCACGGCGGGGATCGGCGTCTCCTACGGCACCGTCATCGCCGGACACATCGGCCATGCCAAGCGGTTCGAGTACACGGTCATCGGCGATCCGGTCAACGAGGCCGCCCGCCTCACCACGCTGGCCAAGATGGAGCAGGGACACGTTCTGGCGTCGGCGGCCACGATCCACCGGGCCGACGCACCCGAGGCGGCCCGGTGGGTGCTGGGCCGCAGCGTCGAACTGCGCGGCCGGGGCATCATGACCCAGCTCGCCCGACCCCTGCGCCCCACCCTCGCGGACCGGTGGCAGGCCGGCTCCGTGGCGTTGCGCCCGGCGGACGACCCGGCGCACTGACGCTCCGGGGGGCGTCCGCCACCACGCACCGGGACGACACCCCGCGACGCGAGACCCCGCAAGACGGCGACACCCCGCGCGGCCTCGGCTGCGCGGGGTGTCTCGTTCGGGCCTCAGCGGCGCGACGCCGCCGTCTTCTTCGCCGGCGACTTGCGGGCCGGAGCCTTCTTCGCGGGCGCCTTCTTCGGCGGCGACTTGGCGCGCCGCTCCGAGAGCAACTCGGAGGCGCGGGCGTCGGTGAGGCTCTCCACGGTGTCGCCCTTGCGCAGGGAGGCGTTGGACTCCCCGTCGGTCACGTACGGGCCGAAGCGACCGTCCTTGACCAACATCTGCTTGCCGGAGACCTCGTCGACCCCCATCTCACGCAGCGCCTTGGGGGCGGCGGCCTGCCGGCCCCGACGCTTCGGTTCGGAGTAGATCTTCACCGCGTCCTCGAGCGTCACCGTGAACACCGCGTCCTCGGAATCGAGCGTCCGGGAGTCTGTGCCCTTCTTGAGGTACGGCCCGTAGCGACCGAGCTGGGCGGTGATCTCCTCGCCGCTGGTGGGGTCGATGCCCACCACGCGCGGCAGCGACAGGAGCTTGAGCGCGTCCTCCAGCGTCACCGTCGCCGGCTCCATGGACTGCATCAACGACCCGGTCCGGGGCTTCGGCCCGGTGGGGCTGTCGGCCTCCTTCTTCGCCCGGCGGGTCACGGCGGCCTTGGCCTTGGTCGCGGCCTTCTTGGCCTCGGCCCTGGCGTCGTCGTCCTTGGCGGCGGCGATCGCGGCATCGCGCTCGGCGTCGATCCGCTTCTTCTCCGCATCCGCGTCGGCGAGCACCTTCTTGGCCCAGACCGCCTTCTCGGCGTCGGTGGCCTCGGGGAGCTTCTCGGTGACGTAGGGGCCGTAGCGCCCGTCCTTGACGACGATCTCGTGTCCGGTCTCGGGGTCCACGCCCAGCGGGCGACCGTCCTGGGGGGTCGAGAAGAGCTTCTCGGCCACCTCGAGTGTGAGTTCGTCCGGGCTCATCCCCTCGGGCAGGTTGGCCCGCTGGGACTCCTCGGCGCCGTCCTCGCCGGCGACCATGCGCTCGAGATACGGACCGTAGCGACCGACGCGGACGTGCACCGGGCGGCCCTCGGAGTCGTCGAACACCCGGATCGAGTTGATGCTGCGGGCGTCGATGGCCTCGAGGTTGACGTCGACGAGGTTCTTCAACCCCACGGCGTAGTTGGCCTTGTCCTCGTCGCCGGAGCCCTCGGCGGCACCGAAGTAGAAGCGCCGCAGCCAGTCGTCCCGGTTCTCGCGGCCCTCGGCGATCGCGTCGAGTTCGTCCTCCATCAGCGAGGTGAAGTCGTAGTCGACGAGCCGGCCGAAGTTCTGCTCCAACAGTCCGACCACGGCGAAGGCGACCCAGCTGGGGACCAGCGCGTTGCCGCGGACGTAGACGTACCCCCGGTCCTGGATGGTGCGGATGATGCTGGCGTAGGTCGACGGGCGGCCGATGCCCATCTCCTCCATCGCCTTGACCAGGCTCGCCTCGGTGTAGCGGGCGGGCGGGCTGGTGGTGTGCCCGTCGGGGACCAGGTCGGTGCCGGTGAGCTGCTGTCCCTCGTCGAGGCGGGGCAGGCGCCGCTCGGCGTCGTCCGCCATCTGCTTCTCCGAGCCCTCGGCCGGGTCATCGGTCGCCTCGACGTAGGCCTTGAGGAAGCCGGGGAACGTGATGGTGCGGCCCGAGGCGGCGAAGGTGGCGCGCTCGTAGCCGGACGCGTTGTCGCCGGCGTCACCGCTGATGCGGATGCTGACGGTCGTGCCGCGCGCGTCGGCCATCTGGGAGGCGACCGTGCGCTGCCAGATGAGCTCGTAGAGGCGGTACTCCTCGGCGTCGAGCGCACTGTGGAGCTGCCCGGGGGTGGCGAAGGTCTCGCCGGCGGGCCGGATGGCCTCGTGGGCCTCCTGCGAGTTCTTGACCTTCCGGGTGTACTGCCTGGGCGTGGGTGAGACGTAGTCGCTGCCGTACAGCTCCGTGGCCTGCGCGCGGGCGGCTGCGATGCCGCCCTCGGACAGGGTCGTGGAGTCGGTACGCATGTAGGTGATGTAGCCGTTCTCGTACAGTCGCTGCGCGATCCGCATGGTGCGCTCGGACGTGTACCGCAGCTTGCGGCCGGCCTCCTGCTGGAGCGTGGAGGTCATGAACGGCGCGTAGGGGCGCCGTGTGTACGGCTTGGACTCGACGGAGTCGACGACGAAGTCGGCACCGGTCAGCGCGTCGGCCAGCGCCCGGGCCGCCGGTTCGGCGAGGACGACGGAGTCCTTGGCCGCGCCGGTGGACTTCAGACGCCCGTCCTGGCCGAAGTCGCGGCCCTGCGCGACCCGGGCGCCGTCGACGGCGGAGAGGCGGGCGGTGAAGCTGCGGGGTTCACCGGCGTCCCCGCCGGCGGATCCCTTCGTTGCCAGGGTCGCGGTGATGTCCCAGTAGTCCGCGGCGACGAACGCCATGCGCTCGCGCTCACGCTCGACGATCACGCGGGTGGCCACCGACTGCACGCGGCCGGCGGACAGTCGCGGCATGACCTTCTTCCACAGCACCGGGGAGACCTCGTAGCCGTAGAGACGGTCGAGGATCCGGCGGGTCTCCTGGGCGTCGACGAGGTCGGTGTCGAGCTCGCGCGTGTTCTCGGCGGCGGCGAGGATGGCGGGCTTGGTGATCTCGTGGAACACCATCCGCTTGACCGGGACCTTGGGTTTGAGGACCTCGAGCAGGTGCCAGGCGATCGCCTCGCCCTCACGGTCGGGGTCTGTCGCCAGCAGGAGCTGGTCCACGCCGGCGAGTTCCTTCTTGAGCTCGGCGACCTTCTTCTTCTTGTCGGCGCTGACGACGTAGATGGGTTCGAAGTCGTCGTCCGGGTTCACCCCGAGCCGCGCCCACGGCTCCTTCTTGTACTTGGCCGGGATGTCGGCCGCGCCCTTGGGCAGGTCGCGGATGTGTCCGACCGACGCCTCGACCACGTAGTCGGACCCCAGGTAGGGCTGGATCTTGCGTGCCTTGGTGGCGGACTCGACGATCACCAGGCTCCGCTTGCCGCCCGATGCTGCCTTCTTGCTCGCCACTGGAGTGCTCCCAACCTGCGCTGATTCCGTCGTCGACGCCCTTCACCGACCACCGGTCCCGGCTACGGTACGCGTGCCGGGGCCCTTCTATAGGAATTCATACCAGGCGGGATGCCCTCCACGAGAACCGTCGAGTCACCCCTCCGGCACCCACGGTGGGCTTCCCGGCGCGGGGCGCGGGGTGTCCAGATACTGCCCGGGTTCCGCCTGACCGGTCTCGAGATACCGCAGGACGATCTCGTCGACCGCCTCGTTGCCGGTGTCGAAATGGCAGTGCACGGTGCCCCGGATCCGGACGAGCGTGCCTCCCGTCGCGTCGGCGGTGGTCGGACCGAACATGCCCGGAGTGTTGGGGTCGTGGTCGGCCTGGAGGATCAGGGGCGGCGCGGCCATCTCGCGTGCCTCGATGCGCGGCGGGACCGCCGAGGGCGGGTAGAGGCAGTATCGGGTCTGCTCGGTCAACGCCCACACGTCCTCGCCGGTGCTACCCGCCGGGTCGCTGCTGCCGATCAGGGCCGGGGCCGCCAGGTTCGTCCGGGGCGGCGCGGTCTCGTTGCAGTTGATGATCTTCAGGTAGGTGGCCTGGTCGGACGTCACCGGGGGCCGGCCGGTGCGCTCCTCGGCCTCCTCCTCGATCCGCTCGTCCAGCTCCTCCGGTGTCTCGACGTCGGGCGCCGTGCCGTGCACCTTCGCCGAGATCGCCCAGGCGATGTCGGGCCAGGCGTCGGGGGACCGGCTGTAGAAGTCGAGGACCCGGAAGTAGCCCACGGCGTCGTCCGGCGTCGAGTCGAACCCGCCGGTGGACGCGACGGCGGCGTTCTCCGCCCGCACCGACCCGGTGTTGAGGGCGTCGAGGGAGCCCGCCGCCAGCGATCCGGTGGGAACCGACCCCGGGGCGTCATCGCCCGGCACGGCGGGGGGCGGAAGGAACCGGCCCGCGGCCGCCCCCTCCGACAGGTCGAGCTCGTGGATCCGCCGGTACACCTTCAGGGCGGTGTCCCCCAACGCGTAGACGTCGTCGTACTCGGCGATCCACGCGAGGACGTAGTCGCGCGCCCGGTGCCGATTCTCCGCCTGCCGCTGGTGGAACTCGTACCACCACGTCTCGGACGGTCCGACCGAGGAGTCCAGCACCATCCGGTCGAGGCTCTGCGGGAACAGGGTCTGGTACATCATCCCGATCGCGGTGCCGTAGGAGTACCCGAGGAAGGAGATGCGCTCCAGGCCCATGCGTTCGCGGACCACCTCGTGGTCGCGCACGACGTTCTCCGTGGTGATGGACCGCACGAACTCCGGGTCGGTGGCCATGCACCGCGCGGCCTGCTCGTTGAGGTCGTCGTCGTCGTCGGGGTCGGAACGGTCCGGGGCCTCCACCTCCGGCCCGGGGAGACACTCGAGCGCGCCCGATCCCGCCAGGCCCCGGGGCTGCACGATCACCAGATCGTGGGTGCGACGGATCTCGTCGACGGCGGAGTCGTCGTCCCTGTCGAGTGCGGTGTACCAGAGGGTGCGGGCGTCGCCTCCCGGCCCGCCGGGGTTGGAGAACAGTGCCCCCTGACGATCGCCCGTGGCGGTGATCCTGCGGACCTCGATCCCCACGGTGCGACCGTCGGGGTCGGCGTGGTCGACGGGGACCGTGACGGAGGCGCACAGGACGTCGGGGCGGGGCAGGCGGTGGAGGACGTCGGCCGCCGACTCCGCGGGGCACGGGGTCCAGGTCACGACGTCAACCCCGGTCAGGGTGGAGGTGGGTGCGGGCGTGGCCGGGGCGACGGGTGGTAGTACGACGACGACGAGGGCTGCGGTCGCGGACGCGACCAGGCGTCGTGAGAAGTGGGGCATGATGACGAGTTTTTCATCTCCGCTGCGTTCCGGCGGGTTTTCCTGCGGGGGGACCGCCCGACTGGCAGCAATAGACAGATCGGTCTAGGGTGAGGGAAGAAGCCACGTCGCCGAACTGGAACCTGTTACAGTCCCGGTCACACGGTCGTGGCCGCGGGCTGCGCCGGAATCGGCGTACCGTCGAGGGCTGAACGGGAGCCGCGACAAGCCTCGATTCATCACGACTTTCTGGAGGTCAGCACCGGTGGGCAACTCGTCCAAGACCAAGCTGGACAAGGTGGTCATCCGCATCGCGGGTGACTCGGGCGACGGCATGCAGCTCGCCGGTGACCAGTTCACCTCCGAGGCCGCCGCCTTCGGCAACGACCTGGCGACGCAGCCCAACTACCCCGCCGAGATCCGGGCCCCACAGGGCACGATCCACGGGGTCTCGAGCTTCCAGATCCAGATCGCGGACTACGACATCCTCACCGCCGGTGACCGTCCCGACGTGCTGGTGGCGATGAACCCGGCGGCGCTCAAGGCGAACATCGAGGACCTGCCCTCCGGCGGAATCCTCATCGTCAACTCCGACGAGTTCACCAAGCGCAACCTCACCAAGGTCGGGTACGAGTCCAATCCGCTCGGGTCGCCGGCCTTCGAGGCGTTCCAGGTGCACGAGGTCGCGATGAGCACCCTGACGATCGGTGCCGTCGAGTCGGTCGACCTCGGCAAGAAGGACGCCGAGCGCTGCAAGAACATGTTCGCCCTGGGGCTGCTCACGTGGATGTACGGGCGCACGGTCGACTCGATCGAGAACTTCCTCAAGGACAAGTTCGGCAAGAAGCCGACCATTCTCGAGGCCAACATCCTCGCCCTGCACGCGGGCTGGAACTACGGCGAGACCACCGAGGCCTTCGCCTCGGAGTACGAGATCGCCCCGGCCAAGCTGCCCGAGGGCCGCTACCGTCAGGTCACCGGCAACACGGCGATGGCCTACGGCCTGGTCACCGCGGGCCGGTCCGCCGACATGCCCGTCTTCCTGGGCACCTACCCCATCACCCCGGCCTCGGACATCCTGCACGAGCTGAGCAAGCTCAAGCAGTTCGACGTCACGACCTTCCAGGCCGAGGACGAGATCGCCGGCGTCGCCGCGGCACTGGGCGCCTCCTACGGCGGGACCCTCGGTGTCACGTCCACCTCCGGTCCGGGTCTGGCCCTCAAGTCCGAGGCCATCGGCCTGGCCGTGATGACCGAGCTGCCGCTGGTGGTCATCGACGTCCAGCGTGGCGGCCCCTCGACGGGCCTGCCGACCAAGACCGAGCAGTCCGACCTGTTGCAGGCCCTGTTCGGCCGCAACGGCGAGTCCCCCGTCGCGGTGATCGCCCCGCAGTCCCCCGCGGACTGCTTCGAGATCGCCCGCGAGGCGGCCCGGATCGCGGTCACCTACCGGACCCCGGTCATCGTGCTGTCCGACGGCGCGATCGCCAACGGGTCCGAGCCGTGGCTGCTGCCCGACGTCGCCGCCCTGCCGGCGATCGAGAAGAACCTCGCCACGGCACCCGAGGCCGAGGGCGAGGGCGACGAGGGGACGCCCGCCTCCGAGTACCTCCCCTACGCCCGTGACCCGGAGACGCTGGCGCGCGACTGGGCCATCCCGGGTGAGCCCGGACTCGAGCACCGCATCGGCGGACTGGAGAAGGCCAACGGCACCGGCAACATCTCCTACACCGCCGACAACCACGACCTCATGACCCGGACCCGGGCCCTGAAGATCGCCCTCATCGAGGTGCCCGACCTCGAGGTCGACGACCCGTCCGGTGAGGCCGACGTGCTGGTGGTGGGCTGGGGTTCGTCCTACGGGCCCATCGGCGAGGCCGTACGCCGCGCCCGCGCGAACGGCCACCGCGTGGCCCGCGCCCACGTGCGTCACCTCAACCCGCTGCCGCACAACATCGGTGAGGTGCTCGAACGGTACCGCCGGATCCTCGTCCCGGAGATGAACCTGGGACAGCTCGCGATGCTGCTCAAGGCCCGCTTCCCCGCCGACATCCAGCCCATCACCAAGGTGCACGGTATGGCGTTCTCGGCCGAGGAGCTGCAGACCGCCATCGAGTCCGAGTTCGCCGGCCGCCTCACCCACACCGAGCACGACAAGTACCGCCTGGCGCTCGACGGGGTCATCACCACCACCGGCGAGCCCGCGGCCCGCAACCGGCGGATCGGGCACACCGCCACCGGCACCACCACCGCCAACCGAACCCGCTGACCTGCGAGCGAGGAGAGGAACCCCATGACCACCACCGAATCCGGCCTCGTCGGCAGCGCACTGCCGCTCGACGCGTTGGCGTCCGTGCCCAAGACGGATGCTCCGCAGAAGCCCAAGGACTACACCTCCGACCAGGAGGTGCGCTGGTGCCCCGGCTGCGGCGACTACGTCATCCTGGCCACCATCCGCGCCCTGCTGCCCAAGCTCGGGCTCAAGCGGGAGAACATCACCTTCATCTCCGGCATCGGCTGCTCGAGCCGTTTCCCGTACTACCTCGAGACGTACGGGATGCACTCGATCCACGGCCGCGCCCCGGCCATCGCGACCGGCCTGGCCACCGCACGCCCCGACCAGTCGGTCTGGGTCGTCACCGGTGACGGCGACGCCATGTCCATCGGCGGCAACCACCTGATCCACACGCTGCGCCGCAACGTGAACCTGAACATCCTCATGTTCAACAACCGGATCTACGGGCTGACCAAGGGCCAGTACTCGCCCACCTCCGAGCCCGGCAAGGTCACCAAGTCCAGCCCGATGGGGTCGCTGGACCACCCGTTCAACACCCTGTCGCTGGCGATCGGCGCCCAGGGCACCTTCATCGCCCGCGCCCTGGACTCGGACCGCAAGGGCCTGACCGAGGTCCTCGACGCGGCCGCACGCCACCGCGGCACGAGCTTCGTGGAGATCCTGCAGGACTGCCCGATCTTCAACGACGGCTCCTTCGACCTGCTCCGCAAGGAGGACGCCGGCGACCACCTCATCCCGGTGCGCCACGGCGAGAAGATCATCTTCGGTGACGACGGCCAGCACTGCGTCGTGCGCCGCGGTTTCTCCCTCGCGGTGGCCGCGACCGCCGACGTGGACGAGGCCGACATCGTCGTCCACGACGCCCACGCCGACGACCCGACCTACGCCCACGCCCTGGCCAACCTGTCCAGCCAGGACCTCGAGTACACGGTCACCGGCATCATCCGGCAGGTCCGCCGCGACACCTACGACGACCTCGCCCGCGGCCAGGTCGCCGCCGCCAAGGAGACCTCACCCACGGACCTGCAGGCGCTGCTCGACGGCAGCAACACCTGGACCGTCGGCTAGGGCCGAAGGCACCACCCGCGCCGCGTCAGCGGCGTCGGAACCAGCCGCCCGCGGGGGCGGTCACCGGCTCAGATGCGCCTGGTGACCGTCCCCGTGATGCGTCCTCGGGCGTCCCACGTGCGCTCGACCACGTCGGCCACGCCGTGCTGGTCGACGCGCACGGCGGTGGTCGACCGGGTGCCGTACCGCCGGCCGATGCGGACGAACCTCGACGACAGCCGCCACTCGTGCGTCAGCGGCACGCCCGTGCGCGGCATCGTCCACGGTGTCGCCGGGCGACGATCGGCCAACACGTCCAGCAGCGCCCCGGACCAGTCCGGGCCTGTCATGACGTCGGTGCCCATGAGCGCTCTGACGTCGTGGACCGCGCCCACCACCTTCGGCCAGGGGGTGTCCAACGAGGCGTTCGACAGCCCGTGGACGCCGGTGCCGAGCGCCACCGGGCCGCGGGTGGAGCGGTTGGACGCCCACCACATCCGGTCGAGGTCGCCGGCCAGGAGGTTGACGCCCCCGTAGCGATCGAGGTCGTCGACGACGTGGTGGGCGAACTCCGCGACGGGCACCGGCCCGGTGAGCGCGTCGATGGGCAGCTCGCCGCGGGAGGCGGCTGCGGGGAGCACGGGTCCGGGCTCGCGCACGTTGGTCACCGCCGAGAACCGTCCGCCCGGGGCCACCGCGAGCCAGGACCCGCCCGCGGTGACGTCCCGGCCGGCGACGATGCCCTCGGCGCCACCGGCGTCGGCGGTCCACTCGTGCAACGGCTCGGTGGGCCGGCTCAGGACCTCGTCCCGGTTGGCCACCACGATCAGCGGGTAGTGAGGGTGGACCCGACGGGCGACGACCAGCATGCACATACCCCCACGGTACTTCGGGCGGCGTCCGCGCAGCGCAGGGCCGACGTCCGGCGCAGCGCGGGGCCGACGTCCGGCGCAGCGCAGATCCGACATCCGGCGTGACGGCGCCGGCTGTGAGGTCCGGCTAGCCGGGCCAGTGCTGCGGCGGAACCCCGGCGGGCGCGGGCCCGATGCTCTGCGCCAGACGCGTGCGGGCTCGGGCCGTCCCGAGCCGCAGCAGCGGCCCGCCACCCTTGGAGCCGACGTAGGTGGTCCGGATCCCGACGCGGTCCAGCGCCGCGCGCAGGGCGTCCCGTCGAGGCGCATGGTGCTCCATCGCGGCGTCGATGCCCAACTCGACCGCTCCCCCGTCGGTGACGTGGCCGGCGGTGAGCACCCAGACGCGCAGCGCCCCGGCGGAGGGCGTCCACCCCTCGGGCACCGCGGTGACCGCGCCCCGCCGCCAGCGGCGCACCACCGGTACCAGGGCCGGGGTCCGCGCGGTCGACACCGTGCAGCGGCCGTCCGGGCCCGACTCGCCGTCCGGTCCCGCCTCCGAGCGGACCGGATCGAGCCCCGCCTCCGCCAGGAGGGACTCCAGCGCGTCCGCCCGCCAGGCCGCGTCGAGGACCACCGAGACCTGCGCGAGCTCGCCCGCGAGGGTGGACTGACCCCGGGCGGCCAGTGCGCCCTCCAGGTCCGAGGGCTCGGGGACGTGGCCGTCCGCGGCGAAGAACGACAGCTGCGTCACGGACCAGAGCCTACGGTCGACCCCCGACACATCGCGAGGCCCCCACCGCGCGTGCGGTGGGGGCCTCGCCGAGATCGAGCGGAGCGCCTCAGATGGCGCGGACCTCCTGGGCCTGCGGCCCCTTCTGGCCCTCGCCGACCTCGAACTCGACGCGCTGGTTCTCCTCGAGCGACTTGAAGCCCGAGCCCTCGATGGAGGAGTAGTGGACGAAGAGGTCGGCCGAACCGTCCTCAGGGGCGATGAACCCGTAGCCCTTCTCCGCGTTGAACCACTTGACGGTGCCCTGTGCCATTTTTGATGTGTTCCTTTTCCGTACTGCCAGGTGCGACTCGCGGGATGGCCACGCGTGTCGGGCCGGCGCCCCCGACCACGGGGTTCCCGTGGACGATGATGACGACCGGGTCCAGTACATCACGACCGCGGCGCGAGGAGAACAGATCCGGGGCAGGCCGATCCGGCGCACGGGGTGATCAGCCCTCTACGGTCGAGGGGTGACGACCTACGGACGCGAACTCCTCGGCCACCTGCTCGAGCAGCTGCCGGCCGGGGCGTCGCCGCTCACGCACGCCGTCGACCTGCCGGCGCGCGAGGCACGGCACGCCGACTGGCCGGCCTGGGCGCACCCCGGTCTGGTGGACGAGCTGCGTGGCCGCGGGGTCGAGCGCCCGTGGGCTCACCAGGTGGCCACCGCCGAGCACGCACACGCGGGCCGCAACGTGGTGGTCGCGACGGGGACGGCGTCCGGCAAGTCCCTCGGCTACCAGCTGCCCGCACTCAGCGCGCTCGCCGCGGACCCGGGCGCCTGCGTGCTCTACCTGGCCCCGACCAAGGCACTCGGGCAGGACCAGCTGTCGTCCGTCATCTCGCTGGTGGACGCCGTGCCCGAGCTCTCCCACGTGGCACCTGCGTCCTACGACGGCGACACCCCGACCGACGCCCGGCCGTGGATCCGGGAGAATTCCCGGTGGATCGTCACCAATCCCGACATGCTCCACCTGTCACTTCTCGGCCGGGCCCGCCAGTGGACACGGATCCTGCGGGGGCTCCGCTTCGTCGTCGTCGACGAGTGTCACTCCTACCGGGGGGTGTTCGGCTCCAACGTCGCCCTCGTCCTGCGCCGGCTCGACCGTCTCGCGCGGGCGCTCGGCGCCGCACCGACCTACATCCTGGCCTCCGCCACCACCTCCGACGCCGGCGTCGCCGCGACCACGCTGGTCGGGCGCGAGTGCGTGGAGGTCACCGAGGACGCCTCCCCGCAGGGCGGACGGACCGTCGCACTGTGGGAACCACCGCTGATGGAGGGCCTGTCCGGGGAGCACGGCGCGCCGGTCCGGCGGCCCGCCCCGGTCGAGGCCTCCACCCTCATGGCCTCCCTCGTCGCGGAGGGCGCGCGGACCCTGACCTTCGTCCGGTCGCGGGCCGGAGCCGAGTCGACCGCGTTGCGGGCCCGCGAGCGGCTCGCCTCCGAACACGGGGAACGCGGCCGCGAGCTGGCCGGACGGATCGCCGCCTACCGCGCCGGCTACCTCGCCGACGACCGCCGCGAACTCGAACGCGACCTCGCCGACGGCGAGTTGGTGGGCGTGGCCTCGACCTCGGCGCTCGAACTGGGCGTGGACATCTCCGGGCTCGACGCCGTGGTCAGCGCCGGCTTCCCGGGCACGATCGCCTCGTTCTGGCAGCAGGCCGGACGCGCCGGACGCCGAGGACAGGGCGCCCTGGTGATGCTGGTCGCGCGCGACGACCCGCTCGACACCTACCTCGTCCACCATCCCGAGGCGCTACTGGGCCGCCCCGTCGAGGCCACCGTCACCGACCCGCGCAACCCCGTCCTGCTGGCCGGGCAACTGAGGTGCGCCGTGAGCGAGCGGCCCATGTCGCACGACGAGGCCCGCGCGTGGGGCGCGACCGACGTGCTGGAACGGCTCGCCGCCGACGGACTGGTGCGGCGCCGACCGGCCGGCTGGTACCCGGCCGCCGACGACCACACCCCGCACGCCGAGGTCGACATCCGCGGCACCGGCGGGGCGGAGGTGGTGATCGTGGACGCGGTCGACGGCCGCATGCTCGGCACGATCGACTCCGTCCGGGCCCGCTCCCAGGTCCACCCGGGAGCGCTCTACTTGCACCAGGGTGAGTCGTTCGTCGTGGACGAGCTGAACCTGGAGGACGGCCTGGCACTGTGCCACCCGGAGGTGCCGGAGTGGACGACCAGCGCACGTGAGCAGGTGTCGATCGACCTGGTCGAGACCCTGGAGTCGGTACCCGCCGGTCCCGTCACCCTCTCGCTGGCCGACGTCGAGGTGACCACCCGCGTGACCGGCTACCAGCGGCGGCTGCGTGGCGGCGAGATCCTCGACGTCACCCCGCTGGACATGCCCGAGACCACCCTGGCCACGCGGGCCGTGGTCTACACACTCACCCCGCAGCTGCTGCGGGTCGCCGGGCTGGAGGAGGCGGACTGGCCGGGGGCGCTACACGCGGCCGAGCACGCGGCGATCGGGCTGCTGCCGCTGGTCGCGACGTGCGACCGCTGGGACATCGGTGGCGTGTCCACCGCCCTGCACCCGGACACCGGGCTGCCCACGGTGTTCGTCTACGACGGCTACTCCGGAGGGGCGGGCTTCGCCGAACGCGGGTTCCGGCGCGCCACCGCGTGGCTCGGCGCGACGCTGGCCGCGATCCGCTCCTGCGAATGCGAATCCGGGTGCCCGTCCTGCATCCAGTCCCCCAAGTGCGGCAACGGCAACGACCCACTGTCCAAGCCGGGCGCGATCGCGCTGCTCACCGAGGTTGTGGGACAGCTGGGTGACGTGGGTGCCGGGGAGCCCGCGCCGGCCGGGCCCGCCGCCGGTCCCCGCTGACCCGTCAGGCCGGCCCCGCCCGGGCCACCGCCGAGCCCGACCGCACGCCGAACACCCCGAGATCCACGCGCACCTCGGCGCGGGCCACGACGTCGTGGCCGTCGACCCGGCAGACCGACAACTCCGCACTGTTAGCGGCCGCGATCCCGGCCGCCGCGGCACACGCGTCCTGCCCCGCGCGCAGCGCGTGCGCGCCGGCCAATGCGGCCAGGTCCGCGGCCGCCCGGGCAGCATGCGCGGCCACCGCGGCCCGTCCCACCAGGAGAACCGCCACCGTCAGTGCCAGAACCGCGGCGACGGCGAAGGCGGTCATGACGGTCATGGCGCCCTCGTCGTCGTCGACCACCCGCCGCCACCCCGGCGAACGGGGCGCGGCCGCACCGGATCGGTCAGGTACGGGGCGCGTCATCCCACCACCCCCGGCTCGGTCCGCGCGACCGCCCGGCCACGGAGCTCGACACCGGGCAGGCCCCGCGCCGGGGCCACGACCACGGCCGTGACGAACGACCCGCCGCCGTCCACCGACACCTCCGCCCCGGGAGCCACCGCCCGTCCGGCCGCGACCCCGTCGCCCGGACCCGCCATCGCCGCCACCCGGGCGGCCTCCCGCGCCGCGTCGACCACCCGGATCTGCGTGAGCGCCGCGCCGGCCCCGGCGGCGGCGACGCCGAACACCGCCACCAGGGAGGCGATGCCGAGGGCCGCCTCCACGGTCACCGACCCCTCGTCGCGGGCCGACGCGGTCCGGAGCCGCCGCAGCACCATCACACCGAGGTGTTGAGGGCCTGTTCGATGATCCCGCTGAGCGCGTCGGGAATCGAGTCGCCGCTGACCACGGTGTAGAGCACTGCGCCGAACGCGGCGGCGGCGATCGTCCCCACGGCGTACTCGACTGTCGACATGCCGGCGTCCGGGGTGGTCACGGCACTGAACCGTCGGGCCAGGGCGGCACGGGCCCGGGCTATCGGCGCGCCGGAGACCGCTGGCGTGCGGGCGGCGTTCTCGGTGGCGTTCCGGGCGGTGGAGCGGGCGGTAGAGTGGGTGGTGAGGTGGGTGTTCATCTGGGTTCTCCTTCTTCGGTGACCGGGGCGGCGTCTCCGTCCCGGAATCGGTGTGGCCGGCGAGTCCGCTCACGGCAGGACTCCCGGCAGCATCCCGTCGGCCAGGCCCACGACGACGGGGAGGACTCCCAGGCAGACGAACGCCGGGAGGAAGCACAGGCCGAGCGGGCCGGCGACCATGACGGCGGCCCGCTCGGCCCGGGCGGTGGCGTCGGCGTCGGCCTCCGAGCGCAACCGGTCGGCGGCGTGTCCGAGCGCGGCCAGTACCGACCCGCCCCCGTCGGTCGCGCGGGCCAGCACCGGCGCGATCGGGGCCAGCCGGGCGGCGTCCGGGACCTCCCGCCACGCCTCGGCCGGTGCGGCCCCCAGCCGCATCCGCGCCGCGGCCGCCCGCAACGGACGCGCCGACGCGGGATCGGAGTGATCGACGGCGTCGGCGACCGCGGCCAGTGCGTCGGGCACGGGCAGACCGGACTGCAACGCAACCGCCAGCAGGTCGACCAGCTGGGCCAGGGCTCCGGTGTCGGCGCTGGTGGGGCCGCGGCGCGTGATCGTGGCCAGGGCGCGGGCGGTCGCCTTCGAGGGGAGCCTGCCGCCGGGTCGATCGCTGTCCCGGGCCCGGGGTGTCGATCCCTCGGCACCGGCCGGGAGAGCCGCCACCCTGTCGGCGGCCCGCGGGCGCCACGGCGCCACGCACAGCGCGGCGGCGAGCAGGAGGACGGCCGCGGTCATCGGGCGGCACCGCCCGCGATGCGGTCGGTCCACAGCAGTCCGGCGGCCAGCAGGATCGCCCCGGCCAGGCACAACCCGCCGCCCAGCGCGCCGCTGCCCAGGACCCCCAGCGGGTCGGCGCCGAAGCCGGACCCCAGGAGCACGCCCAGTCCGGGGAGCGCGGTGAGGATGACGGAGGTGGCTCGGGGTCCGGCGAGGGTGGCGTCCACACGCAGCGCCCGCTGCCGCCGCGAGGCCACGTCGGCCCGCAGTCCGTCCACGACGTCGGCGAGCTCCACCCCGTGTCGGGTGGCGAGGAGCCAGGCGCCGGCGAGCTCCCCGGCGACGCGGTCCCCGTCCGGGCCGTCGCCTCCGGCGGGTCGCAGGGCTGCCGCGACGTCGCCGCCCAGGCGGGCGTGTGACCCCGCCGCGGCGAGGATCCCGGCCACTCGCCGGTCGTGCGCGGCCGCGGCGTCGGCGGCCTGCCCGAGGGCGCCTCCCGGCCCGGCGCCGGCACGCAGGGCCGAGGAGGTGTCGTCGAGCGCACGCTCCCACGCCCCCAGTCTCGCGAGGCGCTGTCGGCGTTCGGTGGCCCGCCCGTGCAGGTCGGCCGCGGCGCCGCCCAGCACGGCGGCCGCGCAGGCGTGGATCGGGCCCGCCGCCACGAGAGCCACGGTGCCCGCGGCGACGGGCCACAGCACGCCGGTCGGCACCTGCGCGAGCGCGTACCGCAGCCGGGCCACGCCCGCGCCGCCCGCCTGCCCCGCAC
>NZ_JABFAN010000011.1:48101-62348 GCF_017168155.1 Dietzia sp. KRD202 | reverse complement strand
TCATGAAACCCTCGCCCCGAGCACCGCGTCCAGGCCCGCGCGGCCGGGAACCGCCCCACCGTCGGCGCGCCAGGCCGGGTCCACGACGATCCCGTGCGCCTCGCGCCGCACCACCCCGATCGAGTCGACGCCCCGCCGCCCGTCGGGCAGCCGGCGCATCCCCACCACCACCCGCAGGGACGCCGCGACCTGTGCGGACAGGGCCGCCCTGTCGAGTCCGCCCAGCGCGCCGAGCGCCTCCAGCCGGGCGGGCAGTTCCGTGGGCGAGTTGGCGTGGACGGTGCCGGCGCTGCCGTCGTGGCCGGTGTTCAGCGCGGCCAGCAGGTCGGCGACCTCGCCGCCACGCACCTCCCCCACCGCGATCCGGTCCGGTCGCATGCGCAGTGCCTGCCGGACCAGGTCGGCCATGGTCACCTGTCCGGCGCCCTCGACGTTCCCGTGCCGCACCACCAGGCGCACCACGTGCGGGTGCGCGGGCCGCAGCTCGGGGGAATCCTCGACGCACAGCAGCCGCTCGGTCGCCGGGACCAGCCCCAACAGCGCCGCGAGCATGGTGGTCTTGCCGGAACCGGTCCCGCCCACCACGAGGTAGCCCACCCGGGCGTCGACGAGTCCGCGCAGCAGCGACTCCGCACCGGCGGGCACCGTCCCCGCCTCCACCAGCCGGTCGAAGGTCACCTGGGCCGGCCGCGACACACGCAGCGACAGGCAGGTCCCGTCCACGGCCACCGGCGGCAGCACCGCGTGCAGTCGCCACGCCATCCCGTCACGGGAGCGCACCACGCCGTCGGCCCAGGGTCGGGCGTCGTCGAGCCGCTGACCCGCCCGCCCGGCAAGGCGTACCGCGAGCGCCCGCAGCTCGGCCTCGGTGGGTACGACGACGTCCGTCTCCTCCAGGCCGCGCCCGCGGTCCACCAGTGCCGGCCCCGGCCCGTCGACCACGACATCGGTGACCCCGGCGCTCGCCAGCAGCGCCTCGAGCGGCCCGGCCCCGGCCAGGTGCTCGCGGACCAAGCGCGCGGTCCGCAGCAGGTCGAGGTGACCGTGCAGCACCCCGGACTCGGCCCGCACCGCGCGGACCACCTCGTCCGGCTCGGGCTCCACGCCCAGGCCGGCGAGCCGCGCGCGCACCCTGTCGACGAGGTCGGCCGGCGGTGCGACCACGACCGGATCGTCACCGTTCATCGCGGTCCACCTGCTCCAGCAGGGCGTCGGCGAGCGCGGCCAGTCGCCGCACCCGGCCCGCCCGTCCGCGATGGAGCGCGGCCGCCAGCTCACCGGCGCCCGCCGCACGGCGGACCGCCCGGATCTCCGGCAGGACGTGCCAGTTCCTCGCCCCGGCCACGTCGGCGACGTCGGCGGCGTGCAGGGGGTCGCCGCGTCCGGTCCTGATGACCAGGACCACGCCCGGGTGGTCGCGCACCGCGTTCCCGGCGGCGACAGCGCCCTGGAGGTCGGCCCTGGTGACGACGACGACGAGGTCCGCACCGGCGAACACCGGCCCGCCGTCGGCGAGCCCACCGCGATCGCTCACCACGAGTCCCCCGGCCGACCGGTGGGCCTGCACCGCTCCCGGGGCGCCGTCGAGGGCGCGGACAGGGTCGGCCACGACCGGTCCACTCCTGGACCGCGCCAGGACGCCGAGTCCGGGCAGGGCCTCGGGGACCGCACCCCACAGGGCCTCCGGATCAGGTCCGCCCAGGTCGGCGCGCACGTCCTCGACCCGTAGCCCGGGCCGCTCCTCGACGCCCAGCACCAGATCGACGCCGGTGCCGTGCGGGTCCGCCTCGACCAGCAGGGTCCGGAGAGACGGCGCAGCCCGAACCGCCAGCGCCGCCGCGAGGGTGCTGGCCCCGCAGCCGCCCACCGCGCCGGCGACCACGATCAGCGGACCCGACCGCGTACGCACCGGCGCGAGCAGCGCACCCACGAGATCGCCGGTGCCGGACGGCAGGCGGACCACCTCGTCGTCGTCGCCCCGGTCGCGGTCAGACCCCACCCGCACGACGCGTGAACCACCGGAACTCACGGCGGCGTCCGCGCGATCGGTGACCACCACCTCGGAGTGGTTCCCGGCCCGGGTGTCCGTGTCCAGGGCGAGTGCGGCCAGGACGGCACGCACGTCGGCGTCCAGATCGGGGTCGGCGACGTCCACCGCGACGGACCGCGCTCTCGTAGTCGTGTTCACGGGGCTCAGCCTCGCGCACCCACCCGCCCGTCGACCGCTCCGCGGAGGCCCACGGCGGCCCGCCTGTGGAGGGGGGCGGGGCTGTGGACAACGTGCCGCGGGTTACGCCGCGCGGTGAGTTCGCCGCGCGGGGGGTTCGACGCGCGGCGGGTCGCCTGTCGCCTGCCCGGCCCGCTCTCGGCGCGTCCGCCCCAGCGGCCGCCAGACCACCGCCGCCGGCTGACCACCGCCGCCGTCTGACCGCAGCGGCTGACCGTTCACAGCCGCCCGTTCGCAGCCGCCCGCGGGCATGGCGTCTCGCACCGACCGCTGCGCAGGCGAGACGCCATGGCGGCGGGCGGCGACGGCCGTGGTGTGCAACCGCGGGAGCGAGACGCCCGGCGCAGGAGCGGATGCGCGGGAACGCGGATGCGCGGCGACAATCGACGCGGAAGCGGGTTAGAGAGGGCGCCGAAGCGAGAGGGCGGGCTGGCCGAGGGACCCGCTAAATGCGAGAGACCGCGGCAGGGGGTGCCGCGGTCTCTCAGAAGTGTCAGTTCTCGGGGGGATGAACTGAGCACCTTAGGGGGATGCCCATCACGGGCACCGTCAGTATCGCCCATCTGCGTGGCCAGCACAAGAACCGTATCGTTGGGGCGTGTCCGCCCCACGCCCACCGGGCCCCAGGATGTCGCACCGGCCTCGTCGGGTCGCTGCGTTCTTCGACCTGGACAAGACGATCATCGCGACCTCCTCGGTGTTCGCGTTCAACAAGTCGTTCCTCGGCGAGGGACTGCTGTCCCGCCGGTCGGTGATCGATCTGGCCTACACGCAGCTGGCGTTCAGCCTGTCCGACGCCGACGACGAGCAGATGCAGAAGGTGCGTCAGGCCATGGCGACCGCCACCAAGGGGTGGTCTCCCGAGCAGGTCGAGCGGATCGTCACCGAGGGACTCAAGGAGACCGTCTCCCCGACCGTGTACGCCGAGGCCCAGGAGTTGCTCGCCGAGCACCGCGCACTGGGCCACGACCTGGTGATCGTGTCCGCCTCGGGCGAGGAGTTGGTGGCGCCGATCGCCCGGATGCTCGGGGTGGACCACTACGCCGGAACGCGGATGAACCGGGACGCCGACGGTCGCTACGGCGGATCGATCGAGTTCTACTGCCAGGGCCCCGGCAAGGCGGAGGCGATCAGCGCGTTCGCGGAGCGCTACGGCTACGACCTCGAGGCGAGCTACGCCTACTCGGACTCCTCCACCGACCTGCCCATGCTCGACATGGTCGGCCACCCGACGGTCATCAACCCCGACCGCGCACTGCGGCGCGAGGCGCTGGAGCGGGGCTGGCCGATCCTGACGTTCGAGAACCCCACTCCGCTGCTGCCCACGTTCGAACGGGCGACCGGGCCGATCGTCGGGGTGGCGGCCATCGTCCTGGCCGTGGGTTCCGCCACCGTGTCGTTCGTCCGGGCCGCGCGACACGCTGGGCGGTAGCGCGGCCCATCGGGTGCGCGTGGCGATGGGGCGGACCCGTACGGTGCGTCGCCAACACCTCATCATCGGCGTCGGCGACGGGCACGGGCGATAGCCGGACTCCCCTACGAGTTCCGGTGTTCCTTGTGCGATCCCACCATCGCCCCGGGCCGGTCGCAGGCGGCATGCTCAGGGCACGGTGTTGAAGACGCCAGGACCGGGACGGAAGAGAAGTCACGGCCCCCCGCCCTCCTCACCGTCATCGACATTCGGAAACCCACGCGACGGATAACGCCCGAGAGGCAACACCAGCCGTGGGTCCGCGCCAGCCGTCACCGACGGTTGTCCCGGGCCGGCGACACGGCGGACCACAGGACGCTTGGTACCCGGATCTCTCGATGGACCGCAGTGAATTGGCGGGTCGACTCCGGTCGGCCCGCCATTCGCGCGCGCCCGGCCCGTTCGGCCACCGGCGCGCTCCGCTTAGCCCCCGGCTGCGTCGGCGATCGACGTCGCCTCGCGCGCGCCCGCCTCCATGGCTCTACAGCAATGGAGGAGCCATTCGGTCACGCCCTCCTCTGTTCCGCTCATGTAGCCCTGCAGGGCGGCCCCGTGTGCCTCCGGGTCCCGATAGAAGGTCACCTCGGGCACGCCCAGGCAATGGGGGTCGAGCCCGGTCGACACCCCGACCAGGCGGAACGCCGCCCGGGCGACGATCCCGTCCGCGGACCCGAACGGTCGCAGGCCGGAGAGTTCGCCGAGGACGACCGCGGCGAGGACGGGCGCCGGCGCGCGGGTGCCTCCGGTGACCAACTCGGCGAGGCCCTGGAGACGCTCGGCGACTCCCTCCTCCGGGCGCGGCCGACCGAGTGCCTGCGGGTCCACCCCGGGCCCGGACGCCGCGAGGAGGTGCAGATGGGCGAGTTCCTGGAGGGGCGAGCGGGTCCACACCGACACGGCGCGGTCGAGCGACTCGCCCGTCAGTTCCCCGGCCACGCGCAGCGCTGCCGAGAGCACCTCGTCCTGCTCGCCGTCGGTGTCCAGGCGGACGGACGCGCCCTCGACGCCGGCCGATGCGCGGGCACCCCGCAACACCGATTCGGCGGCGGTGGTGGGCCATCCGCGGCGGTTGGCGGGGTGTCGGTGCACCGAGGCGAGGGCGGCCCGGGCGGCGTCCGCGGCCTCGGCCACACCGGGCAGGGCGAGGAGCGGGGCGAGCGGGTCGGGGGCGGTGGAGGTCACGGGTCGAGGTTACCGACCCGGCGCGAATCGGCCGACACAGGTGATTTTCAGCTGCCTCAACCGGTGTCGAGCTGGTGTAATCAGCCCAATCCGTCGGGGCACGCGCCCGGCTCAGCCCCTACACCTCGATCCCGGAGGCCCTCGTGAATCTCAAGGACCAGCTCGACGCGCTGCTCGACGCGACCGCCTTCGACTCGACCGGGGCCAAGGTTGGCGCCGTGCGCCAGATCTACGTGGACGATGCCAGCGGCAAGGCCACGTTCGCGACCGTCGCCACCGGGATCTTCTCCGCCGACGCGATCGTCCCGCTCCACGGCGCGCGACTCCTCGACGACGAACTCCATGTCGACCACACCCGCGCCGTCATCCGCGATTCCCCGCGCCCCGACAACACCGAGGACGCCCTCACGCCGGAGCAGGAGGCCAGGTTGCTGGAGTACTACGGCATCGAGACCCCCACGCGGCTTCGCGGAACCGCCGCGTCCGGGCCCGGGACGGCGACCGTGGAGTCGGCGCCGAGCGGCGGAAAGGAGCCGAGCGCGGGCGAGACGGCAGGCGCCGGGAAGGCGCCGAGCGCCGGGAAGGCCGAGGGCACCGGCAAGACAGCCGTCGCCGACAAGACGGACACGCCGGCGGGTGCGGGCAAGGCGGACAGCGCCCGGACGACCAGCGGCACGCCGGCGAGCGGGGGCGGGGCCGCGGTCGGTGCCAGCGCAGAGGGAACGGGCACGTCGCCGGGCACCGGCGCGGCGCGCCGGCCGGCTACCCCACCCGCATCGACCGGGACCACGGCACCGGCGGGCGCGACGTCAGAGAGCGGGAACAAGGCGACGACGACGAGCTCCGCGGCCTCATCTTCGTCGACCGACACCCCGGAGCCCGCGAAGCCCTCCGGCCCGGGGCCCGCCACACCCGCCGGGCCACCGTCCGGCGGCGGCTCCACGAAGGGCGAGAACACCCCTCGCGAGTGAACGGGATCGGGCAGGCCTCCCCCGACCTCCCCCCGACGGGCGGGATCCCGAACACGGTGCGCCGCATGTGACTACGCTCACACATATCGGTCCGGTCGCTTCCGCCGTGACGATCCCGGCCGTCCGTGAAATCTGATCCCGAGAGAGAGCCGCTGATGACCGCTCCCGAGCACGACCAGTCCTTCGCTCCCGACCCCGACTTCGCCGCGCAGGCCAATGCGCAGGCCGACCTCTACGACAGCGCGTCGAGCGACCGTCTCGCCTTCTGGGAGGAGCAGGCTCGCCGACTCGACTGGGACACCGAGTGGACCGAGGTACTGGACTGGTCCGACGCCCCGGTCGCCAAGTGGTTCGTGGGCGGCAAGCTCAACGTGGCCTACAACTGCGTCGACCGCCACGTGGAGGCCGGCAACGGCGACCGGGTGGCCATCCACTGGATCGGCGAGCCCGGCGACGACGCCCGCGACATCACCTACGCCGAACTCAAGGACGAGGTCAGCCGGGCGGCCAACTACCTCAGCTCGCTCGGCCTCGTCGCCGGCGACCGCGTGGCCATCTACATGCCCCTGCTGCCCGAGGTCTACATCGCGATGCTCGCGTGTGCCCGCCTGGGCCTGACCCACTCCGTGGTCTTCGCCGGTTTCTCGCCGAACGCGCTGCGCTCCCGCATCGACGACGCGGAGGCCAAGCTCGTCATCACCGCCGACGGACAGTTCCGGCGCGGTAAGCCCGCACCGCTGAAGGCGGGAGTCGACGACGCGCTCTCCGGAAACGGCGTCGATGCCGACGGCGACGCCGAGTCCGTGCAGAACGTGCTCGTGGTCCGCCGGACCGGTCTCGATGTGGACTGGACCGACGGCCGTGACGTCTGGTGGGACGAGGCGATGTCCGAGCAGTCCACCGAGCACACGCCGGAGGCTTTCGACTCGGAGCACCCGCTGTTCCTGCTCTACACCTCCGGCACGACCGGCAAGCCCAAGGGCATCGTCCACACCTCGGGCGGGTACCTCACCCAGTCCGCGTACACCCACCACAACGTCTTCGACCACAAGCCCGGCGAGGACGTCTACTGGTGCACGGCGGACGTCGGCTGGGTCACGGGCCACACCTACGGCGTGTACGCCCCGCTGGCCAACGGCGCCGAGTGCATCGTCTACGAGGGAACCCCGAACTCGCCCGACGAGCACCGTCACTTCCAGATCATCGAGAAGTACGGCGTCACCATCTACTACTCCGCGCCGACCCTGATCCGGACGTTCATGAAGTGGGGCAACGAGATCCCGGCCGCGCACGACCTGTCCTCGATCCGCCTGCTCGGTTCGGTCGGCGAGCCGATCAACCCGGAGGCGTGGCGCTGGTACCGCGAGAACATCGGCGGCGGCAAGGCTCCCATCGTCGACACCTGGTGGCAGACCGAGACCGGCGCGATCATGATCTCCCCGCTCCCGGGCGTCACCGAGACCAAGCCCGGTTCCGCCATGCGGCCGCTGCCCGGTATCGAGGTCGCCATCGTGGACGGCGACGCCAAGGAGGTCGCTCCGGACGAGCAGGGCTTCCTCGTGATCACCGAGCCGTGGCCGGCCATGCTCCGCGGCATCTGGGGCGACATGGAGCGCTATCGCGACACCTACTGGTCCCGGTTCGCCGAGGAGGGCTACTACTTCGCCGGTGACGGCGCCAAGTGGGACGCAGACGGCGCACTGTGGGTGCTCGGTCGCGTCGACGACGTCATGAACATCTCCGGTCACCGCATCTCGACCTCCGAGGTCGAATCGGCCCTCGTCGGTCACCGCGCGGTCGCCGAGGCCGCGGTCGTCGGCGCCAACGACGAGACCACCGGCCAGGCGATCGTCGCGTACGTGATCCTGCGGGGCAACGTGGACGCCGAGGAGGATCGTCAGAAGCTCATCGACGAGCTGCGGGCCGAGGTGTCGCGGGAGATCTCCCCGATCGCCAAGCCCCGCGACATCACGATCGTGCCCGAGCTGCCCAAGACGCGGTCCGGCAAGATCATGCGTCGCCTGCTCAAGGACATGGCCGAGGGCCGCGACGGCGGCGACACCTCGACCCTGTCGGATCCGACGATCATGGACCAGATCCGCGAGAAGGGCACGCGCGGCTGACGGGTAGCGGGTGAACACCGCCACGTGACGTGGCACGATGGACGACGGTGCATCCGTCGCCGGACTATGGAGGAACAACCGTGAGCCACGCCCAGGGAACGCACAAGCCGACCGAGGCCTCGATCCCCCTGCATGACGCTGACTCGATCGGCCGTGGCGACGCCAGTATCGGCACCCTGGTCAAGAACGCCACGACGCAGGTGTCGACACTGGTCCGTGCCGAGATCGAACTGGCGAAGACCGAGGTCACCGAGCAGGTGAAGAAGGCCGCGACCGGGTCCGGCTTCTTCGTCGCGGCCCTCGTCCTGCTGCTGATGTCCTTCTTCCCGTTCGTGTTCATGTGGGCCAAGCTCATCTCGATGTGGTTCGGCACCAAGACCTGGGACTGGATGGGCTTCCTCATCGTGTTCGTCGTCCTGGTCCTGCTCGCGGCGGTGTTCGGGCTACTCGGCTACCGCAAGGTCAAGAAGATCCGGAAGCCGCAGCGCACCATCGACTCGGTGTCGGACCTGAAGCTGGCCATGCCCAAGGGCAACGAGCCCCGGCCCGGCACGGTGCGTGTCACCGAGACGCCCTTGCCCGCGTCGAAATCCTGAGAACTCCCGCTCACCGGCCGCCCGACCCGTCGATCGTCAGGATCGACGGGTCGTGGCGGCATCGTGACGTCTCGGCCAACGGCATCCGCCTGCACATCGCCGAGGCGCTGCCGGCCGACACCCCGCCGGGCCGACTCCCCCCTCTGGTCCTCCTGATCCACGGTCTCAGTGGAATCTGGTGGACGATGCGGGCGCCCATGCTCGCGCTGGCCGACGCCGGGTTCCATGCCGTTGCCGTCGATCTCCGGGGCCACGGCGACTCGGACAAGCCGCCGCGCGGTTACGACGGGTGGACCCTGGCCGCGGACATGACCAACCTCATCCGGGCCCTCGGTCACTCCTCGGCGGTGGTCGTCGGCCAGGGCGAGGGCGGATTCATCGCATGGACCGCCGCCTACCGCCGGCCACGCGCGGTGCGGGGCCTCGTCGTCGTCGGCTCTCCCCACCCGGTCGCCACCCGGCGCGCCGCACTGCTCGACCGCTCCCAACGTCGTGCGCTGGTGCCTCGCCTGCTCGCGGACCAGGCGCCGCGATTGCCCGAGCGGCACCTCACCCGCGACGGCGCCGCAGTGGTCGAGGAGATGCTCCGCAGTCGATCCGGGCCCACGTGGCCCGACACGGAGGACTTCCGCGAATCCGCCGACCTGCTCAGGCGGTCCATGCTCATCCCGAAGGTCGCGCACCTGACCCTGGAGAGCCGCCGCTGGATGGTGCGGAGCCAGTTCCGTCCGGACGGTCGCGACTTCCGCCGCGCGGTCTCGGGCGTCCTGCCGCAGCCCGTGCTGGGGATCAGTGGGACCGAGGACAGGTTCATCCTGCCGGCTACCGTCCGCGCGTCCTCGGCGTGGGCGCGCGACTTCACCACCGAACTGGTCCCGGGGGCCGGGCACTATCCCGCGATGGAGGCCCCGGACGCCACGTCCCGGCTGATCGTGGACTTCGCGCGGCGCGTCACCCCGCTCTGAGCCGCCGGGACTCCGACCCGCCGACCGGGCCCCGCGGTGATCAGCTGGGCAGCCCCACGCACCGCCCCGTCGAGACCGACTCCTGCGCATCGACCGCGAGCTGGAGCTGCGGCAGCACCTGCTCCACGGTCAGCGCGTACCCGGTGTCCGCGGCGTCCATCGCGGCGCCGAACACCACGCCGGCGACCTGCCCCTGCGGGGTGACCAGCGGTCCGCCGGAATTGCCCTCGCGAACGGAGCCCCGCAGGATGTACACCTCGCGCTCGACGGTCTGCTCGCGGTAGATGTCCGGGCCGCGCAGGGTCACACGCTCGCGGATCCGCGCCGCGTCCGGACGGTAGGGCCCGTTGCCCGGGTAGCCAACGACGATCGCGTCGTCGCCGGTGCGGGCACGGTTCTCGGCGAAGGGAAGAACCGGAGCGTCCAGCCCGTCCACGCGCAGCACCGCGATATCCACGCGGGGGTCGTAGACCACCACCTCGGCGTCCAGCTCGTCATCACCGGACACCACGGTCGCCGACTCGGTGCCCGCCACGACGTGTGCGTTGGTCATCACGAGCCCCGGTGCGGCCACGAACCCCGACCCCTCCAGCGCGCGGCTGCAGGACTCTGCCCGGCCGCGGATCTTCAGCACGGACGGCTGTACGCGGGCCACCACCTCGGAGCCTGCGAGGACCGGATCGGGCGGTGGGACCTCCTGCATCGGGGTGGTGCCGAACGGTCCGAGGATGTCCGGGAATCCGGTGGTGCCGAGGACCGAGGTGAACGTCGCGGGGATCCGTTGCAGCTGTTCGGGGGCGACGTCGTCGATCTTGGCCAGCACGGACGACCCCCGCACCGCCTTGCCCAGCCCGGGTCCCTCCTGCGCGGCGATGGGCACCGCGACCAGCCAGGCCACGAGCAGCATGGCAGCGGACTGGAGGACGGCGCCCACCGTGCTGTCGAGGAGTCGTGCACCGGATCCGGCGATGTAGCGCCTGGCGGCGCGGCCGATCGTGACGCCGGCGACCTGCCCGATGATCACCATCACCGCGATGATCGCCAGCCCCGCGGACAGCCTGCCGAACGGCGAGTCGATCTCCCGCACGAGGTGCGGGGCCACCAGCAGGCCGGAGGTCGCGCCGATGCCCACCCCGAGCAACGCGAAGCCCGACGCGGCGGCCCCGTTGATCCAGCCCGAGATCGCCGCGGCCGCGGCGAGTGCGAACAGTGCAAGGTCGAGCCATTGCGAGCCCGTCACCGGTACCCCCTCCGAGGATTGTCCGCGGGCAGGTCGAGCGACTCCTCGCCGTCGGCGGGCTGCTCGCCGTCCCCGGCCAGCTCGCCGTCGGCGGCCGTGGCACCGGCAACGGCGCTGGCGGCGGCGCGCGCGCTCAGCCCGGGGACGCCGGCGACGGTGCGATCGGCCAGTGGGTCCGCGGATTCGCGGCGGGCCTCCTCGGCCGACATGCGGTGCTGCTCCCCGTTCGCGGACGCGGCCAGGGTCTTCTCGAGGTCCCGGATGTCGGACGTGTCCCAGTCCAGGTCCCATCCGGCGGAGTGGAACATCGCGGCGAGGATGCCGGCGGTGAAGCCCCACACGACGAGGTCGTCGTGCTGGAACGCCGGGCCGGTCCACCCGGTGGTGTGCCGGAGCAGGAACCGGTTGGCGGGATCGAGCAGCTCGTCGACCGGCACGGTCATCACGCGCGCGGTCTCCCCCGGGTCCACGACGTCGACCTCCATCGGCTCCCGCCAGTATCCGAGCACCGGTGCGACGGAGTAGTTCGAGACCGGGATGTACAGCTCGGGGAGCACCGCGAGCACGTCCACCCCGTCGGGGTCGAGGCCGGTCTCCTCCCACGCCTCACGCAGTGCGGCCTCCACCGGGCCGCTGTCCGTGTCGTCGACGCCGCCGCCGGGGAACGAGATCTGACCCGAGTGGCTGCGCAGCGTGGGGGCCCGGTGGGTGAGCAGGACGCGGGCATCGCTGGGCGGCTGGGGGCCGGGCGCGTCCTCCGAGCCGGAGAACAGCACCAGGACGGCGGCGTCGCGGTGCGGCCGGCCGACCTCGTTGGGACCGCGGTCCTCGGGCGGACGCCGTCTCGGCAGCAACCCGTCGAAGCTGCCGTCGGTGCACGCCGTCATGAGGGGGTCCATCCAAGCGGGGTGCGGGACGCCGGTGACGTCGCCGGGCCGGGGCACGGGCCCGTTCGCGGGGTTGCTCACGCGGTCACTCCCAGGTGTTCGGCGACGGCGTCCAGCACGTCCTGCTCGCTGTCCATGGGTTCGACCAGCACGTGCGCGATCGTCCCGTCGGCGCGGACGAACAGCGTCAGGGGCAGGACGGGAGGCGCGCCGAGCACGGTCGGCAGCTCCTCGTCCTGGTCCGAGACCGAGATCAGGTCCTCGATGCCAAGCGCGGCGAGGGTGTCGAACCCCTTGGTCTCGGACGGGTCGGTGTGCGAGAGCACCACCTTCACCTTGTCCCCGAGGGTGGCCTGCGCGTCACGGATGGCGGGCAGCTCACGGCGGCACGGTTCGCACCAGTAGGCCCACATGTTGACCACCATGGGCGTGCCGGCCTGGATCTTGCCGAGCGTGGTGGTGGAGCCGTCGCCCATGCAGCGCACCATCAGTCCGGCGACGGGGCCGGTGGTGGTGGCGGGCACGGCGCTGTCGCGGCAGGCGGGGAGCCCGGCCTCGGCGCGGACCGCGGGGTCCACGACGGTGCGCGGCTCGTCCGCGGGCGGGGCGCCCACGGGAGGTGCGGTGGGGGCGGCGGTCGGGTCGCCGGACCCGTCGTCGGTGTCACCGAACGTGGAGAGAAGTGCGACGACGACGCCGATCATCGCCACGAGAGCGACCAGCGACCACCGGGCTGAGGCGCTCACGCGTGGTCCCCCAGTCCGACCAGTTCCAGCAGGTGGTCGCGCTCGGGTCCCGCCACGAGGCGGGCGGCGGCGACCGGGTCGAGCGGGCCGGCCTCGCCCGCGGACGGGCAGTCGTCGGCCAGCACACACGCCCCACAGGCCGCGGTCCGGGCGTGGCACACCCGGCGACCGTGGAAGATGATCCGGTGGCTCGCGTCGGTCCAGGAGGCCCGCGGCAGCATGCGCGACACCTCGCGCTCGATGCGGACGGCGTCCGTGGCCTCAGTCCACTTCCAGCGGTTCACCAACCGGATGAAGTGGGTGTCGACCGGCAGGCCCGGGATCCCGAATGCGTTGCCCAACACCACGTTGGCCGTCTTCCGTCCGAATCCCGGGAGGGTGACCAGGTCCTCGAGCCGCTGCGGCACCTCGCCGTCGTACCTCTCCACGAGCGCCGCGCCCAGGCCCTGGATGCTCCGCGCCTTGTTGCGGTAGAAACCCGTCGGCCGGATGAACTCCTCCAGCTCCTCACGGTCCGCCCCCGCGTAGTCGGCGGCGGTCCGGTAGCGCGCGAACAGTGCCGGCGTGACCTCGTTGACCCGCTTGTCCGTGCACTGTGCGGACAGAATCGTCGCCACGCTCAGCTCGAGCGGATCGGTGAAGTCGAGCTCGCAGTAGACGTGCGGGAACGCCTCCTCGAGGCGACGGAGCATGCGTCTCGCGCGCCGGGTGCGCCCGAGGTCGGTCTCCGCCCCCCTCGCGGCCACCCCTCGGCTGCGGCGCTTCACGGCAGGAGCTGGGTCGGGCATGAGTCCACATTACGGCTCGGCGCCCCGACGGCGCGGAACCGCCGCCCCGGGTGCGTGTGCGTCCCGCGGTCCGGGGGTGGATAATCGGACAGATGCAGGGAATCCTCGTCGTCCTGGTGCCGGTCCTCCTAGCCGGATTCGCACTACTCATGGACCGTTTCGAGAATGCGATCCTCGACGAACCCGAACAGATCGACGTCTGAACCATCCCGCTGATCGCGCGTCGCCACCACCTCCGACGCGCTTACGACTACAGTGGTTTTCGCCACACGCACGCCATGGCACGGACACGCATGTCCGCGCCCGAACGGAGGGTCACAGACTGTGACGATTGATCGCCGCACGGACCAGTCTGCCGACGACGTCCTCACCAGAGCCGGAATCTTCCAGGGTGTGGAGCCGGCAGCGGTCTCCGCCCTGCGTTCCGACCTGACCAGCGAGGAGTACTCGAAGGGTGACGTGATCATCCGCGAGGGCGAGCAGGGCGACAGCCTGTACATCGTCACCTCCGGCAAGGTGAAGCTCTCCCGGAAGGCCCCCGACGGTCGCGAGAACCTGCTCTCCATCCTCGGGCCGTCCGACATGTTCGGCGAGCTCTCCATCTTCGACCCCGGCCCGCGTACCTCGTCGGCCGTGTGTGTCACCGACGTGTCCGTGCAGGCCATGGACCGCTCGGCCCTCAAGCGCTGGATCGCCGAGCGTCCGGAGATCTCCGACCAGCTGCTGCGCGTGCTGGCCCGCCGCCTGCGCCGCACCAACAACAACCTCGCCGACCTCATCTTCACCGACGTGCCCGGCCGCGTGGCCAAGGCCCTGCTGCAGCTCGCGCAGCGCTTCGGCACGCAGGAGGGCGGCAACATCCGCGTGACGCACGACCTCACGCAGGAGGAGATCGCCCAGCTCGTCGGCGCCTCCCGCGAGACGGTGAACAAGGCGCTGGCCGAGTTCGCGCACCGCGGCTGGCTGCGGCTCGAGGGCAAGAGCGTCATCATCTCCGACACCGAGCGGCTGGCCCGCCGCGCCCGCTGACGCCCCGGCCCCAGCCCCGGCC
>NZ_JABFAN010000011.1:41155-48001 GCF_017168155.1 Dietzia sp. KRD202 | reverse complement strand
GGTCAGGTCGCGGGCGGATCAGGCGTCGGCGGCGCCACCCGTGCCCCCCGTGTCCAGGCGGTCGAGGTAGCGCAGCGCGACCTTGGTGGACTGCTCGGCCACCTTGAGCAGGAACGGCGTCACGCCGCGGTAGATGTGCTGCGTGATCGCCTCGGCCGAGGCGTCGCGCCCCAACTCGGCCCGGGCGGCGATGATCTGGTCGAGTCGATCGCGCCGGTGCCGACCGAGTACCTGGGCCGCGCGGCCGGTGTTCTCCACGTCGGGCCCGTGCCCCGGGATGCCGATCACCCCGTCGGCCCGCGCCGCGAGGAGATCCATGCTGCCCAGGTAGTCACCGAGATCACCGTCGGTCGAGTCCAGCACCGTCGAATCCCGGCCGAGGATCGTGTCCCCGAGGACCACGCAGTCCGGCGGAGCAGTGAACCCGGTGCCCGCGGCCCGCACCTCGAGACTGATCGAGTCGGCCGTGTGCCCCGGGGTGCCGAGCACGATGATGTCCAGGCCGGCGGCGTGGATCACCTCGTCGTCGTCACCGCCCGTCACCAACGGCGCGGCGTCCCGGCAGAACCGTTCCTCCACGGCCCTGACGGGGGCGGAGGTGAATCCGCGCAGGTGATCGATGCCGTCGGTGTGGTCGCCGTGACGATGGGTGACGACGACGAGCTCGATCTCCCCCACGATGGCCGCGATCCGCCCGGCGTGCGCGAGGTCGTCGGGCCCGGGGTCCACCACCACGCAGGTGTGCGACCCCGGGGCCCGCAGGATGACGGTGTTGGTCCCTTCGAATGTCATCTCGGAGGGGTTGTCGCAGAGGATGACCCCGGACAGCTCCGTGACGGGTCGGAGGGTCTCGTACGCCGGGAAGGTGATCGGGGCCAGGCCTGCGGACATCGCGGCTATCCCTCGACCTCGACCACGAGCTCGACCTCGACGGGTGCGTTCAGCGGCAGCTCGGACACACCGACCGCCGACCGGGCGTGGACGCCGGCGTCGCCGAAGATCTCACCGAGCACGTCGGAGGCGCCGTTGAGGACACCCGGCTGCCCGCTGAAGCCGGGCGCGGAGGCGACGAACCCGACCACCTTGACGACCTTCACCACCGAATCGATCCCGACGAGCCCGTCGACGGCCGCCAGCGCGTTGAGGGCGCAGGTGCGGGCCAGCTCGGCGGCCTGCTCGGCGGTGACCTCGGCCCCCACCTTGCCCGTGGCCGCCAGGGCGCCGCCGACCATGGGCAACTGCCCGGAGGTGTAGACGAACGCGCCGGTACGTACTGCCGGGACGTAGTTGGCGACCGGCGGGACGACCGTCGGCAGCTCCAGACCCAGCTGGTCGAGCTTGCGGGTCCAGTAGCCGGCGGTCTCGGTCTCGGGCATCAGAGCTGTCGCTTCATGTAGGCGACGTGCTGCTCACCCGTGGGGCCGGGCAGAACGGAGACCAGCTCCCAGCCGTCGCCTCCCCACTGGTCGAGGATCTGCTTGGTGGCGTGCGTCAGCAGCGGGACCGTCACGTACTCGAACCGGGCTGCTCCAGTGGATTCGCTCATGTGCCCCACTCTAGGTAAGTCACGAGCGCCCCGCGCGCGGTGGTGTGAGCGCTTAGTGTGGAACGCATGCCGTCCACGATGAGTCCAGGTACGCGGTCGACACGATCGACCATCGCCGACGAGCTGTCCACCGGGTGGTCCGACAGCTCCGAACGGGCGGAGTTGCACTACGTCTCGGGGAAGGGCGGCACCGGCAAGACGACCGTCGCCACCTCCCTCGCACTGGCGCTGGCCTCCACCGGTAAGCGGGTCCTGCTGGTGGAGGTGGAGGAACGTCAGGGCATCGCCCGGATCTTCGACCGCGCCCCCCTGCCCTACCGCGAGGAACTCGTGGCCAGGGTCGACGGCGGCGGCAAGGTGTTCGCGCTGGCGATCGACATCGAGGCCGCGATGCTCGACTACCTCGACACCTTCTACCGCCTCGGGGTGGTGGGCAAGGTGATGAAGTCGGTCGGTGCGATCGAATTCGCGACCACGATCGCGCCCGGACTTAAGGACGTCCTGCTCACCGGCAAGATCTATGAGGTCGTCGCACGCGAGCACGCCAAGCGGGAGGTCGTCTACGACGCCGTGGTGGTCGACGCCCCGCCCACGGGCCGGATCGGCAAGTTCCTCGACGTCACCACCGCGATGGCCGACCTCGCCGGCGGGGGCGGGCCCATCCGCCGCCAGGCGGAGGCCGTGGCCGAGCTGGTCCACTCCACCCGCACGGTCGTGCACCTGGTGACCCTGCTGGAGTCGCTGCCGGTGCAGGAGACCATCGAGGCGATCGCCGAACTCAAGAGCCACGGACTGCGGGTCGGGCAGGTAATCATCAACCGCGCGGAAACCCGTCACCTCGACGACGAGGCGCTGCGTCGGATCGCCGAGGAGGACATCGACGCCGAGGCGGTCGCGGACGGCCTCGACGCGACCGGCGTGGAGGTCGACGACGAGGGACTGCAGGGCCTGCTGGTGCAGGCGATCGAGCACGCCCGCGTGGCCCGCGGTCAACTTCGCGCCGGCGAGACGCTCACCTCCGCCGCCTGCCCCACCCTCGTGCTGCCGGCGCTGCCCAACGGGGTGGAGGTCGCGGACCTCTACGACCTCGCCTCCGCCCTCGTCGACCAGGGAGTCCACTGACATGACACGCCGCCTCGACATCACCGCCATGCTCACCGACCCCGCCACCCGGGTGGTGGTGTGCACCGGCGCCGGCGGCGTGGGCAAGACGACCACCGCCGCGGCGGTCGCCCTGCGGGCCGCCGAACTCGGCCGCGACACGGTCGTGTTGACCATCGACCCGGCCCGTCGCCTCGCGCAGGCCCTCGGCATCGACGAGTTGTCCAACGAACCCTCCCCCGTGGACCTCGGGCAGGAGAAATCCGCCGCCGGCGGGTCACTGCACGCGATGATGCTGGACATGCGCCGCACGTTCGACGAACTGGTGGTGGCCAACACCACGGAGGCCAAGGCCCGGGACATCCTGGACAACCGCTTCTACAAGACGATGGTCACCTCCTTCGCGGGGACCCAGGAGTACATGGCCATGGAGAAGTTGGGGCAGCTCCTCGACGACTCCGCGTGGGACCTCGTCGTCGTCGACACTCCCCCGTCGCGCAACGCACTGGACTTCCTCGACGCACCGCGCCGCCTCGGCGCGTTCCTCGACAGTCGGCTCATGCGGTTGCTCTCCACGCCCGGCCGCGGGGTCGGACGCCTGGTGACCGGCGCGATGAGCACCGCGATGCGCGGCGTGTCCACGGTGGTGGGGTCCTCGATGCTCAAGGACGCCTCCGAGATGGTGGTGGCGCTGGACTCCACGTTCGGCGGGTTCTCCACCCGCGCGTCCCGGACCCAGGCGATCCTGCGCCGCAAGGGCACGGAGTTCCTGGTGGTCTCCTCCGCGGAGCGGCCCGCCCTGCGCGAGGCCGCGTTCTTCGCCGAGCGACTGTCCGAGGAGAAGATGCCGCTGGCGGGGGTCGTGGTCAACCGCACCCATCCGCGACTGACCGACCTGAGCGCCGAACAGGCCTGCGCGGCCGCCGACCGCCTGGCCGGGGAGAACCCGGAGGCCGAGGCGGTGCTGCGCATCCACGCCGACCGGGCGGGCACCGCCAAGCAGGAGGTCCGACTGCTCGAGTCGTTCACCGACACCCACCCGGACGTGCGGATCGTCGGCGTGCCCTCACTGCCGTTCGAGATCTCCAACCTGGAGGCACTGCGGTCGGTGGGCGACCAACTCTGCGGCTGACGGATACGAGCGCGGCCCGCGGCGGGTGCCGCGGGCCGCGCTCGAGGTGTCCGGGCCTCGACTCGCCAGGACTCGGTGGACCTCAGGACTCGGTAGATTTCTGGACTCAGTAGACCGCGGTGTGCCGCTCGATCTGCTGCGCGAAGAAGTCTGCCCAGGAACGGACCTCGGGGTGCTGCTTGAGCAGGGCGCGGCGCTGACGCTCGGTCATACCGCCCCAGACACCGAACTCGACGCGGTTGTCGAGTGCGTCGGCCCGGCACTGCAGCAGGACCGGGCAGTGCCGGCAGATGGACGCGGCCTTACGCTGCGCCGCGCCGCGGACGAACAACTCGTCCGGATCGATGTCCTTGCACCGGGCCTGGGCCACCCATTCCTGGCGACCCTCCCCGATGATGATCTCCTCGGAGCCGAGGGGGTTGCCGGCACCGGGGCGGACCCCGTGGTCGGAGGAGTGGGTGGTCCCGGGGAGGGTGGACGTCATCGAAGTACCCCTAGCGTGAGTGGAGTCGTGGACGGGTTCACCGCGCTCGTCTCCGGCCTTCTGAGCCCGCCCGACGCGGCGGACTCACTGTGTCGGCGGGCGTTCGCACCTGGGATTCGTGTATCGCGATCCCATTCCGGTCCGATCCGTCCCGCGTTCCCCCATATTGTTACCGCAGTCACACAACAGAAGTAAAGAGTCGACACATGATCGCCGCGCGACGGGTGGTCCCGGAGGGGTGGTCCCGGAGGGGTGGTCCCGGAGGGGTGGTCACGTACCCTGTGCGTGTGTCGGCTATGAGTTCGCTGGGAAAGCTGGTCGCGACGTGTGTCGCCGCCGGGGTGGTCACGGCGGGGTCCCTGTTCCCGATCGCGGGGGCAGCGGGGCTGGCATCCAACAAGATGGCCGACACGTTGGCCGGGACGTCCGCGGACCTCATCAAGGGTGACCTGCCGTCGATCTCCACGGTGACCGACTCGGCCGGCGCCCCCATCGCGTGGCTGTACGACCAGCAGCGCGTGCCGGTGCCCAGCGAGGAGATCTCGCAGCAGATGAAGCTGGCGATCATCGCCATCGAGGACCGCCGGTTCGCGGACCACAACGGTGTCGACTGGCGAGGCACCGTCCGCGCGGCCCTGACCAACGCCACCTCGGGCGAGGTCGAGCAGGGCGCGTCGACGATCGACCAGCAGCTGGTCAAGAACTACCAGTTCCTCGTCTCCGCCGAGAACGACGCGGAGCGTCGCGCCGCGGTCGAGACCACACCCGCGCGCAAGATCAAAGAGATCCGGATGGCGCTCACCCTCGACGGGGAGTTGAGCAAGGACGAGATCCTCACCAAGTACCTCAACCTGATCTCGTTCGGCAACGGCACGTTCGGCGTCCAGACCGCGGCACAGACCTACTTCGGCGTCGACGCCCGCGACCTCAGCGTCCCCCAGGCGGCGATGCTCGCGGGCATGGTGCAGTCCACCAGTCGGTTCGACCCGTACACCAACCCCGAGGGCACCACGCAGCGCCGCAACACCGTCATCGGAACGATGGTCCAGACCGGCGCCATCACCCCGGCCGAGGGCGAGGCCTACGCGGCCGAACCGCTGGGCGTGCTCAAGCGACCGAACCCGCTGCCCCGCGGGTGCATCACCGCCGGTGACAGCGGATTCTTCTGCGACTACGTCCTCCAGTACCTCGAGGAGAACGGCCTGAGTCGCGACATGGTGGAGCAGGGCGGGTACACGATCCGCACCACCCTCGACGAGACCGTCCAGTCCAACGTCCAGCGCTCGGTCGACACGTACGGCAACCCGACCGCCCAGGGCGTGGCCGAGGTGATGAGCGTCGTCCGGCCCGGCAAGGACGCCCACAAGGTCGTCGCGATGGCCTCCAGCCGCCAGTACGGACTCGAACTGGGGGACAGCCAGACCGTGCAACCGCAGCCGTTCTCGCTGGTCGGTGACGGCGGGGGCTCGGTCTTCAAGGTCTTCACCGTCGCCGCCGCCATGGAGAAGGGCATGGGCACCAACACGAGCCTCCCGGTGCCGCGTCGCGTCCAGGTCTCCGGACTCGGCGCCGGTGGCGCCGCCGGGTGCCCGCCCGCACAGTACTGCGTGGAGAACGCCGGCTCGTACCCCTCCTCCCTGTCCGTGACCGACGCCCTCGCGCAGTCGCCCAACACGACGTTCGTGAATCTCATCAAGGACGTGGGCGTCTCGCCCACCGTCGACATGGCGGTCCGCCTCGGCATGCGTTCCTACGACCGTAAGGGCACCGCGCCCGGAGGCGACTCGATCAGCGAATTCGTCAAGAAGAACAACCTCGGCTCGTTCACCCTCGGGCCCACCGCCGTCAACGCACTGGAGCTGTCCAACGTCGGCGCCACCATCGCCTCCGGCGGCGTCTGGTGTCCCCCCAGTCCCATCGAGTCGATCACCGACCGCACCGGCGCACCCGTCGAGCTGAACGAGCCGGAGTGCGAGCAGGTGGTCGAGGAAGGGCTCGCCGACACCCTCGCCGTCGCCATGTCCAAGGACCACGTGAGCGGCGGCACGGCGGCCGGCGCCGCATCGGGCGCGGGGTGGAGCCTGCCGATGTCCGGCAAGACGGGAACATCCGAGGCCAACCGGTCCTCCGCGTTCCTGGGCTTCACCAACAACTACGCGGCGGCCGTCTACGCGTTCAACGACGGCACCACCACCACCGAGCTGTGCACCAGCCCCCTGCGCCAGTGCTCGTACGGCAACCTCTTCGGTGGCCTCGAGCCGGCACAGACCTGGTTCTCGGCCTTCTCCCCGATCGCCGACATCTACGGCCCGCTCCGACTGCCCGCACCCGATCCCGCCTACCAGGCCGGGACCAGCGGGGCCGCCGCCCCGGACGTCGCGGGCATGAGCCAGTCCGCCGCGACGTCGCTGCTCACCAACGCCGGGTTCGTCGTCAACACGCAGTTCGTCTCCGGCACGGGCCGCCCGTACGGCACCGTCATCGGCGTCGACGGCAGCACCGGTATCCCCGGGTCCCAGCTCACCCTCCGCGTCTCCGACGGATCGGGCGGCGGCGGGGGCGGGGGCACCGGCGCGCAGGGGC
>NZ_JABFAN010000011.1:22917-41055 GCF_017168155.1 Dietzia sp. KRD202 | reverse complement strand
TCCCCGACCGGCGCGCAGGGGCAGGGCGCCTCCGGCCCGGGGGCGCCGGTCGGGGACGAACCCATCGTGCTCAACGTGCCGGGCCTGGCCCCCATCACCATCTCGCCGCCGCGGTGACCCCGCCCGGCGTCGGTAGTCTGGACTGATGTCACGCCCTTCACGCAAGACCCGGGTTTCGACGACCTCCCCCGCCCGCGCGGCGGCCGTCCTCGCCGGGGCGGTCGTGGCGGGAACCGTGTACGCCACGGGCTGGGAGCGCAACGCCTTCACGCTGCGCCGCCACTCCCTGCCGCTGCTCGCGCCCGGCTCGCGGCCCCTGACGATCCTCCACGTCTCGGACCTGCACATGATGCCCGGCCAGAAGCGTAAGCAGCAGTTCGTCAACTCGCTGGCGGAGTTGGAGCCCGACCTGGTCGTCAACACCGGCGACAACCTCTCCGACGCCCGGGCCGTGCCCTCCGTGGTCCAGGCCCTCGGGCCACTGCTCGACCGGCCCGGGGCGTTCGTGTTCGGCTCCAACGACTACTACGCCCCGGTCCCCAAGAGCCCGCTGCCGTACATCGGGATAGGCCGCCAGAAACACTCGGCCGTCCCGTTGCCGTGGCGGGATCTCAGGGCCGCCTTCACCGAGCGGGGCTGGGTCGACGCCACCCACCAGCGCGCCGAGATCGCGGTCGACGGCCGTAGCGTGCTCGTCGCCGGTGTCGACGACCCCCACATCGGACGGGACCACTACAACGAGATCGCCGGACCCGCCGGGCCCGCCTTCGACCTGCGGATCGGGTTGCTGCACTCCCCGGAGCCACGCGTGCTGGACCGGTTCGACGCCGACGGGTACGACCTCGCGCTCGCGGGGCACACCCACGGTGGTCAACTCTGCCTCCCCACCGGCGCGATCGTCACCAACTGCGGCATCGACCGCTCGCGGGCCCAGGGTCTGTCCGCGTGGGGCCGGAACCTGGTGTTGCACGTCTCCGCCGGCCTGGGCACCTCCCCGTACGTGCCGGTTCGGACGTTCTGCCGCCCGGAGGCGACCCTGCTGGAACTGGTCGCCGCCCCCGGTGGTGGCGGCGAGGGATCCGAGATCCCGGTGACCCCGCAACGGGTGAAGGTGCCCCTGCCGGCCTGACCCGGTTTCGCGATTCCGGCGGCGGGGCGCTAGAGTATCCCTCGTTGTCGACCGGGGTGTGGCGCAGCTTGGTAGCGCGCTTCGTTCGGGACGAAGAGGCCGTGGGTTCAAATCCCGCCACCCCGACAATGCGAGGGCCCGGATCACGTCGGTGATCCGGGCCCTCGGTCTTTTCGTGCCCTCGGCCAGTTCGTGCCGTGCCCTCGGGTTCCCCCTGCCGTGGTGCCGTCGACGTGGGGCCGCTCTTCCGGTGCACAGCGGCGCGGACTCTCCGTAGAGTCGTGTCATGACCTCCGAGACCGACGTCCAGAACGCCGCCGCCGCAGGGGACAGTGCACCCGGGACCGGCCCGGCCGTGCACCCGAACTACGGCCGCATCACCACCACCGGGGCGGGGGACGCGGTCCTCGCGGCCTCGCTGCAGAAGGTCCTCGACGGGACCTGGGCCGATGCCCGCGAGTTCACGCGCGAGGCCATGACCCCGGACATGCTCAACCCGATCGGGCTGGGCATGGAGGAGCATCGCGACCATGTACTGGCGCAGCTCCAGCGCCTGGCCGACTCCGGGATGCCCAAGCTGGGGTTCCGCGAGGAGGACGGTGGGACCGGTGACACCGGCGGGGCGTTGACGTCCTTCGAGATGCTCGGCCACCTCGACCTGTCCCTCATGGTCAAGGCCGGCGTCCAGTGGGGCCTGTTCGGCGGCGCGATCGCCAACCTCGGCGACTCCGAGACCCGTAAGAAGTACCTGCCGGACGTCATGTCCCTGGACCTGCTCGGCTGCTTCGCCATGACCGAGGTCGGCGGCGGCTCGGACGTGCAGAACCTGGAGACGACGGCGACGTTCGATCGTGAGACCGGCGAGTTCGTCGTCAACACCCCCACGCCCAGCGCGGAGAAGGCCTACATCGGCAACGCCGCCCGCGACGGCCGGATGGCCGCCGTGTTCGCCCAGCTGATCACGACCGCGGACGACGGCGGGGAACTCCGCCACGGTGTCCACTGCCTGCTCGTGCCGATCCGCGACGAGGCCGGTAACGACCTGCCGGGGGTGCGCACCTCCGACCACGGCCCCAAGGGCGGCCTCGCGGGCGTGGACAACGGCAAGATCTGGTTCGACGACGTGCGGGTCCCGCGGGAGGCGCTGCTCGACCGCTTCGGCGCCGTCGACGCCGACGGGGAGTACTCCTCCCCCATCGATTCGGTGGGCGCCCGATTCTTCACCATGCTCGGCACGCTCATCCGCGGTCGGGTGTCGGTGGGAGCGGCGGCGGGCGCGTCCGCGCGCACCGCGCTGGCGCTGGCCGTGCGGTACTCGCTGGTCCGCCGGCAGTTCGACCACCCGGAGACCGGCAAGGGCATCCCGCTGCTGGAGTACCGCGAGCACCAGCGTCGGCTCATGCCACGGGTCGCCCGCGCGTACGCGTTCGCGTGCGCCCAGAACGCCATCATCCTCGAACTGGACGAGTTCGAGAAGAACCCGGAGGCCTTCGACGAGGTCCGTCGCCGCGAGATGGAGACCCACGCCGCGGGCATCAAGGCCTCGGTCACCGCGTTCGCCAACGACACGATCATCGAGGCCCGCCTGGCCTGCGGCGGCGCCGGCTACATGGCGGAGAACCTGCTCACAGAGATGCGCAAGGACTGCGACGTCTTCTCGACCTTCGAGGGCGACAACGTGGTGCTCACCCAGTTGGTGGGCAAGGAGCTCCTGAGCTCCTACGCCGCGGACTTCGGCGACATGGACCAGCGCGAGACCGTCGCGTTCGCGCTGAGCACGGCCGTCGACGTGGTGCAGGAGAAGGCCCGCGCCTCCACCCTGTGGCAGAAGCTCGTCGACGCCGTGACGGACCGCGAGCACACCGACCTGCTCGATCGCGGCAACCAGCTCCAGCTCCTCGTCGACCGCGAGGAGCACCTGCTGGAGACGGTCGCGCGACGGCTGCGCAAGGCGCAGGGCCAGGACGGCTCGGCGGCGTTCAAGGTCTTCAACTCGGCGCAGGATCATCTCCTGCAGGCCGGTCGCGCCCACATGGACAGCTGGGTGTTCGCCCGCTTCGCCGAGGCCGTGGAGGCCTGCGAGGACCCGGAGGCCAGGGAGGTCCTCGGGATGTTGTGCGACCTGTACGTGCTCGACATCGTGGACGGCGACAAGGGCTGGTTCCTCGAGCACAACCGTCTGACGACCGAGCGGACGAAGGCGGCCACCGCGGCCCGCAACCGTCTCTGCACCAAGTTGGCCGGCCGGGCGCGCACGCTGGTCGACGCCTTCGCGATCCCCGAGTTCGTCTTCAGCGTCCCCATGCTCACCGACGGCGGCGTGGACGCGATCACCGACGAGCCCTCCGACGAACACGAGGTCGTCGGCCTGGCCGACTGACCTCGCGCGACCCCTTCATCCCGAAGAGCGTTCCGCACACGTTTCCCGAGAGGGAGGCGTGCGGAACGCTCTTCTCGTCGGCGCGGGAGCGGGTCCGCCTCGGCGCGACGTCTACCGGCGGGCGCGGGGCCGCCCGGCGACGATCACCGCCAGAAGCGAGAACACCGCGACCGCCAGCAGGACCGCCGCGCCGGTCCAGGCGACGGAGGCGGGCCCGGACAGGAGCACGGCGTCGAGCGCCGCGGTGGCCTGCCCGGTCGTGGTCGCCGAGGTGACGGTGACGATCGCCGAGGGCGCACCGCCGGCGACCCACACCCACCACGCCGCGCCGGCCGACGCGGCGGCGAGGATCACCGCCGTGATCCGACCGGGCCACGGGCCGAGCACCGCGACGAGGGCGCGCCACAGGGCGGAGGAGGCGACGACGACGAGGGCGACGAGAGCCACGGCGGCAGTAGCCCCGCCCGCGGTGGGGCCGTCGGCGGTGGCCAGCGCCCACGCGGACAGGCTCGCGGTGAGCAGGGTCAGCGCGAGAACCGACTCGGCGATCGACGAGCCGGGCCGGCGGACGAGCTGGACGAGCAGTGCTCCGAGCATCGCTGCGGCGGCGACGCCGAGGATCCCGGCGGAGGTGCGGCGCTCGGAGTCGTCGGCGGCCGCGGCGGCCTCCAGCCCGGCGTCGCCCTGCTCGACGGCCAGGGCCCGCCCGGTCTTGCCGATGGACTCCTGGGTGCGGCCGGCGGAGTCGGCGACGCTGGCCGCACCGTCGCGGAGCGTGTCGGCTCCCGTGGCGAGCTCGCCCGCGCCGCCGGCGAGTTCGCGGGCGCCACGGGTGGCGGAGTAGACGCCGTCGCGCAGCTCGGCGCCCGGGGCGGAGAGTTGGCGGGCGAGTTCCGCCGCGCCGGAGTCGAGCTGGTCGAGGTTGCTCAGCGTGTTCTGGTCGAGGCCCTGGGTGGCCAGCTGGTCGCGGAGCCCGGTCAGGGCGTTGCGCGCCTGGACGACCTCCGGGGCGTCGCCCTGCAGCCGCGACAGGGCGTCCTCGATCGCGGTGGAGACCTGCCCCTGGATCACGGCGACCCCGCGGACCGCACCCACGACCTGACGGACGCCGCCCGCGACCTCCTCGGCCCCGGATCCGGCCTGCCCCATCCCCGCCTGCAACTGCTCCATGCCCGTGGCCAGCTCCGCGGAGCCGTCGCGCAGCTGCCCGGCGCCGTCGGCGAGTTCGGTCGTCCCGGAGCGCAACTGCTCCGCTCCGGCGACCGTGAACGACGAGTTGGCCGACGCCTCCGCCAGCGCCGAACGCAGGGGCCCGCCGGCGCCGGGGGCGGCGTCCTCCTGCTGGGGGGTCGGCCCGACCACCGCCCACAGTGCGGCCAGGACGAGGGGCAGGACGATCAGCGCCAGGCCCAGCAGCCGCCGCGCGGGTCCCCCGCGGGCGGCGCCGACCTCGTGGCCCGGGGCGTCCGGCGCGTCCGGGGGGTCTGATCGAGGGGAGGTGCCGGGGTCGGTGACGGGCAGGATGTCGGTGTGCGGCGAGGTCTCAGAGGGGGCGTCCGAGGAGGTCATGGCCGGATCGTAGCCCCCTGGAACCGGTGTTCCCGCAGGTCACTCGGCATGCCCCCGCATCGGTGTCCGTGGCTGTTGATAAACTTCCGTGGAAACCTTCGCACCCCTCGTTACCCGCTGCCGCGCAGGAAGGAGCCATGAGCCCCGTCCTCGCGATCGCTGCTGCAGGTCTGGCCACCCTGCTCGCGTGGCCGCTCACACGGTGGTTGGGCCGGGGCGCGGGATGGCCGCTCGCGGCGCTCTACCTACTGGGGGCGTTCGCGCTGCTGGGGCCGCTCTCGCTGGCCCTGTCGGGGAGGCCCACCGAGGTCGTACGCATCCCCTGGGTGCCCGCCCGCGACTGGACCCTGGACCTGTTCGCGGACCCCACGGGCCTGCTCTTCGCGATGCTCGCGTTGGTGATCGGCGCGATCGTGTTGATCTATTCGTCGTCGTATCTCTCCGGCGGCGGTGACCACGGGCACGGGCGTCGGCACGCCCGCGGGCGGCGCCCACAGCACTACGGCTTCTACCAGCTCATGACCCTGTTCACGGTCTCCATGCTGGGGCTCGTCCTCACGGACTCGATGGTGCTGCTCTACGTGTGCTGGGAGCTCACGTCCCTGGCGTCGTTCGCGTTGATCGCCAACTCGGGCCGCCCTGCCTACGCCGCCGCGCTGCGCACCCTCACGGTGACCGTCGTCGGTGGCCTCGTGCTGCTGGGCGCGCTCGTGGCCATGTGGTTGCGCACCGACACCACCTCCATCTCGGAGGCCCTCGCGCACGACGTGTGGTCCACCGACCCCGGCTTCACCGCAGCGATCGCGGTCGCCGTGGCGGTGGCCGCGTTCACCAAGTCCGCCCAGTTCCCGTTCCACTTCTGGCTGCCGGACGCGATGGCGGCGGCGACCCCGGTGAGCGCGTACCTGCACGCCGCGGCCGTGGTCAAGGCCGGGATCTTCCTGTTCATGCGGTTCTCCCCGGCCTTCCACGACGTGCCGGTGTGGAACGCACTGCTCGTGTCCGTGGGCATGGGAACCGCCGTGATGGCGGCCGTGTTCGCCCTGCAGAAGACCGACCTCAAGCAGCTCATGGCCTATTCCACCGTGAGCCAGCTGGGGTGGATCACCGCGGCGATCGGCGTGGGGACGCAGGAGGCGCTCGCCGCCGCCGCACTGCACACCGTCGCCCACGCCCTGTTCAAGTCCGGGCTGTTCATGCTGGTCGGCGTGGTCGACCACGAGGCGGGGGCCCGCGACATCCGCGACCTCGGCCCGCTGTGGCGCCGCATGCCGTGGACGTTCGGCGCCACCGTGCTCGGCGCGGGCGCCATGGCCGCCGTGCCGCCCACCCTGGGCTTCGTGTCCAAGGAGTCCATGCTCATCGCGTTCGGCGACGTCGCCGGCGGGAACACGGTGGCGGTGACCGCCCTGCTGACCGCCGCCGTGATCGGGGCGATCCTCACCTTCCTCTACTGCGCCCGGATCGTGCTGGGCGGCTTCCTCGGCGTCTACCGCGACCCGGCCCGGACGGCGGCCGACCCGGACGAGGTCCACGAGGCACCGGTCCGGCTCTGGCTGCCCGCGGCCCTGCCCGCCGCGATCGGGTTGCCGCTGGCGCTCGTGGTCTGGGTCTTCGACGTGCCGATGTCCGCGGTCGCCGAGGCCGCGGCCGGTTCGTTCGGCTGGCCCCCGAACGAACCGGGCACCGCCGTCGTCTATGGCACCGCTCCCGCCGGGACGATCGACGACCTGACCTACGAGGCCCACTTCGTCCTGTGGCACGGGCTGACCCTGGAGGTCGGGCTCACCGCCCTGATCCTCGTCGTCGGTGCCCTGCTGGCCTGGAAGCGCACGCCGATCGACCGCGCACTCGACCGGGAGCTGCTCCCCTTCACGGGCGCCTCCGTCCTCGAGGGCCTGACGTCGGCGGCGACGCGCGCCGGCCGCGCGCTGGTCCGTCCCACCGCGTCGGACTCCCCCGCCCGGCACGCCGGCGCCCTGCTGGCGGTACTGAGCGTCTACGCGGTCGGGATCGGCGGATGGGCCCTGGCGACGGGCAGTTCGATCCCCCCGCGCGTCGGCGGGCTCGAGAGCGCGATCGACGTCGTGTTGCTCCTCGTGGTCGCGGTGGGCGTGCTGGGACTGTGCGTCACGCGCTCGCGCCTGTCGGCCGCGGTGCTGCTGTCGGCCGTCGGGATCGCCGTGACCATCCAGATCTTCGGCCTCGGCGCGCCCGACGTCGGACTGACCCAGCTGCTGGTCGAGGCGCTCACGATCATCATGTTCGTGCTCGTCCTGAGGCGGTTGCCCCGCGACTTCATCACCGCCTCCCGCCCGAGGAACACCGCCGCCATCGTGCTGGCCGTCCTCACCGGCATCACAACCACCATCGGTGTGCTGGTCTTCACCGGGCGCCGGGAACGCTCCCCGATCGGCGTGTACCTGCTGGAGAACGGCCCCGAGATCACCGGCGGGAGCAACATCGTCAACACGATCCTCGTGGAGTTCCGCGCTCTCGACACCTTCGGCGAGGTGGCCGTGCTCGGCGTGGCCGGCATCGCGATCCTCGGCGTCCTCGGCTCGGTCCGGGCCACCGCCCAGACCATGGATCCCGAGTCCGTCCGCGAGACCCTGCCCGGTTCCGCGAAGAGCACCGGCACGGCCGCGGAGGCGTTGGAGGACGCCGCCCGCAACACCGTGCCGTTGAAGCTGCTCGCACGGGGCGTGACGCCGGTCCTCGCCGTGGTCTCCGTGATGCTGCTGTGGCGTGGCCACAACGAGCCCGGCGGCGGTTTCATCGCCGCCCTGGTCGCGGCGTGCGCATTCGCGCTGGTCTACCTGGCCCGCGAGTCGGATCGCCCCGTGAGCCGACCCTCCACCCCGGTCGCGCTCATCGGCGGGGGGCTGGTGGTCGCCGGACTCACCGGGATCGGCGGCTACGCGCTCGGGCAGTTCCTCCAGCCCGCCAACGGGTACTTCCTGGGCCAGCGCCTCTCCAGTGCCCTCATCTTCGACCTCGGGGTCTACGCCGGCGTCCTCGGACTGGTCATGACCGCGTTCAACACGCTCGGCGCGGGCCGCGCCCCCGCAGAGGTCGTCTCCGGCCCCGACGCGCCGGACACCGGCCGCCGGAAGTCAGGCCCGCGGAAAACCAGTGGTGGGGCCGGTACCGGCGTAACCGGGGGCACCCCGGGGACTCGTCGCGGAACCGACGAGGAGGTCGCCCGGTGACCATCGCGATCATGATCGGCGTCCTCACCGCGGGCGGCGTCTACCTGATGATGCAGCGCGGCATGGTCCGTGTCGTGTTCGGTCTCGCGCTCATCAGCCACGCGGTCAATCTCACGTTGCTCAGCGCTGGCGTGGCGGCCTGGCGGGCCGAGCCACTCGCCGACGTCAACGCAGTCGACGTGTCCGCCGACCCGCTCCCCCAGGCGTTCGTCCTCACCGCGATCGTCATCACGCTCGCGGTGACCGTGTTCATGCTCTCGCTCGCGGTGGTGAGCCGCGACGACGACACCCACAACGTCCCGCCCACCGGTGAGGAGTACGCGTCGTGACCGCCCTGCTCCTGCCCCTGCTGGCAGCCATTCCCGTGATGGCCGCCGCCGTCACGGCGATCCTGCCGTCCCGGCAGGCCGGCCGTCTCGTGGCGCTGGCGGTCCCGGCGGCCACGGCGGTCGCCGGGCTCGTGCTCCTCGTACTGCACCGGTCCGAACCGGTGATCGCCGCCTCGGTGGGCGGCTTCGTGCCGGGCGTCGCGATCCCCTTCGTCTCCGACTCGTTCGCCGCGCTCATGCTGGTCACCACCGGTGTGGTGGCGTTGATGTCCCTGGTGTTCTGTGACCAGACCGGGGAGTTCGGCCGGAGCCGCTACTTCGCCCCGCTGGCCCTGCTGCTGCTCGCCGGCGCCAACGGCGCCCTGCTCACCGGCGACCTGTTCAACCTCTTCGTCTTCGTCGAGGTCATGCTGCTGCCCTCGTACGCGCTCATCGCCATGACGGGCACGTGGCGCCGCCTCGGCGTGGGCCGGTTGTTCGTCGTGATCAACCTCCTCACCTCCACGCTGCTGCTCGCGGGCGTCGGCTTCGTGTACGGCACCGCCGGAAGCGTCAACCTCGCCGTGCTCGCGGGAGCGGCACAGGAGGACGGCCGGGTCGCCGCCGCCCTGGGTGTGGTGCTCATGGCCCTGTGCATCAAGGCCGGCGCCGTACCCGTCCACGGGTGGCTGCCCCGCGCCTACCCCGGCACCTCCGCCGGGGTCATGGCGCTGTTCTCCGCGCTGCACACCAAGGTGGCTCTCTACGCGGTCATCCGGATCTGGGCCACCGCCTTCGACCTCGATCCGGCATGGGGCCGCGTCCTGTTGGTCGTGGCGCTGGTGACCGCGCTGTGGGGTGCCGTCGCCTCGGCGTCCCCCGTCGGCGCCCGCGAGATCCTCGCCTGGCAGATGGTCTCCGGGGTCGGCGTCATCCTCGCCGCGCTGGCGGTCGCGCAGGCCCCCGGCGGTGCGATCGTCTACATGATCCACCACATGGTCACCATCGGGGCGCTCGTGATGCTGATCGGTGCCGCCGAGCACGTCTACCGCAGCGGACAGCTGGCTGGGCTGTCGGGCCTCTGGTACCGCGAACGTCCGCTAGGGGTGCTGCTGGTGCTCGCCATCGCGGCCCTCGTCGGACTGCCGCCCACCTCGGGGCTGACCGGCAAACTCGAGGTCGTGACCGCCGCCCTGGGGACGGGTGGCGCATGGGGAGTCGCCACCGTCGTCGTCGTCCTGGTCTCCTCCCTCATCGGGCTCGTGGCCATGCTCCGGTTGTGGCGCGGCATCATGTGGGGCGGACCCGCGCCCCGTCCCGGCGATGACGACGGTGACAGCGACGAGCGCCAGCAGTGGGTTGACGAGCACGGCGACGACGATGACGACGACGACAACGACGTTCGCCCGTCTCCGCGCGTGCCGGCGCGCCTGCTCGTGCCCGGGGGCGTACTCGCGGCCCTGTCGGTGGCCATCTTCCTGGGGTACGGGGCGATCGCCCCGGAGGTGGACCGGGCGGTGGCCGGCCTCGTCGACACCGACGCGTACGTCTCGGCCGTGCTCGACGGCCCCGATGCGATGACCGACTCGACGATCGGGGGACGCTCGTGATCCGCCGGGTACTCCGCGCCCCGGTCGTCCTGGGATGGTTGCTGTGGAACGTCGTGCTGTCGTCGGTGGCCCTGGCCAAGGAGGCCGTCACACCCGGTCCGATCGGCACCCCGGTGCTGGTGCGCTATCCCATGCGCTGCCGCACCGACGTGGAGATCACGGCCCTGGCCTGGGCGATCACCGTCACGCCGGGGACACTGGTGACGGTCATCGGTGACGACGAGATGTGGGTCCACGTCGTGCTCGGCGGGCCCCGTCAGGAGATGATCGAGTTGCTCGGTCGGACCGAGGACCGGGTGCTGTCCGTTCTGCGAGGTGAAGACGAATGAGCCCGCTGCTGACGGTGCTGCTGGCCGTGTCGACCGTGATCGTCGTCGCGAGCATGGTGGTGGCGGCGGTCCGCGCGGTACGCGGACCGGGCGATGCCAACCGTGCCGTCATGGCTGATCTGAGTTACTTCTGCGCGGTGGCACTGTTCGTGCTGTTCGTGATCCGTCAGGGATCTGCGGTGGCACTGGACGTGGTGATGCTCGGATCGCTCATCGGTGTGCTCTCGACCGTCGCCCTCGCGCGGTTGCTCTCCCGAGGACAGCGGTGACGGGGATGGAGGGCTCGATGATCGCGGACCTGGTGATCGGTGTACTGGCGCTGCTCGGGTCGCTGTGCTTCCTGGTGGCCGCTGTGACCATGTCCCGGGCCGGCGACGCGCTGACCCGGATCAACATCCTGTCCGTGGCGACCGGCCTGGGGATGATGCTGTTCATCTTCTCGGCCTACGGGCACGAGCTGAGATCCGGGTACTCCTGGGCGCAGCTGCTCATGGCGTTGGTGGCCCTGGGAGCGACGGTGGTGGTGACGACGGTCGCCTCCATGACGCTCGCCCGCGCCGCCTACCGGGCAGACGGCAGACTCGACCCGTTGACCGCGTATGACGACATCGCCGAGGAGACCGGGACATGACCGGGCCGGGTGACGCGCGCGACGGCCGGGACCAGACCCTGCGTGATCCGGCCGACGCCGCCCGACGGATCGATTCCCTGATCGACAGCGGTGACCTGCGCACGGCCTCCGACATGGTCGAGGAGATGCCGCCCTGGCTGATCGTCGACGTCCTCGAGCGCAGCGGCGCCAAGGACCGGGCCGTGCTGTTCCGGTTGCTGTCCAAGGGCACCGCGCTGGTGGTCTTCGAGGCCCTCGACCCGCCGCTGCAGTCCGAGCTGATCCGCGCGCTGCACACGGACCGCGTCAGCCAGATCTTCACCGACCTCGACCCCGACGACCGGGCCGGGCTGATCGACGAACTCCCGGCGCGCGTGGCCACCCGGCTCATGCGGGAACTCGACCACGACGAGCAGGCCCTCACCGCAGCGGTGCTCGACTACCCGGTCGGCTCGGTCGGTCGGCGGATGAGCCCGGAGTTCATCTCCACCCACCCCGACGTCACCGCCGGCGAGACCCTCGACCGTGTGCGCCAGCGGATCGACGAGGCCGAGACGATCTACGGCATCCCGGTGACCGACGACCAGCGTCGCCTGGTGGGGATCGTGGGCCTGCGCGCGATCATGCGCGCCGAGCCGGGGACACCGGTCCGCGACCTGATGAACGACGCGATCACCGCGCGGGCACGCGAATCCGCCGAGACCGCCGCGCGAAGGTCAGCGGAGGAGCGCCTCATCGTGATGCCGGTCGTCGACGACGAGGGCCGGCTGGTCGGGATCCTCACGTTCGACGACGCCCTGCGGGTCCTCGAGGACGCCGAGACCGAGGACACCGCGCGCGCCGGTGGTGCGGAACCGCTGCGCGCGCCCTACCTCGCGACCCCGGTGCGATCGCTGGTGCGGTCGCGCGTGGTGTGGCTGCTGGTCCTCGCCCTCGGCGCCGCGCTCACCGTCCAGGTGCTCGAGGTGTTCGAGGGGACGATCGAGCAGGTGGTGGCACTGTCACTGTTCGTGCCGCTCATCATCGGCACCGGCGGCAACACCGGAAACCAGGCGGCCACCACGGTGACCCGCGCGCTCGCGCTGGGGGACGTGCGTCCCCGGGATGGGCTGCGCGTACTGGCCCAGGAGGTGCGGACGGGGTTCACGCTGGGTCTGGTCCTCGGCGGGGTCGGGGCGCTGGCCGCGGGACTGATCTACGGCACCGATCTGGGACTCGTGATCGGGTTGACGCTGCTGGTGTTGTGCACCGTCGCGGCGACCGTGGGCGGTCTGATGCCGCTCCTCGCGCAGGCCGTCCGCGCCGACCCGGCCGTCTTCTCCAACCCGTTCATCACGACGTTCGTCGACGCCACCGGGTTGATCGTCTACTTCCTCATCGCGCGGGCGGTCCTGGGCCTGTAGGCCGAACTCCCCGGTGTGCTGCGGTGCGCTGCGGTGCGACGCCGACCCGCGACACCGTAGGGCGACCGTGCCGACGGAGCGCGGGAACCGCCGCTGCCGGACACCACGTGGCGTTACGGTGACACATGTCACATCCGGTTCGTCCGGAGTCCCTCGCCCCGAAGGTGCCCATGGCCGACGACGCCGCCCGACCGCCTGCCGCTCCCCCCGCCCTCATGCCCGAGCTCGCCTGCTACGGGCTGGCCGGACACAGCGCCTCCCCGGCGGATCTCATCGCCGAAGCCGCGCGGGCCGAGGAGCTGGGCCTGGGGTCCATCCTGCTGTCCGAGAGGTTCGCGCTCAAGGACGCCGCGGTGATGGCGGGCGCGGCGGTGGCGGCGACCTCCCGGATCGGAGTGGGCACCGCCGCGACCAACCACAACACCCGCCACCCGCTGGTGACCGCGACCATGGCGACGACCCTGCACCGGATGTCCGGCGGGCGCTACGCCTTCGGACTGGGCCGGGGCATCTCCCTGCTCTTCGACATCATGGGCCTGCCGCACGTGACGTCGGCGCAGCTCGAGGACGCGATCGGTATCTACCGCACGCTGTGGGGCGGCGGGGCGGTGGTCGGTCACGACGGCCCGGCCGGCAGCTACCCGTACCTGATGCAGGACGCGTCGTTCGACGAGGACATCCCGGTGCTGATGATGGCGATGGGCGACAACCAGCTGCGGCTGGCCGGGCGGATCGCCGACGGCGTCGTGCTCCACACCTTCATGTCGGATGCGGCGGTGCAGCGCTGCGTCCGCCTGGTGCGGGAGTCCGCGGAGCAGGCCGGCCGCGACCCCGCGGGCGTGCGGATCTGGTCGGTGATGGCGACCATCGAGGACTCGCTCGACGAGACGGCCCGGTTGCGCAAGCTCGTCGGGCGATTGGCCACCTACCTCACCGGCTACGGCGATGTCCTGGTGCGGGTGAACGGGTGGGACCGGGCGGAGCTCGAGGCGTTCCGCGCGGACGAGCGACTGTCCTCCCATTCCGGCGCGCTCGACGCCACCGACGATCTCGACCTTCTGCGCCATGCCCGCGAGGTCCTGCCCGACGCGTGGCTCAACACGGCCGCCGTCGGCAGCGCCGCGCAGTGCGCCGACCGGATCGAGGGCCAGCTCGCGCTCGGCGCCGACTCGGTGGTCCTGCACGGTGCCACTCCCGACGAGCTCGCCCCGGTGCTCACCGAGTGGCGCGGGCGCCGGGACCCCGACCGCTTCGCCCACCTCGAGCCCAATCCCGGAAGGATCTCCCGTCATGACTAGTGTCGCGTCGAACCCGCAGGTGGTCTGTACGCCGGAGGAGGTCACCGCGCCGTGGCTGTCGCAGGCCCTGGGCACCGAGGTCCGGTCGGTGCGGACGGAGCTGGTCGGCACCGGTCAGATCGGATGCGGCCTGCTCGCCCACGTCGACGGCGACGGGCTCCCGCCGACGCTGTTCGTGAAACTGCCGAACCCCGACGAGGGCATGCGGCCGCTGTTGCACGGCGTGTACCGGACCGAGGTGCTGTTCTATCGTGACCTCGCGCCGACCGTGGCCGTGCGGGTCCCGCGGGTCCGGTTCGCGGAGCTCGGCGAGCGGGAGGGCGAGTTCACGCTCATCCTCGACGACGTCACCCCGCTCGTCCAGGGCGACCAGCTCGCCGGGCTGACGATCGACCAGGCCCGCGACTGCGCCGTCAACCTCGCGGGACTCCACGGACCGCGCTGGTGCGACCCCACGCTCCGGAGCATCGAGGGCCTCGCGGCGCCGACGGTCGAGGACAACGTCACTCTCCAGGAGCTCGGCGGGCCGGCGCTGGAGGCGTTCCTCTCCGAACTCGGGGGAAGACTCGACGACGACGAGCGCCGCATCATGGCGGAGATCGCCCCGCTGATCGCCCGGTGGGCCAACGGGCGGGCCGAGCGGTTCGCGCTCCTGCACGCCGACTACCGGGCCGACAACATGCTGGTGGACCCGGCCGGGAACCGTCCCTCGCTGGCCTGCGACTGGCAGACGCTCGCGGTGGGCCTGCCCGGGCGTGACCTGGGCGGATTCCTCGGTTCGAGCCTCACCGTGGACGACCGGCGGGCCGCCGAGCGCGACATCGTGGCGGACTACCACCGGGCCCTGCTGGGTCACGGTGTCACCGACTATTCCGCCGACGCCTGTTGGGACGACTACGTCTACGGCCTGCTGCAGACGCCGGTGCTGGGGATCTTCGGCTGGATGTACGGCACCCGGACGGATCGGGGTGACGAGATGTTCGCCCTGCTGATGCGGCGGGCGTGCCGCGCCATCGCGGATCACGACGCGCTGGCGGTGGCCCGGGCCGGTTGACCGACGACGACACAACGAAATCCGCTACCCCGCCCCCGGATTCGCTAGTCCAATCGGAGTAGCGGATCCGTAGGGGGAGTAGCGGATGTTGGCGTGCTACTGGCCGGCTACCGGGGTGTCACTCCTGCAGCGTGTGGTTGCCGCGGGGGCTCGCCTCGACGCCCGCCTTGACGGCCTCGCAGAGGCCCTGGTCGACGGCGGCCCAGTAGGCATAGACGCGGTCGAGCAGCTCGGTCTCCGACGGGTCGATCGCCGAGACGTGACCGGCGATGTTGGCCGCCAGCCGCTCGCGGGCGGCGTCGTCGAGGACCTCGCGGTACAGGATTGAGGCCTGGACCGAGTCGGTGTCCTCGGCGTGCGGGCTCACGTCGCCGCGGTGGATGTCCGAGCCCTTGGTGTCCCAGGCGCCGATGTCGAACGCCTTGGACGCGTCGGCGGTCGGACCACCCAGCGAGTTGGGGTGGTACTCGGCCTGCGCGGGGTGCGGGTACTCGTACTGCATGGCGCCCTCCTTGGAGTAGGAGTTCACCGGAGACAGCGGACGGTTGACCGGCACCTGCTGGTAGTTGGCGCCGATGCGGTAGCGCTGGATGTCCGGGTAGGCGAAGACGCGGCCGAGCAGCATCTTGTCGGGCGAGAAGCCGATGCCCTTGACGATGTTGGTCGGCGCGAACGCGGCCTGCTCGATCTGCGCGTGGTGGTTCTGCGGGTTGCGGTTCAGCGTCATGGTGCCGACCTTGCGCAGCGGGTAGTCCTTCTGCGACCACGTCTTGGTGAGGTCGAAGGGGTTGTACTTGTACCCGTCCGCCTCGTCGACCGGCATGACCTGGACGTGAAGGTCCCAGGACGGGAAGTCACCGTTCTTGATGGACTCGAACAGGTCCTGACGGTGGTAGTCGGCGTTCTCGCCGGCCAACTTGTCGGCCTCGGCCTGCGTGAGGAAGTCGATGCCCTGGTTGGTCTTGAAGTGGAACTTGACCCAGTGGCGGACGCCGGCGGCGTTGATGAACTGGTAGGTGTGCGAGCCGAACCCGTCCATGTGGCGCCAGGTCTTGGGGATGCCGCGGTCGCCCATGAGCCAGGTCACCTGGTGGGTGGACTCGGGGCTCAGGGTCCAGAAGTCCCACTGCATGGCGTGGTTGCGCAGGCCGGAGGCGTTCTTGCGGCGCTGCGAGTGGATGAAGTCCGGGAACTTCATCGCATCGCGGATGAAGAAGATCGGCGTGTTGTTGCCGACCATGTCGTAGTTGCCCTCTTCGGTGTAGAACTTCAGGGCGAAGCCACGCGGGTCGCGCCAGGTGTCCGGGCTGCCCTTCTCACCGGCGACGGTGGAGAAGCGGGCGAGCATTGGGGTCTTGACGCCCTTCTGGAACAGGCCGGCACAGGTGATGTCCGAGATGTCCTCGGTGGTCTCGAACTCGCCGAACGCGCCCGAGCCCTTGGCGTGGGGCAGGCGCTCCGGGACGTTCTCCCGGTTGAAGTGGGCGAGCTTCTCGATGAGGTGGAAGTCGTGGATCGGCTGCGGACCCTGCGGGCCGACCTGGGCGCTGAACTCGTCGTGCGGGACGGGCTGGCCACTGTCGGTGGTGGTGTGGGAGTTCGGCTGGAAGTCGCGCACGCCGCGGTCTGCGGGATGAATGGTCACGTCAGTTGCTCCTCGAGATGGGGTGTGGAGTAGAAGGTGCGGAGTAGTGGTGTGGTCCAGGCCTCAGTATCAGACACGCGAGGCCTGCCCTGCCCGGCATTCGGGGCAAGTTCCCCAGTAGTTGACCTCTGCTTCATCGATCTCGAAGCCGTGGTCCCGGTCGGCGGTGAGGCAGGGGGCGTGTCCGACCGCGCATTCGACGTCCTCGATGCGCCCACACTTCCGGCACACGAGGTGGTGGTGGTTGTCCCCCGTCCGACGCTCGTACAGCGCCGGGGAGCCGGCGGGTTCGATGCGGCGCATGAGGCCGACGTCGGTGCACACGCGCAGCGCGTCGTAGACGGTCTGCGTGGACACCGCGCCCAGCCGTTCCCTGACGAGAGTCGCGACGTCCTCCGCCGCGATGTGGGGACGACCGGCGACGACGGCGAGGACCGCCAGCCGCGGCGAGGTGACCCTCAACCCGGCGTCGCGGAGCGCTGCCCCCTGGTCCTCGGTTGCTGTCGTCATGGGCATCACCCTAGCCCACTTTCTGGAACAGGTCCAGAAAACGAGGGGCTCTGTTCTAGGAATCCCATCGGCCGACCCGGCACGCGTCCGGGGTCCGCGGAGCACGGGCGACCGTCAACGGGCTGCGACTAGGATGGACCCGGACCCCGGATCGCCGTCACCGCACCGCGGCGGCCCTGACCGCGTGCCCCCGAACCTGCAGGAGGAACCCATGTCGGAGACCACCACCGGACCGGTCGTGTGCGGGTACGACGGTTCGCGTGACGCCCGCAGAGCCGTGGCCTGGGCGGCCGCCTGGGCCCGCGACCACGGCACGTCACTCGAGGTGATCTCCGCCGACCGGGCGGTGGGCCGCGTCGTGGCGTTCGACGAGACCGCCCGCGCGAACGTCGAGGGCGCGATGCGCGACCAGCTCGCCGACCTCACCGCCGACGTGCCGACCACCCACCGGGTGATCGCGGACAGTCCCGTCAGCGCGCTGGTCGGGGTCGGCCGCGACGCCTCGGCGATCGTCGTGGGCAGCCGCGGCCTCACCGCGCGCGAGGACTTCGCGATGGGGTCGACCTCCGCCGGCGTCGTCGAGCACGCGACCTGCCCGGTCCTCGTCATCACCCCGCGGACGCCCGAGAGCCCCACCGGGGGCCCGGTCGTCCTGGCCGCCGACGGTTCGGCGGCGAGTGACCCCGCCGTGGCGTTCGCGTTCGCCGAGGCCGAGCGCCGGGGTGTCACCCTGCGCGCCGTGCACTCGGTGGAGGTGCCCAGATTGCCGGGCACGTCACTGTTCGACCTCGATCAGCTGGCCGAGAGCGTGCTCGCCGAGGACGAGAAGGACATCCTCGACTCCCTCGCCCCGCACGAGGCCCGCCACCCGGAGGTCAGCGTCGAGCTCATCCTCGTCGTCGGCGAGCCCGCCGTCACGGTCGCTGACGAGGCCACGGGGGCGTCACTGCTGGTCACCGGCTCGCGTGGCCACGGCGGATTCGCCGGATTGCTGCTCGGGTCGGTCAGCCGCCGCCTGCTCCAGACAGCGCCGTGCGCGGTCGCGGTCGTCCGCCCCGCCGACTGACCCCCGCCGCCTGAC
>NZ_JABFAN010000011.1:0-22817 GCF_017168155.1 Dietzia sp. KRD202 | reverse complement strand
GCGTTGCAGCGGTCGCGCGATCGGCGTCAGGCGGGGCCGATGCGGAGCATGCGCGTGAGGGTGGGTTGCCACATCACGCCGGGCGCGTCGCCGCGGGAGGCGATGGTGCCGGTGAGCTCCATCGGTTCGTCCAGCGGGGCGTGGCCGAGGAAGCTGCGGGCCACCTCGCGGCCGGTCTCCACATCGGTCGAGGTCACGTCGACGGGCCCGAACTTCTGCGCCAGACCCTGATCGAGCGCCGAGGCGAGCCCCGGGTCGGTCGCGGAGCCGGGCGCGGACAACACTCGGGGCGGGCCGTAGGCCAGCGCGTGGATCTGCCCGTCGCCGGTGGTGAGCTTCGGCAGCGACGCCGTCCGGGACAGCGAGGTCCACGCGCGCGAGCACGCGTCGTCTCCGGCGCCGACGCCGACGCCGTCCGGTCCCCCGGCCCCGTCGGATCGCACGTCGATTCGGGTCATCCCGCCCGTGTACGGCGCCGACGGGGGCACCGCGGGACCGTCGACGGCGAACGGCGGGTACTCGAACCCGTACGTGTTGACCAGCACCAGCGCGTTCCCGGAAGCGATGATCGAGTTCTCGGTGGCCGCGGGCCCGTCGATGAGGACCCCGTCGGCGGCGGAGTCGGGCCGCAGGGTCGTGGCGAACGCCGGCATCCGGCACACCTGCGACCCGTCGTCGCGGCGCAGGACGATCACCTCGGGGTGCTCGGCGTCGTCGGTGATCGCCACGAGCGAGTCACCGGGCCCGAAGTAGGTGGGCGTGGTCCCCGACCCGTGCGCGAGCAGGCCCGGTTTCCGCGCCTGCCCCACCTCGTAGCCGCGCCGCCAGCGCACGCTCGGCGTCCCGTCCTCGGAGCTGTCGATCTCGTAGAGGGCGCGGGTGGTGATCACCGACGCGCCGCCGGGCCGGACCGTCAGCCCGTTGGTGATCTTCTCCCCTGCCGGCAGGGCGAGACTGCGGAGCTCGTCGTCGTCGCCCCCGGGCCGCACGGTCCCCACCACCCCGCCGGAGGTGGCGAACCACACCCGCCCGTCGAAGGCGGGCATGAGGCCGGTGACCGCATCGCCGGCCGGGACGGCCGGGGAGAGATCGGCCAGGACGTCGACCGTCATGCGCCACGGGCCGGCGTCGGTGCGTTCGTGCCCGACGGCCAACAGCCTGCGGTTGCCGTCCGCGACGACCACCCGGTCGCGGTCGTCGAGGTACCCGTAGACCCCGCCGAGCAGCGCTCCCTTGGCCAACTGCACCTCCGCCAGCACTGCCGCGGTGTCGGGGTGGAACAACTTGACCGTCGGCGCGAGCGGGGTGGGCGGGGTGAGTCCGACGTACGAGGTGCACAGCGCGACCGGGAGGCCGTCCGTGCCCACGAAGACGGTCGAGCAGGTGGCTCCGGTGAGCGCTGACGCCACCGCCGGGGTCGTGCCGGGACCGCGGCCGGGCAGGGTGTCGGTCGAGGCCGCATCGCCGTGGACGGTGGCCGTGCCCGCGGGGCCGAGCCCGGGCGGGGCGGCCGCCTGCGGCGCGGCGACGGCGGGCGCCGACGGTGCTTGCGCGGTGGCAGAGGCGGGCAGCAGGACCGCGCCGGTGCCGAGCCCAACGATCAACGCCGCAGCCGTGACCGCCCCGGCGGCCGAGACCCTCCGGGCAACCCGGACCGTCCCCGCCGGGGGCTTCCGTCTCATCGAGCGCATGGGGTTGATTCCATCACCGCCGGCACCGCGATGTCCCCGGATCCGGTCGTGAGACGATTCCAGCGTGGCGCCGAGGAACGGGCATGCACCGGGGTGGTCGAGCAGATGAGCCGGCCCCCCGACCCATCGCGCATACCGGCCCCGTCGCGCACACCGGCCCGCAGCGCAGCCGGCGACTCCCGCCGCGAGCCCGGCGAGCCCCGCCGCTCGCCCGGCGAGCCCCGCCGCGCACCGGGCGTCGGCCAGATCCTCGGCGAACTGCTGCTCACCGTGGGTGCGGTCCTGCTGCTGTACGTGTTCTACGAGGCGTTCTGGACGAACCTCGCCTCCGGGCGACTGCAGGCCGAGGCCGCCGCCGGGCTCGAGGAGAAGTGGGGCGACGGCCCCGTCCCCGACGCGAGTGGCCCCGACGCGGCCGGTCGGCCCGCCGGCGATCCGGTCCCGCCGCCCGTGCCGACGCTCGGCGACCCCTTCGCCCGGATCCACCTGCCGACGCTCGGCCCAGACGCGGTCTACGCGGTGGTGGAGGGGACGCGCGCCGAGGACCTGCGCACCGGGCCGGGCCACTACCCCGGGACCCAGCTGCCCGGCGAACCGGGCAACGCCGCGCTCGCGGGCCACCGCAACGGCTCCGGCGCCGTCTTCGAGCACCTCGACCGGCTGGACTCGTGCGACGCGATCGTCATCGAGACCGAGACGCAGTGGCAGACCTACCGGCTCCTGCCGGTGCAGCCCGGGGGCGCGGATCGGCTCGCGGCCGCCCGCGAGTGCCTCACCCCGCTGCAGGCCGACCGCGTCGCCGTCGGCGACTACGCCCACGTCGCGGGCCGGCACATCACGACCCCCGACGCGGTCGAGGTGATCGCCCCGGTGCCCGGTGCGGCAGGCGCAGCGGGCGAGGCCAGCGCGGCGGGCGAGGCAGGCGCAGAGGGCGAGGCGGGCGCAGCGGGCGCAGCGGGCGCAGCGGGCGCAGCGGGCGCGGCGGGCGCGGACGACGCGACCGAGGCCCCCGAGCGCCTGCTCACCCTGACCACCTGCCACCCGATGTACTCCAACGCCGAGCGGCTCATCGTGCACGCCGCCCTCGTGGAGACCACCGCGAAGACCGACGGCCGCCCGGCCGCCCTGGAGGAGTGAGCCGATGTACGCCTACCTGTGGCGATCCCTGCCCGGCCCGCGGCCGGTCAGGGTCGCGCTCGTCCTCATCCTGCTGGCGGCCGTGTTCCTGCTGCTCATGGAGGTCGTGTTCCCGTGGGTGGCGCAGCAGCTGCCGCACACCGACGTCACCGTATAGACAGAACCGCCGCGCAGTCGCCGTGACCGTGGCGGCGACGTCACCGCGGCGGGACCACTAGATGTGGACGGTCACGTCCGCATCCGCGCGCAGCTTCTGCGACAGCTCCTCCATCGCGCCGGCCTCCTTCTCGGCCCGCACCTGCTCCTCGACCTGGCCGCGCACCTGCTCCAGCGGCGGCAGCCCGCCACCGCCGGCCGCACCACCGCCGGACATCGCCTGCTGCTGCGCGACCTGCTCGTAGGCGGCCTGCACCTCGGCGTCGGTCGCCTCGAACACCCCGTACTCGTCGGTGATCAGCTTCTGGACGCGCAACTGCTTGTCGATCTGGTCCAGCACGGCCGCGCGGTCCAGGCCCTGCCCGCCCATCGCCTCGACGAACTCGTCGGTGCTGACCTGGTTGCGCTCGGCGAACACGGCCAACTCGGCCTGGATCTCCTCATCGGAAACCTCGATCCCCCGAGTGCCGGCCTCCTGCGTGAGCAGTTCGGTGCCGATCAACCCGTCGGTGGTCAGCTCCTTGAGCTGGGCCTCGTCGACGGGCTGGCCGGACATCTGGGCCTGCATGCTCATCTGCTGGTACTGGTTCTCGAACACCGACAGGAACTCGTCGCGTGAGATCTCGGTGCCGTTCACCTCGGCCACCGGGTCGGGGATGTCGGAGGTGTCGGGCCCGTCCGCGGACTGCTCGCTCTCCTGCCCGGGCTCAGCTGCCTGTTCGGACTGCTCGGCTGCTGCCTGCGTCTGGGCGGCGCCGCCCTCGTCGTCGTCGCCCCCGGCGCCGCACCCCGCGACCACCAGTACGAGTCCTGCGGCGGCGACCGCCGACCTCCATGTTCGTGAGCGCACTCGATCTCCTGACGTTGACGTGTGCGTGAAGCCGCGACGCTACACATCCGAGTTGAGCGGGAGCTGTGCACGAGACGCCAGCGGGTGCGGGCAGCGCGCCGTCACGCGCCGCCCGCACCCACGTCGGCGTCGGGGGCCGGCGTCGGGGGTCAGAATCGGAGGATCGCGCCCTCCGCCACGTCCTTCGGCAGGGAGTCCACCACGACCACCGATCCGGACGTGGCCAGGACCTGACCGACCGCGGTGTCCAGATCGTCGGGGCCGTGCTCGGCGGTGCAGCGGCGGCGGGTGAGCAGCAGTGTCTCGACGCGTCCCTCGCGGGCGGCGTGCAGGATGTCCGACCCGCCACCGGCCAGTGCGCGACCGGCGCCGATCGCGTCACCGAAGCGTTCCGCGACCGCGTCGGACTGCCGTTGCATCGCCGGCCGGACCACCGCCCACGCGCGCTCGTGCAATTCGGCGGGCGACAGGGCGTCCGGGTTGCCGGCGGCCACCTCGTCCACCAGGTGTTCGTAGTTCAGGTACCCGCGGAACTGCGGGAGGTGCTCGGTCACCGCCGCCAGGACGACGGGCCGCCGATCGTTGGGGCGCAGCGCCTCCTGCAGCCCCTTCGCGATCTGCCGCAGGAACTTCTCCCGCTGCACGTCCCCGACCTCGGCGCCCGTGCCGTGACTGTGCACCATCCCCCCGCCGGCCCTGTTCGCCCCGGGGCCGGCGCCGGCGGCCCCGCTGAACCGCTGCTGCTGGTGCGAGGGCGGCTGAATGTCGCCGGCCATGTCATCGATCGAGGACGGGATCGAGCCCAGTTCGAGCTCGCGGATCGTCGAGGCGGTGCCCTCGAGGAGTCGGACCTTGTTCTGACTGCCCGCGAGGACCAGGAACTCGCCGTCGCCGACCGCGGCCGGCACGATCGGCCGGACGGCGAACCGGTCGCTCACGTGGACCGCTTCGGTGACCTGCGTGGCCAGGCGGTACGCGCGCCAGAACCCCTTCGACGCGAACAGCGCGAGACCGTCGGACAGGCGCTGCCAGTACGCGTCGTCCTCCAGCAGGGCGACCAGCGGGCCGAGGATCTCGTCGGACTCCTCCTGGGCCACGCCGTGCGCCTTGAGCCGGGTCTCGGCGTCCTTGATGAGCGACTTGGCGCGGATGGGGTTCTCGCGGACCTCTGCCCCGGCCCGGGCCGTGGGCAGGAAGATCGACACGGCCCGGCCGCTGGCGGTGCCCAGCTCGGCGAGGTCGGTCAAGGGGATCGGATCGACTTCTGCGGTGCGGGTGACATCAGCCATGACCCGACGCTACTGATCGCGGCGGCGCTCGGGTAGGTCGTGACAGGGTTGTTGCGCGGCCGTGACCTTCGGGCCCGGGACGTCCACCGTGGCTACCATCGCGGAAGTGACAGACGAGCCCGTGACGACCCCGACGCCCCGGCCGGTGAGCACCGCCCGGGTCCTCACCACGCTGATGGTCCCGATGTTCATGGCGTTGCTCGCCCTGTCGGTGATCAACGTGGCGCTGCCGGTGATCGGCACCGCCCTGGACTCGGATTCGCGCGGCCTGCAGTGGGTGGTGTCCGGGTACGCGCTGGCGTTCGGGCTGCTGCTCGTGCCGTCGGGTCGGCTGGGCGACGCGACCGGGCGCAAGCGCCTGTTCCTGGCGGGCGTGGCGGTGTTCGTGGGCGGTGCGGTGGTCGCCGGGTTCGCCCAGTCGATCGAGATGCTCAACCTGGCGCGCCTCATCCAGGGCGTGGGGTCGGGGATGCTCAACCCGCAGACGTTCGGCCTCATCCAGAAGTACTTCCGGGGTGGGGCGCGGGCGCGCGCGTTCGCCACGCTGGCCACGACGGTCTCCATCGCCACCGCGTCCGGGCCGCTGGTCGGCGGGTTGCTCATCGAGGTCCTCGGCGATGACCTCGGGTGGCGCGCGATGTTCCTGGTCAACGTGCCGCTCGGCGCGTTGGCGCTGGTGCTGGGCTGGCGCTGGTTGCCCGACGACCGCCGCCTCCCGCCGGGCGAGGCGGGGCCCGACGTCGGTGGGTCCGCCGCGCGTGCCGGCGACATGGCGCGCCTGTCCGCGGAGCGCGGCGGCGACGCCGGGGCTGGGGACGAGCGTGGGGACGACGACGACCACGACGACGACGAGGCCAGGCGCGCCGCCCAGGTCGCAGCCGCGACGAACGCACCTCTGCCGAAGCCCCGGCACCGGGGCCGGCGGAAGCGACTGGACCTCGACCCGGTCGGCATCGTCCTGCTCGGCGTGGCCGTGCTGTCTCTGATGCTGCCCTTCCTGACCCGTGGCGGGAACCTCGCCTACTGGGCCCTGGTGCCGGTCGGGCTGGGCCTCATGGCCGCGTTCGTGTGGTGGGAGCGGCGGTACGAGCGGATCGGGCGGCCGCCCCTGGTCAATCCCGACATCTTCCGTGACCCGGCGTTCCGCAACGGCATGATCATCGTGTCGATCTACTTCGTGGGCGGCACCAGCCTGTGGATCGTCATGCCGATGTACCTGCAGTTCCACCTGGGCTACGCGCCCATCGACTCGGCGTTCATCAGCCTGCCCGCCTCGGTCCTCGCCGCCATCTCGGCGCAGGTCGCGGGACGGTTCGTGCTCCGACTCGGGCGGCGGATGGTCATCGGCGGTTTCTGCCTGACCATCACCGCGCTGCTGACGTTCATCCTGCTCGCGGGCGTCGTGGAGTCCGGGGCGGTGAGCTACCTGATCTTCATGGTCCCCGCCGCGATGATGGGCACCGCGCAGGGCATGACCATCTCCCCCAACCAGACGCTCACCCTGCGCGCGGTGGACCCCGAGTACGGCGGGGTCGCCGGCAGCATCATCTCGCTGGGCCAGCGCATGGGCACCGCGGTGGGCACGGCGATGGTGCCGGGCGTGTTGTTCTGGATCGTCGAGACCCAGGACGACTGGCTGCTCGCGTTCCGGGTGGCGCTCGGGCTGATCGCCGCGCTGGCCGCGGGCGCGTTGGCGTTCAGCATCGTCGACCGCCGCCGCGAGGTGCGCTGCGGTTCCTAGAGGGCTGCCGCGAGCTCCACTCCCTGCTTGATCGCGCGCTTGGCGTCGAGCTCGGCGGCCACGTCCGCGCCGCCGATCACGTGGACCCGTCCGTTCACCCCGCCGCCCAGCTGATCGGCCACCCCCACCAGGTCGCGCACCGATTCCTGGCCCGCGCACACCACGACCGAGTCCACGCGCACCACCTGCGGACGGCCGTCGGCGTCGAGGATGTGCAGCCCGTCGTCGTCGACCTTCACGTAGGTCACCCCGGTGTGCTTCCGCACGCCGCCGGCCTCGAGCTCGGCGCGGTGCACCCAGCCGGTGGTCTTGCCCAGGCCCCGGCCGATGCGGGAGGTCTTGCGCTGGAGCAGGTGCACCTCGTGGGCCGGCTCGGCGTGCACGGCAGTGCCCAGTCCCGCGCGCTCGAGCGCCGGATCGGTCACGCCCCAGTGGCGCCGCCACGCCTCCACATCCGTGGCGTGGCCGCTCGGTTCGCGGCCGTCGACGGCGATCCCGGGCCCGCCCGCCAGCAGGAACTGCGAGACGTCCACGCCGATGCCGCCGGCGCCGATCACCGCGACCCGGCGGCCGGGGGTACGCGCGCCGGTGAGCAGCTCGGGATAGGTCATGACCATGGGGTGATCGGCGCCGGGGATCGTGATCTCGCGCGGCCGCACCCCGGTGGCGATCACCACGTGGTCGAAGCCCGCGAGATCGTCCGGGTGGGCGCGGCGGCCGAGGTGCACCGGCACGCCGAGGACGTCCAGGCGCCGGCTGAAATAGGCGATCGACGCCGCGAACTCCTCCTTGCCCGGCACGCGCATCGCGTAGCGGAACTGCCCGCCGAGCTCGTCCTCCGCCTCGAAGACCTCCACCGCGAGCCCGCGGGACGCGGCGGCCTCGGCGCACGCCAGCCCCGCGGGTCCCGCGCCGACCACCGCCACCCGCCGCCGGGTGGGGGCCACGGTGAGCAGGAGCTCGGTTTCGCGGCCGGCGCGCGGATTGACCAGGCAGGAGGCACGTTTGTTGGCGAAGGTGTGGTCGAGGCAGGCCTGGTTGCAGGCGATGCAGATGTTGATCTCGTCGGCCCGCCCCTCGGCGACCTTGGCGGCGAACGCCGGGTCCGCCAGCAGCGGCCGCGCCATGGACACCAGGTCCGCCTGACCGCCGGCGATGATCTGCTCCGCGATGTCCGGGGTGTTGATGCGGTTGGACGCGATCACCGGGACACCGACGGTCTGCTTGAGCCGGGCCGTGAGGTCGACGAACGCGGCCCGCGGCACGGAGGTGACGATGGTGGGGATTCGGGCCTCGTGCCAGCCGATGCCGGTGTTGAACACGTCGACACCCGCGGCCTCGAGGCGCTGCGCGAGTTCGGCGGTCTCCTCCCACGTCTGGCCGCCGTCGACCAGGTCGAGCAGGCTGATCCGGTACTGCAGCAGGAAGTCGCGGCCCACCTCGGCGCGGATGCGGCGCACGATCTCCTCGGGGAACCGCATCCGCCTGCTCGCGGTGCCGCCCCACGAGTCGGTGCGGTCGTTGGTCCGGGCGGCGAGGAACTGGTTGATGAGGTAGCCCTCGGAGCCCATGATCTCGATGCCGTCGTACCCCGCGCGCCGGGCCAGGCGGGCGGCGCGGACCCAGTCGTCGATCGTCCGCTCGACACCCCGGGCGCTCAAGGCGCGCGCTCGGAACATGCTGATCGGCGACTTGGTCGACGCGGCCGAGCGGACGAACGGCTGGTAACCGTAGCGGCCGGCGTGGAGGACCTGCAGGAGGATGTGGGCGCCCTCGGCATGGACGGCGTCGGTGAGGCCGCGGTGCTTGTCGGCCATCCGGCGCGAGGCCATCATCGACCCGGCCGGCAGCAGCCACCCCTCCACGTTGGGCGAGTACCCGCCGGTGACCATGAGGGCGGCACCGCCGCGCGCCCTCTCGGCGAAGTAGGCGGTGAGCTCGGGCAGGTGCTTCGAGCGGTCCTCCAACCCGGTGTGCATGGACCCCATGACCACGCGGTTGCGCAGGGTGAGATGCCCGACGGCGAGGGGACTGAGGAGGTGAGAGTGACTGTGGCCCATGGGGGCTGATTCTGCCCGGTATCCGGTCGCCCGACCCCGCCGTAGAGGAATTTTCGCTCACCGGGGCGTCCGGACCGGCGTGGCGATGCGGGCCGATCAGGGGCACGCCCGAACATCGATCCGGAGGCGTCGCACGCCTTGCTGGACGAACGTCTGTGTGACGAGTCAGCAACTTGGGCGCCTGACCTGCAGTTTTGAGGGTGCACAAAATTGTGTCGCGGGGGTCGATAATGCGGCGATCTCGAAGAACTGACCTTATCCTCAGATTCGTGGCTTCCCTCGGTCACATGTCCTCCCCCGACGTTCCCCCAACCCCTCAGGAAGCCCAGTCGCTCCAGTTCACCGTGGGCGCGCCCGCCCCCTGTGAGCAGGCGACCCCGGCGGAGACCGAGCAGGTGATCGCGGACATTCACGAGTACACCAACCGCGAGCGCGTCTCCCGCGGCCTCAACCCCGTCACGCGCCTCGCCAGCCTGGACCGGATCGCCCAGGACTGGAGCGAGCAGATGGCCAGCGTGGACAAGATGACCCACAACCCGCAGATCGAGACGCTGATGGAGATCACCTACGACGGATCTCCGCTGAGTGACGGGGACTGGAAGAGTTACGGCGAGAACGTGCTGCAGAACTGGTGCGGCGCCTCCGGCGAGGCGCTCGTCCAGCAGTGGATGAACTCGTTGCCGCACCGCCTCAACCTGCTCAACCCGTTGCACACCCACCTCGGTGTGGGCGTGGAGGTCGCCGACAGCCGGAAGCTGTACTCCACCCAGAACTTCGTCCGACTGACCTGACCCCCGCGGCCCACCTCGGCCGCCCCGACTTCCTCGACGCCCCCGCCCCGGTCCACGCCGGCAGCGGGGGCGCCGTCGTCTCGGCGCCCACTCGCGCGCGGGCATACGAATGGGAATCGCATCGGTGTAACGCATGTGACTAGAGTGACGACAGAGGCAGCAGTGAACTAGTTCGGGCGGCACCGTCCGATCCGGAACACGCTCCACACGCAGGCCGCGGCGCGAGCTGCGGCCCGAGGAAAGGACCATCGCGTGCGTCATCCCCTTCGTTCCGCCGTCGCCACCGGCGCGGCCGCCCTCCTGCTCGCCTCCGGCACGGGCACGGCCGCCGCGCAGGGCTCACTGGAGCTCGCGTTGCCGTTCTTCGCCACCATCCCCGGCTTGGCCTCCCTCGCCCCGGACGCTCCCGGGGCACCCTCCGCCCCGGTGGCCGACCCGGCCGCCGCGGCCGCGGACGATCTGCTGCCCGAGGAGATCAGGCTGATGGCGTTCGAGGGCAGCGTGGTGGCCGCCGTCAATGAGGCCCGCCTCGTGGTGGGCGCCGACCGGCTCATCACCGACCCCCGACTCGAAGCGTCAGCCCGCGAGCGGGCCGCCCAGCTCGCCGCGGGTGACCCCACGACCGGCGAGGTGACCGTCCCCGCCGATGCACGGGTCGACGCCGACACCGACACCCCTGACGCCGCTGCCCCCGGCGCGGACTCGGACGTGGACCCGGCGGGCGACCGCACCGTTCTCGCGCTGCCCGCCGGCGCGACCCCGCAGAAGGCACTCTCGGCCCTGCTCTCCGACACCGGCATGCGCGATCGGATGCTGGACGGCCGGTTCGTCCGAGTGGGCGTGGGCGTGGCCACCGCCGAGGACGGCACAGTGCACGTGGTGCAGGACTTCGCCCGCGACTGACTGCCGGACGATCGTCCAGCGGGGGTGGGGTGGATAACGCCCCTCCCCTGCTCACGGTGGTTACGGGGTGATGACGGCTGGCTTAGGGCTGGAGCCGGTTCCTACCGTTGCGCTCGGCGACCCGACGTCGGGTCCCCAGCACCCGAAAGGTACCGACACTCGTGACCCGAGCCCTCCAGCACCTGCGTCGTGGCCTGATCCTGGCCGCCGCGGCTTCCGCCACCCTCGCCCTGAACGCGGCCCCGCAGGCCTCGGCCCAGGCGCCGCAGATCCAGCTGCCCCAGATCCACCTCCCGGGCCTGACGATCGGTTTCGCCAACCCCGCCCCCGCCGGCACCGCGCCGACGATCGACCCCGCCTCCGCCGAGTACCGGGCCCAGCTCGAGGGCGCCACCAACGCCGCCCGCACCGCACACGGCCTCGCCCCTCTCGCCGTCAACGGCGGCCTCACCGCGGTGGCCACCAACTGGAGCGGCACGCAGGCCGCGCAGAACCGCATGTTCCACAACCCGGACGTGGGCGCGCAGATCCCCGCCGGGTGGGGCCACTACGGCGAGAACGTGCTGCAGAACTACGCGCACGCCACCCCGCAGCAGCTCGTGGACCAGTGGATGGCCTCCCCCGGCCACCGCGTGAACCTGCTCAACCCGGGCCACACCTCGATGGGCGTCGGCGCCGCGGTGGCCGCGGACGGCAAGCTCTACGCCACCCAGGTCTTCGCCCGGTACTGACGCGCCCACGCCCCGCCCCGGGCGGTCAGCGTCATCGACAAGAGCGTTCGGCCCACGTCTACTCGCCAGACGTGGGCCGGACGCTCTTCTCGATGGGAGTCGTCAGGCCTGGACACCCGCGAGCATCGCGTCGAGCCCCTGCCGGAAGCGCGGATCGAACTCGACCGTCGGCGTCGCGGGGTCGGCGACCGTGAGATTGTGGTGGGTCTGTTCCTCCAGGCTCAGGCCCACCACGTAGCCCGTCAGGGCCGTGGTCAACCCCGGCGCGCGGCCCTCGAGTCCGTGGCGGGAGCACGCCGCCTCGACCACCTCGGCGACCGGATTCACCGCACCCGCCGCCAGACCCAGCGCCACGATCTCGGCGCCGTCCGGAACGCCCGTGACGGCCGCGCGCAGCGCCTGACCCACCGCCCGTAGTTCGTCGGCGGCCGAGTTCCCCTCCCCGACGGGACCCATCGTCGCCAGGATGCGCTCCGCGACGACCGTGAGCAGCGCCTGCTTGGACGGAACGTGCCAGTACAGCGCGCTCGGTTGGACCCCCAGCCGGGTCGCCAACGTGCGCATCGACATGCCGGGGAGCCCCGACTCGCGGAGCAGTTCCAGGGCGGTGTCGACGACCGCCGTCTTTGTCAGGGCCACGGGCGCCGATCCTACCGGCCGCCACAACCCTCTCCTGAACGCTGTACAAGTCGACGACCGTGCGCTAGCTTGAACGGCGTTCAATGAACGCCGTTCAGGAGGAACCATGGCCATCACGACCCCCCGCTGGCACGAGCTCGCGGATCACGTACTCGACGGCGGAGTCGTCACCGCGGCGGACGCCCTCGCCGTGCTCCGGTCCCCGGACTCCGAGCTCATGGAGGTGGTCGCGGCCGCGTCCCGGCTGCGGTACGAGCACTTCGGCAACAAGGTCAAGGTCAACTACCTGGTCAACCTCAAGAGCGGCCTGTGCCCGGAGGACTGCTTCTACTGCTCCCAGCGGCTCAACTCCACCGCCGGCATCCTGCGCTACACCTGGCTCGACACCGACGAGGCCGTCACCGCGGCCAAGGCGGGCATCGCGGCCGGCGCCTCCCGCGTGTGCCTGGTCGCCAGCGGCACCGGCCCCAGCAACCGCGAGGTCGGCAAGGTCTCCGACATCATCGAGGCCATCAAGTCCGACACCCCGGGCGTCGAGGTGTGCGCCTGCCTGGGCGCCCTGAAGGACGGCCAGGCGGAGAAGCTGTGCTCCAGCGGCGCCGACGCCTACAACCACAACCTCAACACGGCCGAGAGCCATTACGAGGACATCTGCACCACCCACACCTACGCCGACCGCGAGCACACCGTCGCCCAGGCCCACGGCGCCGGACTCTCGGCGTGCTCGGGGTTCATCGCCGGCATGGGAGAGACGCACGACCAGCTCGTCGAGCTCGCCTTCGACCTGCGCGCCAAGGACGTCGACTCGATCCCGGTCAACTTCCTGCTGCCCTTCGACGGCACCCCGCTCGAGGGCGTGGACACCCTCAACCCGCGGGACTGCCTGCGCATCCTCGCGATGGTCCGCTTCGTCGCCCCCGACACCGAGATCCGGATGGCCGCCGGCCGCGAACGCCACCTCGGCTACCTCCAGGGCATGGGCCTCTACGTGGCCAACTCACTCTTCCTGGGCGACTACCTCACCAGCGAGGGCCAGCCCGGCGGCGAGGACCTGCAGATGATCGCCGACGCCGGCCTCGAGGTCCTCCAGATGGACCACCCGGCCGGGGACACCGGGGACGGGACCGTGGAGGCCGCCACCGCGAACGCGCCCGCGAATACCGCCGGGCCGGCCACGCCCGCCGTCGCCACCGGGCGGGACCAGAAGGTGGCCATCCGCACCCGCGGGGCCGGCACCAGCGAGCCCGCGAACGCCTGACATGTCCGCCTCGGTCCACTCTCCCGGTGCCCGGGACCTCGTCGTCGTCGACACTCCCTCCTCCCCCTCCACCCCGGACGACGCCGCGGCGATGCTGGCCGCCGACGCCGAACAGGCCGCCACCACCGCGCTGCTCGCCGCCGACGCCGAGCACGTCTGGCACCCCTACGGCGGGTTCCCGGGGAGCACAGAGCCGCTGCCGGTCGTCTCCGCCTCGGGGGTCCGGCTGCGGCTGGCGGACGGGCGCGAGCTCATCGACGGCATGAGCTCGTGGTGGGCGGCCATCCACGGCTACCGGCACCCGCACCTCGACGCCGCCGCGCACCGGCAGGTCGACACGATGAGCCACGTGATGTTCGGCGGGCTCACGCACGCACCGGCCGTCGAACTGGCGACCCGACTCGCCCGCATGGCGCCGGGCGAGCTGACCAAGGTGTTCCTCGCGGACTCGGGCTCTGTATCCGTAGAGGTGGCCGCGAAGATGGCGATCCAGTACCAGCGCTCGCTCGACCGGACCGAACGCACCCGGCTGGCGACGTGGCGCGGCGGCTACCACGGCGACACGCTGGCGCCCATGAGCGTGTGCGATCCCGACGGCGGCATGCACGCGATGTGGCGCGGCGTGGTGACCGAGCAGGTCTTCGCGCCCGCGCCGCCCGCCGACCACTGCGCTGACTACGTCGCCGAGTTCGAGCGGGTGATCCGTTCCAGCGCCGACGAACTGGCGGGGATCATCGTCGAGCCGGTGGTCCAGGGCGCGGGCGGCATGCGCTTCCACCACCCCGGGTACCTGCGGGACCTGCGGCGGCTGGCCGACGAGACGGGCGCCCTGCTCATCTTTGACGAGATCGCCACCGGCTTCGGCCGCACCGGCGAGCTGTGGGCCGCCGACCACGCGGGCGTCGCACCGGACGTGATGTGCGTGGGCAAGGCCCTGACCGGCGGGTATCTCACCCTTGCCGCGACGCTGACGACCGACCACGTGGCCGAGGTGATCAGCGCCGGCGAGGCGGGCGGCCTGGCGCACGGGCCGACGTTCATGGGCAATCCCCTGGCGTGCGCGGTGGCGTGCGCCTCCCTGGACCTGGTGGACGCGGGTGACTGGCGGCGCGATGTGCCGCGCATCGAGGCGCGCCTTCGCCACGGGCTGGCGCCCGCGCTCGACGTGCCCGGTGTGGTGGACGTGCGGGTGCTCGGGGCGATCGGGGTGATCCAGCTGGCCGAGCCGGTGGAGATGACGACGACGACAACGGCGATCACCTCGCACGGCGTGTGGCTACGCCCCTTCCGCGATCTCATCTACACGATGCCTCCGTATTCCTCTACAGACGACGAGATCGACAGGATCTGTGCGGCGGCGGTGGCCGGGGCTGCAGCGGCAGGGGCGGGCCGATGACCATGCAGACATCCCCCGCCCTGGACTGGCTCGACGACGCCGCCGCCGACCGGGCCGCCCGGCATGTGCGGCGGGTGCTGTCCCCACGCGTGGCCGATGACGGCGTGATCGACCTCGCCTCCAACGACTACCTCGGACTGGGTCGGCACCCCGAGGTCGTGGACGCCGCCGTGGCAGCGACGCGCCGCTGGGGCGCGGGCGCGACGGGATCGAGGCTGGTCACCGGCACGACGGAGGAGCATCTGGCGCTCGAGGACGAGCTCGCCGAGTTCACTGGCAAGCCCGCCGCGCTGGTGTTCTCCTCCGGGTACACCGCCAACCTCGGCGCCGTGGTGGCGCTGTCCGGGCGGGGATCGCTCATCGTCTCCGACGGTGGCTCGCACGCCTCGCTCGTGGACGCGTGCCGGCTCGCGAGGGCCCGCGTCGTCGTCGTCGACCGGGGGGACGTCGGCGCGGTGGCCCGGGCCCTGGCCGAGCGCACCGAGGAGCGCGCGCTGGTCGTCACCGACTCGGTGTACAGCGCCGACGGTGAGCTGGCTCCCCTGCTCGCATTGCACGGCGCCTCCCGCGCGCACGGCGCGGTCCTGCTGGTCGACGAGGCCCACGGCCTCGGCGTGCGCGGCGACCGCGGGCGGGGGCTCGTGGACGAACTGGGGTTGAGCAGGCACGAGGACGTGGTCGTCACGGCGACGCTGTCGAAGGCGCTCGGGTCGCAGGGCGGGGTGGTCCTGGCGTCCGAGCGGGTGCGCGAGCACCTCATCAGCAGCGCGCGCACCTTCATCTTCGACACCGGCCTCGCCCCCGCCGCGGTGGGCGCGGCCCGCGCCGCCCTCGGCGTCCTGCGCCGCGACCCCGCGCTCGCCTCGCGCGTGGTGGAGGTGGCCGAGCACCTGGCCGCGGTCACCGGCGCCGAGCAGCCACGCTCGGCGGTGGTGTCGGTGATCCTCGGCGACCCCGCCCGCGCGGTCTCCGCCGCCGGCAGGTGCCTCGAGCTGGGCGTCCGGGTGGGGTGCTTCCGCCCGCCGTCGGTTCCCGAGGGCACTGCGCGGCTGCGCCTCACCGCCCGGGCGGACCTCTCCGACGCCGACCTCGCGCGGGCGAGCGAGGTGCTGGCGCAGGTTTTGGCCGAGCACGGGCACCGGGGCCCGGCGCCCGTGTGGCGCGACGAGGCCCGCGCATGACCGCCTCGCCCGGCACCGCATCCTCGCCCGACCCGGCGCCGGTCTTCATCACCGGCACCGGCACAGACGTGGGCAAGACCGTCGCCACCGCCGCGCTGGCCGCCCTCGGCCGGTCGGAGGGTCTGGACGCGGGGATCTGCAAGCCGATCCAGACGGGACTGGGCCCGGGCGAGCCCGGCGACGCCCACGAGGCCGCGCGCCTGTCCGGGGTCCGGCGGGTGCTGGAGGTCCGTCGGCTGCCCGATCCGCTGGCCCCCGAGACCGCCGCGCGCGTCGCCGGCCTGCCGCAGTCCACGCTGCCCGGATTGCTCGACCCGATCCGCGAGTGGCTCGGCGAGCCCCCCGGTGTGGCGTCCGCCGGGTCGCGACTCGACCTCGTCGAGGGCGCCGGCGGTGTGCTCGTGCGACTCGGCCCGGACCTCACCGTCCTCGACCTCGCCCGGTCGCTCGACGCCCCGGTGGTCGTGGTCGCCCGCGCGGGACTGGGCACGCTGTCGGACACCGAGCTCACCATCCGCGCCATCGGGGCCGCGGGTCTACGCTGCGCGGGGATCGTCATCGGCTCCTGGCCGTCCGTCCCGAGTCTCGCCGAGCGCTGCAACCTCGAGGATCTGCCCCGCCTGACCGGAGTCCCGGTGCTCGGTCGGGTCCCCGCGGGTGCCGGTCAGCTCGCCCCGGTCGAGTTCACCAGTCGCGCGCCGGGGTGGTTTCAAGCGTCAAGACTTCTTCAAAGGTGTGGCCTGCTGCGGTGAGCTCGGACAGGGGGCCCTTCCAGAGTGAGGGGCCCACCGAGATGACACCCAGCAGTGAGTGCATCTCGCAGACCGTTCAGCCAGGAATTCCACGACGAGCTGTGGGTTGAACAAGTACCGCGAGACCCACGGTGGCGGTGGCACCGAGACCGAGGTGACGCTCGATGAGCGGGCACGGCTCAAGGAGCTGGAGTACGAGTACCTCGACACCTGCAGAATCGACGCCGCCGAGACCAACCCGGTGGACACGATGAGCGCTCGGCTGGCCGTGTCGACCTCTGGGTTCTACCACTGGCTTTCGCGCCCGACCCCGGCGACAGCGGCCCGCGGACAGACGCCGACGGCCCGGCTGCGGCACTTCTTCGCCGCCACCGACGCCAGGGTGCCGGGAATGAACCGGGGCCAGGGATTGCGTCTGAGCCCAGGCACGCCTCTGATGGACGGTCCAAGCCGTTCCCCGGCACGCGACACACGCCCCGGCGCCCGTCACCACCACGGAATTTGGCGAGGTCAATGTGGCCAGCGGGCCGTCGCTACTGTCCCATGACAGGTGCCGGGAGAGACCGGGCGATGATCTCCTTCATGATCTCGGTGGTGCCGGCGTAGATCTGGCTGATCCGCAGGTCGGTCCATGCGCGCGCGATCGGATACTCCTCCATGTAGCCGTAGCCGCCGTGGAGTTGCAGGCAGGTGTCGGCGACTTGCTGAGCGCGTTCGGAGCTCCAGTACTTCGCCATCGCGGCGGTGGGGATGTCCAGTTCGCTCTTGATCACCCTGACCACCGACCCCGCCACCAGCTCGCCGACGGAGGTGAGCACCGATGACCTGATGCAACTACCCGCCTGACCACCCACGAAGGATCACCATTCAGTTACACCACTTCCAGGGGCTTGACCCAGGCAGTCGGTCGTTCGCCGAGGACCACTATCCCGATCAGCAGACCGAACACGGGGATCAGGAACATCCACACCGTCAGGGAGGACAGCCGTGAGCGTTGAGCCTCTACGAACCAGGCCAGAGTGGTCGCTGCGGTCGCCACCAGGCCGAGGAATGCCAACACGATCACGAACCGCGGGGTCCAGTTAATGGCCGGGGGCCTTCCACGGTGAGGGCGACCCCGGCCAGTACTAGCCCCCCGATCAAAAAGTGGGCAGCGCTGAGCACCACGACGTCGAGGTCTGCCAAACCGCGCACCATCAGCGTGCCCGCGGTTACTGCTGCGGCCGCGAGTAGCGAGAGTAGCGCTCCTGATCCGCCGCCTCCGGGTATCGAGACGATAAGCAGTCCGGCGAACCCTGTTCCCAGGGCCAGCCCGGTCCGTGCCGTGATTCGTTCCCCGAACAGCCACCAAGCGGGCAGCAAGATCAGCAATGGTTGGGCGTTGGCCAGTACTGCCGCGACCCCGGTGGACAGCCCGGCGACGCCAGCGAACATTGCGGCGAAGGCAAACGTGACGTTGACCAACCCGAGGGCCGTGATCTTTGCCCACGCTGTGAAAGAGGACGGAATCTGTCGTCGCTGAAAGAGGGCGACGAGAGCCAGGGCGCCACCGCCAAGTAGCGCCCGCAGGGCCGCAAACCACAGCAGCGGCGCATCGCGCAGTCCCCATTTGATACCGAGGAAGCAGGCAGCCAGGGCGGCGGTGATCCATAACATCCGAAGCGGGGACGGTTTGCCGGTTAACGCAGGGGATCCGCCTTCGGCTCGCGGGGAGGTCATCGACGCCCCCGCGGTTGACTGTCTGCCGATTTGTCGCTCGGGCTGGCCATCCGGTCCGGGGGTCTTGAGCTACAAGAACTCAATCGGCGCGGGAGGGGAGAGGTGACGCTTTCAAGGGGAAGGGTCGCGAAGAGCCCGCTGGGTTTGGCCCACGCAAGGAGCTGCGAGCGAAGCAATAGGTTGCGAGCGGATCGACGAGCCCGCTGGCGGGCAGGCCGGCGAGCGGGTGGTCCTTGCCTGCCCAGTGGGAATTCTGCCGATTTGTGCCACCCGTACCGCGACCGAGGGGCAACCTCACCAGGGTGTGGTGTAGCTCAGAGCACCTCATCGCGTCGGTGACCTCTACTTCGACAGCGGTGGCTGCACCGGCGGCGGGAGAGGACGCGATCCATGTATGCACTGCCTGGAAGGTCATCGCCTCTTCTGTTCTGTCGGACATCGGTAGCCTCCTCGCCGCGGTGGGTGGCCCGCGATTTTCTAGCTCGCATCCAATGTGACTGTATGCGGTGTTACGGCCGGAGTTGGGCAGAGCCTCCCTCAAAGTATGAATGTGAAGAATGCCACCGCCATAATCCCGGAGTGCTCTTTCAGAATGTTTATTGAACCTTCATCGGAGGTGACTCCAAACTTCATCTTTTTGCGAGATCATTACCAGTATTTGAATGAGGAGCAGATGTGACGGACCAGGATCCAATTACCGGCCTGCCTGAAAGCCCTATTGGGGAGACGGTGGTGTTGGCCGCTCACGGTGTGGCTAAGTCCTACCGAACCGGGTGGTGGCCACGACGGCGCACCCGACGCGTGCTGCGCGGCGCGGACATCGAGCTTCGACCTGGCGAGATCGTGGGTCTAGTGGGCGAAAATGGGTCGGGGAAATCAACTCTGATGAAAATTTTAGTGGGTGCTTTACCCCGAGATAGCGGCACCATTAGCCACACTGGGCCCATCGGATTCTGTCCGCAGGAGCCGATCCTGTACGAGAGGCTGACCTGCGACGAGCACTTCGACCTGTTCGGTCGGGCCTACCGCATGGACGACGACGAGATCGAGCGGTCCAAAGACGACATCTACACCACGTTGGGCTTTGTCGCGTGGAGGCACGCTCGCGTTGAGGCGCTGTCCGGGGGGACTCGGGCCAAGCTCAACCTCGGCTTGGCGCTGCTTCCGGACCCTGACCTGCTGCTACTGGATGAGCCCTACGCCGGGTTCGACTGGGACACCTACCAGCGGTTCTGGCAGTTGACCCGAGACCGGCGCGAGTCCGGGCGCAGTCTGTTGATCATCAGCCATTTCATCACTGACGCCGAGCGCTTCGACCGCATCTACGACCTGGTCGACGGCAGGACGATCTTACGATGACGACCCCATTCACTGTGTCGTTGACGTGGCGGTATCTGGTCGAGTATGCCCGCCGTCCAATAAATTTGGTGCTACTGGGCGTCGTGCCCCTGGTGTTTGTGACCTTGACAGCGGACACGATTGCCGAGTTCGCCCGGATCCTGGGTGGGCAAGCCAGCCTCGGACAGTTGGAGGCGGTGACCGCCGGCTGGGCCTCAGCATTTCTGGCTGGCGTGGCGGGGTTCTTCCACGTCAGCGGGTCCCGTCAGGCAGATCGACGACTGGCTGCCACGGATTCCTCCCCGACGAGGGTCGTGCTGGCCAGGCTGGCGTCGTCTCTGGCGTTGGCGGGCGTGGCGGTTGCCGGTTCACTTCTGGCGCTGGCGCTTCGTACCGACATGGTTGACGTGGGCCGCACAGTGACAGCCACCGTCATGTTTGCCCTCATATACCTGGGACTCGGCACAGCGGTGGGTGCGCTAGTGCGCTCCGAAGTCAACGGCTCTTTGGTGATCGTCTTCGTGTGGATGTTCGATGTATTCCTCGGACCGGCGATGGGTCCGTCCGACTCATGGATTACCCGCGTGTTCCCTTCACACTTTCCGACGTTGGTGATGCTCGATGCCAGCACTGGCCACGCGGGCCCGCTCAGTGACCTTGGCGCCGCAGCGGTCTGGACCCTTGGCGGGCTGGTGCTCGCGTTCGGTGTCCTCGTGTTGACTACCGGCCACCGCCGCACCAGTCGTCGTGCACCCGAGTCGACCTGGGGGCGCACACGGGTGGCGTCGCGGTTCGCCTGGCGCGAGTATCGACGCAACGTCGCACTGTGGGTTCTGCTTGTCGGTCTTCCCTTCTTTTTCATCTCTCTGTCGATCGCCATCACCCCTGATCAGCCCACCCCCGTTGCACTCACCGAGCGCGGCCAGGACACGATCGCCATTGTCTCGATGATCGATGTGCACGGAGCGATCATGGTGCCGATCACCGTGGCCTTCCTGGCCGGCCTGGCTGGCCTGTTCGTCGTGCTCGGATCACTCGAGGCCGACCGGCGACTCGTTGTGGCCGGCTACCGCACCGCAGAGGTGCTCGCGGCTCGTCTCGGGGTGATCCTCTTGGCCGCAGTGTTGGTCAGCGCAGTCTCCCTGGGCGTGACCAGCTTCAGCTTCCAACCGCGTTCGTGGGTGGCGTTCGCGCTCGCGACCCTGGCGGTTGCCCTGACCTACGCCATGCTCGGAGTGCTGATCGGACCTATAGTCGGGCGCCTGGGCGGCCTGTACTTGATGTTCATGCTGCCTTTCCTTGATGTCGGGTTGGCCCAGAACATCATGTTCGACGCCGCCCCACCCGACTGGGCGACTTGGATGCCCTCCCATGGAGCTGTTCGCGTCTTGACCGACGCAGCGTTCACCCCCAGTTTCGACGAGACCGCCGGGGCGTTACTGGCCCTTGGCTGGCTAGCTGGGATCACGCTCGCGGCAGCCATGGTGTTCCACCGGATTGCCGCACCGGGCCGCACCCCACTGAGGACAGCCAGCTAAACGTCGAAGACGACGTCGTGGTTCACCTCGTGCACGAACCCCTGGACTCTCAAGTGTGGTGGGAGGCAATTTGACAGGGGTGCGCGGCTCGATTTTCTGCCCCCCGCGACATCTCCCGTGTCAACCAGAATCCGGCGCCGAGCAGCAGTACAGCCCCGTAAATCGTGCTCCGCGCCGGAACTTCGGCGAAGACCAGATACCCCAATGTCGTGGCTACCACAGGGGAGACAATGATATCGACCAGCGAGTAAACATTGGCGTTGAGAACTTTCAAAACGATGGAGATGCCGAAATAGGCGAATCCTGTGGAAATCACGCCCAAACCCCCCACCCAAAGCATCACCGGCACGGAGATACCTAGCCCGGGATAGGAGATTGTGGCTGAGACCTTGCCGGGCCCGACGAGCAGCAGCGAGGGCGACAGCACCAGTGCCGCGGCCAGGAGCGACCAGGCTATGTCGTTACCCGTCTCGGTCTTGCCCTCATAACGCATGTAGGTGATCATCGCCGCATAGATCGCCCCGGTTGCCAACGCCACAAGATTGCCCAGGGTGTGACCGCCGCTGAGCGGGTTAGCCACGGCGATACCGGCCAACGCAATGACGAAAATCCCGATGTAGCGCTTGTGCGCCTTCTCGCCAAGAAACAGTGCAGAAAAAATGAACACGAAGAACGGGGCAATACTCCAGAATATCACCGCATTGGCGATGGGCACCAACGTCATGGCGTAGTTGAACACTCCGCCCTGGGCCGCGATCAGCGCGCCGATGATGACCGTGTCCTTTACGTTCCCGCGCGGGAACCGGGGCCATTCCCGGCTCGCCAGTGCCCGCGCAATGAACAGAAACACCGCCGCGAAGGCCATCGCGTAAAACGTCAGCGTCTGGACGGGAATCAACCCGTCGCTAAGCTTGACAAATACGCCGATAGTCGCTTCAGACACGGTGATCAAAGCCAGAAGCAGTAGCGCCTTCATGTTCTATTTTTCGGCGCGGGCCGCGTGATGTCGATCGCTTCGGCGCCAGCCTCATCAAGGTGGCCGGTCTCCACTTGCAAGGTGGTGAAGAAGAACCCGAACTTGTTTTCGAGCACAGTGGAGGCTGTTTGCAGGACGGTTTGTGGATCGGCGCCCTCGACCACTCGAAGGTGTCCGGAGAAGATATAGCGTCCGCTGGTCAGTGCTGACGCGTGAACGTGGTGCACCCCTTGGACCCCCTCGGTGTCCTCCAGTGCTGCCGTGATCTCGGGAAGGCTGAGGTCGGTCGGTGTGCCCGCCATCAGTAGATGGGCAGCGTCCCGCAAGATGCCCCAGCTCGCCCACAGCAATACCACACCGAAAGCAATGCCCAAGAGTGGGTCGATCAGCAAGAAACCGGTAAAGCGGATCACGAGTGCGGTGACGATGATCAGGAGGCTGCCCACAAAGGTCTGAAGAATGTGCCACAGTGCGCCGCGGACGTTCAGATCAGTGCGACTTTGTTTCCATGTCAGACCCAACGAGATGACTTCAGTGAGCAAACCGGCCCTTCCGGATTTAGAGTGCGTTGATCCGGTTCTGGAGCTGTCCGGAGTGGATGAGCGACCGCAATATGTAGTGCTTGAGGTTGCGGAAGCCCAGGGCGATTCCGCGGAGGTGCTCGAGGCGTC
>NZ_JABFAN010000102.1:0-417 GCF_017168155.1 Dietzia sp. KRD202 | reverse complement strand
GCTCAGCGCATTCGCAGGAAACATCGGCATCCGGGATGTTCCCCGCCGCCGGTAACCTGACGACGACGCTGCTGGCCCGACCGCACATTCCGACGGGCCAGCACCGCGGGCTCTACCCCCTCGCCGTGACCCAGCCGCCGAGGAAGTCGGCCAGGACGCGGCGCTGGGCTTCCTCGCGGGCGATCTGCCCGGCGAGCACCTGACGGTCGACGTAAGGGTCGACAGCGGCGAGGACCAGGCGCTGCAGCTCGTGCGGTTCGAGGGCCTCGACCTCCCACTGCACCGGGTGGGCGGGGTCGAGGCCGTGGCGGCGGGCGAAGGCCGGCCACCGCGGGTCGCCGCGCTTGCCCTCGGCCGCCGGCAGACCGTACGCGCGCACCTGCTCGTACGTGAGCAGCACGCGGGTGACCCGGCTCC
>NZ_JABFAN010000101.1:0-474 GCF_017168155.1 Dietzia sp. KRD202 | reverse complement strand
AGCACCTTCCGCCTGGATATTGATGTCTCCACCTGTGGTCATATCAGCCCATTAAAAGCGCTGAACTACCTGATCCACAGCTTCGACTCCGATATCGTCACCATGGATTACCGGGTGCGTGGCTTTACTCGCGATGTGGATGGCAAAAAACTGTTTATCGATCACGGTATTACTTCCATTCAAGACTACCTCGCTGAAGACACCAAGAATGCGTATCAGATGATGGACGTCAACGTGTATCAGGAGAACATGTTCCACACCAAGATGCTGCTCAAAGACTTCGAACTGGATAACTACCTGTTCGGCACGTCGCGTCGCGATATTACCTTTGAAGAAGCCCGGGATATCGAGGGCCGTTTGCGTAAAGAGATGCTGGAAATTTTCTACTCCCGCAATCTGGATTAAGCCCCCAAACTGGACTCAACGCAGCACCAGAACACCAAAAAGCCAGCGAACGCTGGCTTTTTTTCATAT
>NZ_JABFAN010000100.1:0-410 GCF_017168155.1 Dietzia sp. KRD202 | reverse complement strand
CCCTTCAGGGATGGAACATTGACGCAGTGGATGAAAGAGCGCCAGCTGGCAGCGGCGTACAGATCCCGGTTCGCCGACCGCGGCGACTTCACGGCCCGACTTCACGGTCTCTACGACGAGGTCGCCGGTTCCTCTCACGCAGACTCACGAGTCACCTTCGTCGCTGTAGCAGCGCCGGAAACCGCGAGGCCGTCGAGTCTTGGTCGTATCACCGGCGCGAAGGCGACCTACATTTTCCAGAACGCCCACTTGCTGCAGAACACGCTCTTCCCTTTTCATGACAGGAGCAGTCCACTGCTTGATACGGGCGCAAGTTTGGAACGCGCCCGCCGTGGCTTCCGTCGCCAAACAGCCCGATACGACCGCGAGGACGGCGCTCACTCTCGGTATCGCTCGGCTCAGGCCTCGGT
>NZ_JABFAN010000099.1:0-730 GCF_017168155.1 Dietzia sp. KRD202 | reverse complement strand
CCTACTGCGTGCCCAAGGCGGTGCTACTGGCCGCGGTTCTGCGGGCCGCGGGCATCCCTACCCGACTCGGCTTCGCCGATGTACGGAACCATCTGCAGACCGACACCTTACGAGCCGTCATGGGTGGCACGGACCTGTTCGTCTATCACGGCTATTGCAGCGCCTACATCGACGGACGATGGTTGAAGGCCACACCTGCCTTCAATGTCGAGTTATGCGAGCGATTCGGCGTGCCCCCGGTCGACTTCGACGGACGGAGCGACGCGCTCATGCACGCCTTCACCTCCGACGGGACTCGGCACATGGAGTACGTGCGGGACCACGGCAACTTCGACGACCTCCCCCTGGGCCGCATTCTGTCCGCTCTCCACCAGGCCTACGGACCTATGGTCACCGCCGCTGCGGGGCCTGACGATGCCTTCACTCCTCCATCTACCACCGGTAAGGCCACTCCGAAAGGATCCGTGGACTCATCCAGGAGCACCGGATGAGCCACTCCCACCGGGCGCGGTCCTTCTGAGGGGCTGCGGAAGTGGTACTCCAGGGGGCTGGTGGGCGCGTCGGAAGTGGCTCGGTGAGCTGCCGGTCCACCCTTTGAAGGCGTGCGAGAAGTTCGTGAGGTCGCTGTAGCCCAGTTCGGCGGCGACCTCACTGACAGACGTGGAGCGGTCGAGCAGCCGTATCCGGGCGCGGTCGAGCAGTGACTCCTGGAGGAGTTCGCGGAAGCTGG
>NZ_JABFAN010000098.1:0-399 GCF_017168155.1 Dietzia sp. KRD202 | reverse complement strand
GTATAAATCACTGCGCCTCGTTCTGGGAGGCGGTCTAAATTCGTTAGGAGCTCAATTTGGTACGTGTCTTGTCCGAGTACATAACGTTCACCGATTAAGTCGCCGTGTTTTGCGACATCAACGGAAGCGTCTGTATCGAATGTTTCATGACCGACTGAATGTATGCCGCGTTCTTCAAGTAAGAATTGTAATGCATCGAGTGACCAGCCGGGTGCGTGAGGGTTACCTTCAGCATCTTTATTCTCAAATTGTTCCACATTCGGCCAACGGTGTGACCAATCGCTGCGGAATGCGACAAACGTATCAGGTTCGATTCGACCATGTTGTGCTTCCCACTCAAGTAAATGCTCGCGCGTTAAACGGAAATCGGGGTTTTCCGCAACTTCTTTAGAGTAATCA
>NZ_JABFAN010000097.1:0-391 GCF_017168155.1 Dietzia sp. KRD202 | reverse complement strand
GTCCGGCGCCGCCCTGCTGGCCACGGAGTACGCCAAGGACGGCAAGCGCGCGCAGGCGGCCATGTGGCCGCAGCTCGGCGCGCCGATCGGCTTCCTGCTGGCCAACGGCCTGTTCCTCGCGCTGGTGCTCGGCTTCGACCACGACTCCACGAGCCCGGTGCTCGACGGCCCGTTCCTCACGTGGGTGTGGCGCGTGCCGTTCCTGCTCTCGATCGTGATGGTGGCCGTGGGCCTCTACGTCCGCGTCAAGCTCGAGGAGACCCCGGTCTTCCAGCGCGCCCTCGACCGCGACCAGCGCGTGAAGGCGCCGCTGGGCGAGGTGTTCCGCCGCAACTGGTGGGAGCTGATCCTGGGCACCTTCGTCATGTACGCCACCTACGTGCTCTTCTAC
>NZ_JABFAN010000096.1:0-412 GCF_017168155.1 Dietzia sp. KRD202 | reverse complement strand
GTTCAGGTGCTCGATGCCGGGCCGGTCGATGTGGAGGAGCTTGAAGCCGGCGCGGGCGAGGGAGGCCGCCTCGTTGGGGTAACGGACATCGGTGATGACGACCGGGACGCCAGTCTCGTTGGCCTCCTGGACCCTCGCCAGGGCTGCACGGAGCCAGAAATTCTCGTCGAGGGCGCGAACGGCGGAGCCGAGTTCCTGGAGGATGCGGCGTACTTCGGGGTATATATCCTTTGCGCTCTCCCAACCGACCCGTCGGACGGTTTCGGATAGTCGGAGCGGAGCGTTCATCTGCCCTTGTACTGACGGGTCCAGCCGGAGCGCCGCCTCCTTCAGCGGGTCCGCGAACGCCACGCGCCGGTAGCCACGCTCGTTGACGAACCACTCCCCCGCCGTGTCCTTGCCGGTGTTCGCG
>NZ_JABFAN010000095.1:0-436 GCF_017168155.1 Dietzia sp. KRD202 | reverse complement strand
GTAAGGGGGTCGGTGTCAGGTCGTCCCGCCGCAGGCCGTTGGCATCGAAAAGGTGTGTATTCTTTGAAGTCCAATAGAGGCTGCATGGCTGGCCTGTCAGTGCCTGCTTGCCGCTAAGCCGCACGCGTAGGGTGTGCGACCCCACCGCGACATAAGCAATGGTGTCCGCTCCCAGATACTCTTCACTTAATACGTTTGCGGGTACGCCGGAACCGGGTGCGATTCGCAGCTCGACATCTTCCGGGCGGATGCCCAAGTGGCCACCAGCGGCATCCAAGGAGGCTACGGGGGTACTCGGTTCGCCTTCGATAACGGCACCCTGTTCACCTTTAACGAGTGGTAGCAAGTTCATCGCGGGGCTGCCAATAAAGCTAGCGGCAAAAGCGCTAGCGGGGCGGTTATAGAGCTCGTCTGGGGTGCCGTCCTGCACGATTTT
>NZ_JABFAN010000094.1:0-416 GCF_017168155.1 Dietzia sp. KRD202 | reverse complement strand
TTCTCCACCCCTTTCACCTGCACCACTTTCAGCTTGGCGCCGTTTTCCACCAACGCGGTAAATCCGACAAACGGCGACACGGCGCCGATTTGCGCATCCTGCGCTAAAAGTGCGGTCAGATTTTGCCAATGATCAAGCGTTTCACTGTCGCCCTGCCCCGGATAAGCGCGGATTTCCACATGTGGCACCACCGCCAGAATCCGGTTATTCAGCTCCCGCTCAAAACCGTTCATCGCGCTTAGGCCGACAATCAGCACCGCTACGCCCAACGCAATGCCGATACCGGAAAACAGCGAAATCAGCGAAACCAAACGGTTTTGCTGCTTGGTACGCTGATAGCGCCAGCTGATAAAAAAAGGCGTATTCATACCTGCGCTCCGCTCAGTACGCCGTCTTGCATGAGCAGACAGCGGGAC
>NZ_JABFAN010000010.1:0-73189 GCF_017168155.1 Dietzia sp. KRD202 | reverse complement strand
CCCCCTGATCCGTCCTCCCCCATTCGGCCGCCCTCCGGCGGCCCCACTGACGGCCCCGGTCGTGCGCCTTGTCGGGCACGCACGACCGGGGCCACCTCATGCCCGACAGCCCGACATGAAGGAGGCCCACCGTGGCCATGGACAAGTTCTCCGACAAGCCCATCGACATCGACGCAATGCTCGCCAAGCGTGAGGAGGTTGTCGGAAGCGCCGACCGGTTCCCGTTCATCGCCCTCGGTGAGACGTGGTGGTGCATCGACCCGCGTCTCGCGGACGACTCTCTCCAGTACGACCTGGAGGATCTGCGCGACGATCTGGACGACGGGGAGATCGATTCCTCGGAGTTCCGGACCGCGCTGATTGACCTGTACCTCGGCGACGAGCAGGGCGAGAAGTTCCGTGCCACCGGCGGCCAGATGAAGCACATCAACGCCGCTCTCGAGGCCTACGCGGATACGCAGGCGGACCCTACCCGGAGGTCCTCGCGCGCTACCCGGAGGCGTGCGAAGCGGCGCTGATCGCTCAGTATCCGTCGCTCGGTGATCCCGTCGCCGCCTTCTGGCGCGGCGAGATCACCGTGCGGATGCTCGTCTCTCTGATCAATGGCCTGCCACCTACGTCGGCGCTGCATCGGGCTCAGAACGACGGCCAGTTGTGGACGTGGAACGAGGCGCTGCAGTGGCAGCAGATCCACCTGCTCAAGGTGATCGACCAGCGCCTGGTCTGGCAGAAGCGCAAGAAGCCGAAGATGCCGAAGTTCCGTCCGTACCCGTGGTCGAAGGACGAGAAGAAGCTCGGCAACCTCGGCGGCAAATCGGCCAGCAAGGCGCTGGAAGTGCTGCGGTCGCTACGCCCCGGTGGTGGCGCCGGGCGAGATGCCCCGGCGGCGGGCGTGAAGGTGTCAACCGACTAGCAAGGGGGTGGCGTTGGTGGCTGTGGACAGTGACGTCGTATGGGTTCCGACGCTGCCCTCTTTGTCGGACTTCGCGAAGGAGCTCGACAAGGGCACCAAGGGCGCGGGCACCAAGGTCGGCGAGCGTGTCGGCAAGGAGATCGCTTCCGGTGTCGAGCGATCGAAGGCCGCGGTCGACAAGGCCTCTGAGGTCGCGGAAAAGGCGCACAACAAGGTTGCGGACGCAGCAGGCAAGGTGCGCATCGCCGAGGAGCAGCTTGCCCGGGCCCGCGATTCTGGCGACACGCTGAAGATCGCGCGTGCGCAGGAGCAGCTGGCGACTGCCCAGCGACGCGTGTCCGAGGCGACGACCGCGGCTGAGAACGCGGATAAGTCCCTGACGTCGAAGCGGGACAAGCTGGCCCGGGCGACTGACGACTCAGCGCGCGCGGCCCGTGAGCAGGCCGACGCGTTCGAGATGGGCGAAGGGTCGATGTCGAGCTTCGGCGGCGGTATCGACGGCCTGGTCGGCAAGCTCGGCGGCCTCGCTGCCGGACTGGGCGGCATCGTCGCCTCGGCCGACGCCATGATGGAAGGTCTCGACCAGGACCGCCTGGGCGACAAGCTCGCAGCGCAGCTCGGGGCGACCCCTGAGATGGCCGCAGAGTTCGGCGACATGGCGGGCAGCCTGTACGCGCAGGCGTACGGCGATTCGTTCGAGGACGTCAACGACGCACTGCGCGGCGTGTGGCAGCAGGGGTTGGTCGACGAGGACGCGACGAACGCGCAGATCGAGTCGATCACCGCCAAGGTGCTGGACCTGACCACGGCGTTCGATCAGGATCTCGCGGGCGCCACGGGTGCGGTTGGCACCATGCTCAAGACCGGGCTCGCGCCCGACGCCGACGCGGCCATGGACATCCTTACCCGCGGCTTCCAGCAGGGGGCCGATAAGGCGGGCGACCTCCTCGACACCATGACGGAGTACCCGGCGCTGTTCCAGGCGCTCGGTATCGACGGGCAGACCGCGACGGGGCTCATCGCTCAGGGCATGGCTGGCGGCGCCCGTAGCGCAGACCTGGTCGCGGATGCCCTGAAGGAGTTTCAGATCCGTGCGATCGACGGGTCGAAGGCGTCGGCGGAGGCATACGGGGCCATCGGCCTCAATGCCGAGGAGATGACCGCGAAGATCGCAGCCGGCGGCGAGGGGGCCCGCGAGGGCCTCGATCAGGTCCTCGATGGCCTGCGGGCGATGGAAGATCCAGTCGAGCGCAACGCCGCCGCCGTCGGACTGTTCGGCACCCAGGCCGAGGACCTGGGCGGGGCCCTGTTCGATCTGGACCCGTCTACAGCGGTCCAGGCGCTCGGTGACGTCGGCGGCGCGGCCGCAGAAATGGGCGACACCCTCAACGACAATGCCGCGACCCGGCTTGAGGCATTCAAGCGCTCGGCGCAGCAGTTCGCAATCGACAGTGCGGGCGGGTTCATCGGCTGGGTGTCGGAGAACATCGACCTGCTGAAGGACCTGGGCATCGTCCTCGGGGTGACCGCCATCGCGCTCGGCGGGGTAGCGATCGCCTCCGGCATCCTCACCGCCGGTTCGCTTCTGACATGGGTCCGAAACCTGACGATCGCGCAGTGGCTTCTCAACTCCGCGATGCTCGCGAACCCGTGGACGTGGGTAGTTCTAGCCATCGCCGGACTGGTCGCCGCGTTCGTCATCCTGTGGAACAAGTCCGAGGCCTTCCGCGGCTTCTGGATCGGCCTGTGGGACTCGATCAAGAACGCGGCGGCCTGGGCGTGGCAGAACGTCATCAAGCCCGTGTGGGATGCGATGAAGGCCGCCCTGTCCGCCCTGGGCGCCTTCTTCGGCTGGGTGTGGACCTCCCTGATCAAGCCTGCATGGGACGCCTTAGGTGCCGGGATCGCGTGGGTCTGGAACGCGATTATCCGGCCCGCCTGGGACGCGCTGAAGGCCGCGCTCGGCGCGGTTGGCGCGTTCTTCGGCTGGGTGTGGAACTCGGTGATCAAGCCGACTTGGGACGCTCTCGGCGCGGGCATCGCGTGGGTGTGGGAGAACGTTATCCGCCCCAACTGGGACGCGCTTAAGTGGGCCCTCGGCGCGGTCGGTGACTTCTTCTCCTGGGTGTGGAATAGCGTCATCAGGCCGGCTTGGGATGCCCTCGGCGCGGGGATCGCCTGGGTCGCCGACAACGTCGTGCACCCCGTGTTCGACGGTCTCAAGACCGGCCTCGGATTCGTTGAGACCGCGTTCCAGAAGGCCGTCGATTTCATCGGCCAGATGTGGGACCGCATCAAGGGCATCACCGCCAAGCCGGTGAAGTTCGTCATCGACACCGTCTACAACAACGGCATCCGTGAGGTGTGGAACAAGGTCGCCGGATGGCTTGGTCTAGGCACGCTCGACCCGTACAACCCCGAGTGGCTCGGCGCATACGCAGGCGGCGGTGTGCTGCCCGGGTACACGCCGGGCCGTGACATCTACAACTTCGTGGACCCCAAGACCGGCGTGCGCGTCGACCTGGGTGGCGGCGAGGGCATCATGCGCCCGGAGTTCGTCGACGCCGTCGGCGGACCGAAGGGGATTGACGAGCTCAACGCCCGCGCCCGCCGCGGGCTCCCGCTCGGTCACGCCGGCGCGTACGCCGCGGGCGGCACGCTGCCGGGCTGGGAGAAGCTCACCACCGACATTCAGCGCGCTATGGCTGGGTCGGTGGCCAACGCGTTCCCGAACCAGGTCATCACCTCCGGCACCCGCTACGAGGATGTCGGGTCTGGGTTCGACAACCACATGGCCGGCCGGGCGGTGGACTTCGGTCCGTCCGGGGCGCTGGCGTCGTGGATCGCCCGCGAGTACCCGGACACTCTCGAACTGTTCTGGGATCCGGGCCCGAACATGAAGAACGGCGCCCCCACCGGGGCGATCGGTGGGCACTCCGATCACGTGCACTGGGCGATGGCGAGCATGATCGACCCGTACACCGGGGACGTCATCTCGCACGATGGCCCTGGCGGAGGCGGGGGTGGCGTGTCGGCGGTTCGGTCGCTCGTGGCGAACGCGTTCTCCTCGATCATGGATCCGATTATGGGCATGATCCCAGAGGGGCCCGGCCTGTTCGGAGGCCTCGCAAAGGGCCTCGGGAACAAGATGGTCGACGGTGTCCGCGAATTCCTGATGGGCCAGTCGGGCGGCAGTTCGGCGCACGGCGACTGGGTCGGCAACCCGGGTGTGGAGCAGTTCCGCGGCCTGGTGGAGCGGCTGCTGGTCGAGAAGGGCCAGTCGAAGGCGCTCGTCGGGTCGGTGCTGCGGCGCATGAACCAGGAGTCCGGGGGCGATCCGAACGCGATCAACCTGTGGGACTCCAACGCCGCGGCGGGGATCCCGTCGAAGGGTCTGATGCAGACCATCGACCCCACGTTCCAGGCGTACAAGGATCCCGGGTTCGACAACATCTGGGATCCGGAGTCGAACATCCGCGCCAGCATGAACTACGCGCTGGCGACGTACGGCTCCCTGTCGGCTGCCTACGACCGGGCGGGTGGATACGACCAGGGCGGTGTCCTCGAGGAGGGCATCACCATGGCGGTCAACGCCTCCGGCAAGCCAGAGGCGATCCTGACCAACCAGCAGTGGCGGGACGTTTCGGCGCTGGTGCACGAGCTGCAGTTCCTCACCCCCGAGATGAAGCGGTGGGTCGACGAGGGCCTGGTCGAGCTCGAGCGGTTCGCCAACGCGGCGGAGAAGGGGTTCACCGCGTGGGCGTCCGCGAGCACGGAGCAGGGCCGCATGGGCAGCCCGGAGGAGTTCGCGCAGCACTTCGGTACCGCGCTCGGTCTCGACGTGGCCGACAGTGCCCTGGGCATGGTCGGGTTCGGCGGGCTCTTGGGTGGTCAGCTCAATGAGTCCACCCGGAATCTGCTGCACGCGATCGTCGACGGACCGATCGGCGGCGAGGCCGCGATCCTCGACGACGACGGCCGGGTCATCGGGACGAAGCTCGACGACCCCGCCGCCGCCGTGCCGGACGACCTCAGCGGTCTCGACATGTCGGCGCCGGTGGTGCCGTCGGTCGACGGTGAGGCGGACATCACGGCGGAGCAGTTGCCCGCGGGCACGCAGGTGACCGTGGCGCTGCCTGCCGGCAAGACGGCGTACACGGACGAGGAGGTCAAGCAGTTGATCGACGAGCTCGACCAGCGCGTCGACGACCTGGAGATCCGAGTGACCGATTCCGACAACGCGCCGGCCCCGCTCGGTGCGGGCGTGTCCGGGATCGTCTGACCGTGGAAGGGGGCTGCCTGTGATCACCCTGGCATACGCGGGAGTCGACTTCTCGGAGTGGACTCTCGTCGGTGAGAGGCAGGGCGCGCAGGGCGCGGAGGCGGCGAAGGTGTCGGGCTTCATCGCCTCCCCCGACACGACGGTGGAGGCGCGCCCTGCCCGCACCGGGCACGTGGTGTCGGGGTTCACGGTGCCGCCGATGACAGGCACCCTCGACCTGACTGTGTCCTCGCAGTTGGTCGACGGCGAGACCCGTGAGCTCGACGAGATCTTCGACGCGCTCGCCCTCGCGTGGTCGCCCCTCGTGGACGGCGAGCTGACGTGGGTCTCCGACCGCGGCGTGCTGATGCGCACGCGGGCGCGGCTCGCCTCCGGCGGGTTCCCGATGCCGGATCGGTCCCCGACCGAGCGGGCGCCGGGCCAGTCGGTGCGGCGAGTGCCGTTGTCGCTGTCGGTGCAGTGCCTCGACGGGCTGTGGATCGGACCGCAGTCGGCGCCGTACACCGGCGCCGTGCAGGTGTACAACGCCGGGGACCTGGATGACTACCCGCGTATCGAGTGGGTCGGATCCGGCGCGAAGGTATCCGGACCGGGGATCCCGGAGTTCACTCTGCCGACGACGGCGGTTCCGGCGGTGTGGGACACCGACCCCGCCACTGGTGGCCTGGTGACGATCGGCGGTCAGCCCGCCACGGCACTGCGCCGGCAGATGCGCGGCCGGGTCGCCCCGCTCCCGATTGACCCCGGCACGTCCGCGCCGTGGACGTTCACCGGATGCACCGCCGTGGTGCAGCCGTTGTTCCTCAACCCGTGGGGGAGGTGAGCCGTGTCGGACTGGTCCGCTGAACGTCTGGCCACGACCGCCGCGGGCGGCGTGGTGATGAAGCTCCTCGACCGGCACATCGAGCCGGTCGACGATCTGCACGGGTTCTTCGAGTGGGAAGGCCCGGAGGTACCGAACGAGGAGGCGACGTGGGTCGGCTCCTATCCGGTGAACCACCCCGTGGTCGACACGCTCATCCCCCTCGGGTCACTGGACCCCTCCAAGCCGGAGGACACGTGGACCGAGCTGATCCACGCGGCGCAGTGGGTGCTCATCGAGACCGGGCAGGATCCCGACACGGGCAAGCCGCACCGGTTGTTCTACCGGGTCATGCGCATCACCGACGGGCACGGCTCCAAGCGCGCGCGGGTGAAGATAGAGGCCGTCAGCCTGCACCGGTACGCCGCACACATCACCTTCCAGGCCAGCCCTGGGTTCCCGATCATCGCTCAGCCGAAGTACCGCGACATCCGGGCCGGTCAGTCACTCAAGGTGATCAAGGAGTACTTCCTGGTCAACCTCATGCGTGAGTTCCAGCCGGGCGCGATCACTGGCTGGGACATGTGGGCCCCGGCCGCGTGGGACACCGTTGTCGCTGACCAGTGGGCGTGCATCGTCAACCCGATCAACGCCCCGGTCAGCACCGCTATGACGATCCTCGACATGCGGTTCGACTCCGGCCTGGCGGCGGTGAAGGAAACCCTCGACGCGGCGGGGCTGCTACTCACGCTCGATGTGTGGCTCGAGGGCGATCCGCAACCGTTCCCGGACCACACGATCCTGACCAAGCCGACTATCGTCCTGGACGTCGTGCCCCGCCAGTGGGACACCTCCACCACCGGGCACGCCGGGGATCTGCTCAAGGGACTGATCCGCACGTTCGACACCGCCGCCAACGCCCCGCGCATCGGCCTGGCCGACACCCCGTCCACCGCGGCCGGGGTCCCGGCGTGGGTGCTGTGGCAGCCCAAGCACATGGAGGCCGTGACCTCCGAGCTGACGATCGCCAAATCCGACGTCTGGCACGTCACGGTCGGTGGCCGCTCCCCCGAGGCGATCAACAACATGCTCGGTCTCGGCGCGAAGGCCGTCTTCGGCGGGCTCGGCGCGGCACTGGCGATGGCGATCCCGGTGTTCGGTCCGGTCATCGTCGCCGCCGCGGACTTCCTCGGCGACGTCGTCGGCGAAGGGCTCAAGGACAAACTGTTCGCCTGGTCCGAGGCCGCCGACCTCAAGCGCAAACAGTGGCACGGCCGGTTCGCGAACCGCGACTCGGTCGGGGCCGGGGACGGCTGGACGATCGCGGCGTACCAGCAGGCCTACCAGATGCTCGCCCAGGGCGCCGGCGGCATCTCGATCGGGTTCACCGTCGACGGCGGCGCCCCGTTCCGGTGGGGCGAGGACTACCGCGGCGGTGACCAGATGGGCGTGGTGCACCGCGGGATCATCTTCGCCACCTACGCCTCCAAGACGGTGATCAGTCAGAAGAAGGGCGACAAACGGCTCCGGTCGGCGATCGAGCTCGGCGACCCGCGTGTGCGCGAGAACCCGACCGCCCTGTTCGCCCGGTCGATCAAGTCCATCCAGAACGCGGTCGACCGCGTGAAGACCTTCATCATGTGAGGAGAGGCCATGCCCGACGACGTACTCGACGAGCTGTACCCGTACCCGCGCCACCCGGACTTCCATCCGCTGGCGTGCCTGTTCTTCAACATGCCGCACCTGGCGATGGACGCCGACGGCGCGCACGCGATGGCCACGTGGGTGTTCGACCGGCTCGGCTGCGCCGGCCCCGGCACCGCCTCACCGCCGACGGTGAAGTACGACGCCCTCGGCGGCTCCGGCGCGCCCCATGAGCACGGGGTGTGGATCAAGGCCAGCGAGGAGCGGATGACGGTCGAGGTCACCACCCCGGAGGTCGTGCTGACCGACATGGACGAGTCGGCCCTGGCCGAGGTCATCGCCAACGCCCAGGCCGCGCTGGTGGCCAAGCGTGCGGGCACCGCGAAGGAGGGGTGACCGATGGGAGTCAACCTCTCGGGCGGGGCCCCGACCACGCCCGGCGCCCCGGGCGGCATCCTGCAGGCGATCCACGACGGCATCAGTGGGATCGGCGATGCCCTGGCCGAGGGCCTGAACGGCATCATCAGAGGTCTGATCGACATGGTGCTGGGCCGGTATGACGGCGACTTCCCGCCGTTCGTGGACGGCCAGCTCGCGCTGAACGAGCGGTTCGACCTGCTGGGCACCTCCGCGTACTGCGCGGCATACATGTACAACAACCTGCGCCTGGGCCCGGGCCGGAACCGGGCGCTGCCGTTCGACTCGCAGATCGGCCCGAACCAAGACGCCGAACTGGTGCAGGTGAGTCGCACTCACCCGGAGGACGGGTCTGGATCGACGACACGGCAGGAGTGGTGCATCCGTCTGGACCGTGCCGGACTGTGGCACGCCAACGCGTCGTTCGTTCACGCCGGGGACGGATTCGACCGTGCGCAGGGCGAGATCGTGGTGCTCAACCCGGACCTGACCCCGTACTCGTACACGACGCTTCCTGCCCCGCGGCCGCACGCCGACGGCGGCACCGTCACCGACGTCAACGTCGGCGCTCCGGTGTCTCTGTCGAAGTTCTTCGTCACCCCGGCACCGGGTTACTACGTGCAGGTGCGGTGGCGGTTCAACGTGCTGGTCGGCATTCGCACGGTCAAGGGTGGCGCCCGGCTGTCCCAGTTCTCGGTGGTGCAGTGGTCCGACGACATCGACAACGCCGCGACGAACGACGACCCCAGCGGCACCATCGACGACACCTGACCCCCGCCCCTGCCTCGCCCTCTCCTTCCTCGCCCGCTCGTACCGGGCCCTGAAACCTCTGGAGGCTCTTGTGCCCATCCTTACCGGCACCATCGACGACGTCACGGGCTCCCCGCTGCCCGATCGGGTCCCGCTGGCCACGCTGCGTGTCACAGTCCGAGCGCCGTCGCGCCGCTCGTCGCTGACCGAGCAGGCGCGCCTCGTGGCGTCGGTCCCGGTCCCCGTGGAGGTCTCGCCCACCGGGGAGATCTCGGTGGAGCTCGAGCCGGGGCCGGCGGTCATGCTCGTGGAGGGCGAGGGCCTGCGCGACGTGTACGAGCTCGGCGTCACCGCCGACATGACGCTGCTGACCGAGGCGCTGCAGGAGATGTCTCCGACCCGGTCGTGGGTGGAGTCACAGATGGTGCAGCTGCGGAGCCAGACGGTCACCGCGGCGGGCGATGCGCAGGCGGCCAAGTCCGACGCCGAGGGCGCGGCATCGGTCGCCGAGGGCCACCGCACCCACGTCGATGCGATCCGCGAGCTGCTCGACGAGGCGGCGCAGACCAACGTCGCGCCGTACCTCACCGATACCGCCCTTAAGGCCACCTATGGATCGCAGGCGTGGACCGACCCTGAGTCGGATGTCCGGCAGGTCGCCGATGGCCTGTTCGCCACGCCGAATGACGTCACTGCGGCGCTCGATTCTGTGGGTGGCGGCACCCCGGCCACCCCAGGGTTTGAGGCGCTGGCCGCGAAGGTCGAGTTCGGCGGCACGGGAACGGACGACATCGCGGCCCTGTCCGATTCGAGCGCGAACGACGCGAACGATTGGCTGCGGATCTTCTACCGGAAGTACATCGCGTGGCTGGAGTCGTCGGTGCGGTGCGAGTACACGGCCCAGACGGGCGGTACTTCATGGGCCGCCACCGTAGTGGACAGGGCAGGCACCTATACGCCGCCGTCCGATGGGGTGGTCCTGCGGGACGAGATGAACCGCACTGTCGCGGACCTCGTCGGGTCGACGCCTGACGAAGGCCCGGCATGGCAGGGAACGGCCGGTACATGGTCGGCGGATGGGTCCACCGCCGTTGCCTCGGCGGGCAGTGCCCTCTCTGTCAGCGCGGGGCAGAAGTCGGCGACCATCCGGGTGGAGTTGGACGTCGTCACCAGCGCCCCCGCCGCAGCGCAGCAGCACCGCATCTACGTCGGAAGCGGGGGGAACATGCTCAACACGGGAGTGTGGGCCTCGATCAACATCAGCACGTCCGGGGCGCCGTCGTTCTCCCTCTTCCGGACAATCGGTTCGGCGGTGTCCCTCGGGACTGTCAACACCGCCGGGATCGGACTTGCCGGAGGCTCCGCAACTCCGCAGAGCTGCGACATCGAACTGACGGTGAATATCCAGAATGTGACACTGACGATCACAGGCCCAGGCGGTTCGGCCACCACGACGGCCACAATCTCAGAAGCGGACTACGGAGCACTGGGGACGTTCTCGGGCATCACCACCATGTCTGCCACCCCCCAACTGCGCGTCGACAGGATCATCGTGTCGACAGCCCCCACCCCGGCGCAAGGTGACCGGTTTTCGATGTGGAACGCCTCAATCGGGGGCGCAAACCTGTCCACCTTCGACGCTTCTCGTCGCGCCGCCCTGTTCGACAACAAGACCATCGGAACCCTCATCCTCGGCGTAGGGCACAACGCGGGCACGCAGACGGCGGCAGCGTTCCGCGCCGAACTCGACACCTTCATTACCACCTGGAAAGCCGAGCACCCGGAGACGACGAGGATCATCATCACCTCGCAGAACCCACAGAAGTCTCCCGCCGCGAACCCCGCCCTCCACAAAGAACGCCAACTCGCCGCCCGGCTTCTCGCTCGGGAGCGGGGCTGGGACTACATCCCGGCAATGGAGGCGTTCCTCGCCCAGCCCGACGGCGGGGCATCCCTCGTCGGGGCGGACGGAATTCACCCAACCGCCGGGAACGTATCCGATCTCGACGGCGACTTCGGATCCGTGCTGTGGGCTAACACCGCGCTGCGATGCGTGACCGACCGGATCGGGGTCTAGCTGATACCGAGGGCGGACCATACGGTACGCGCCCACAGGCGGGATCCCTCGACGTTCGGGTGCAGCCCATCAGACAACAGGGATCCGCCGCCCCCATTCTCGAACGCTGAACGGACGTCGATGACGGTGACGCTGGGGTGTGCGGCAGCGAACTTGTCCATCTCTCCGGCCGCAATCTGAGACTGAGCGGGGTCATCGGTGCGGGGGTTCTGGTCAATCACCGCCAGAGCCGGCGGATCCGGCCACAGCTCACCCACCTTGGCGGTCAACGCCTTCAAGTGGGATTCGACGGCCGGCGAGTTGTGACCATGGCTGATGACGACCAGATCGGGCCGGTCGTCGGCGATCGCGTCCAGGCGATAGTAGTGGTACGGCGGGGCCACTCCAGGCGCGCTGAAGTTAGTGATAGTGACCAACTCCCCGGCGCCCGGGAACTGCACCTCTCGGCCGAACTCTTCGTTGTCCGCGTTCCAGGTCGTCATGGCCACTGCCCGGCCTTTGTCCTCGGCCAGGTGGCGTGCGGTGAATGAAACCCATTCGTCGGTGTCGTTGCCGGTGGAGTCGCCGATCACGAGGATTCGCACGGGTTGCGATGGGTCTGCGAGTTTGCTCGTGGCCGTTTCGAGCGGGGCGAACGTCGTGGAGGGCTCGACGAGGAGTCCCGACGAGCTGGCAGCTCCGGTCGTGCTCGGCTCGATGGCGGTCCGTTGCTTGTCCCACCAGAGACCGGCGGCAATTAGCACGACGGCAATCAGAATGCCGACAGTGGCGAGAAGGGTAGATCCACTGATTCCCGTTGCGAAGCGCCGTTTACTTGCCATTGGCTGAGTATCGCACCCCGACGCTTAGCCGTCTGCAATCCGTCGGGTACTCACCGATTAGGGGCCACTCCTGGTGATAAACTGCAGGGGCAACCTGAGAAATTGCATCCAGCGCCTTCGGCCCTGGTGTCCGGTCCCGACTCGTTGGTGCGAGTCGGGACTGTTGCATTTCCTGCCGAGCGCCGAACTTCCTGGCTGCCGCATCCTCTGACACCGCATCCCTCAACCGCCGATTAGGGGCCACTCCTGGTGATAAACTGCAGGGGCAACCTGAGAAATTGCATCCAGCGCCTTCGGCCCTGGTGTCCGGTCCCGACTCGTTGGTGCGAGTCGGGACTGTTGCATTTCCTGCCGAGCGCCGAACTTCCTGGCTGCCGCATCCTCTGACACCGCATCCCTCAACCGCCGATTAGGGGCCACTCCTGGTGATAAACTGCAGGGGCAACCTGAGAAATTGCATCCAGCGCCTTCGGCCCTGGTGTCCGGTCCCGACTCGTTGGTGCGAGTCGGGACTGTTGCATTTCCTGCCGAGCGCCGAACTTCCTGGCTGCCGCATCCTCTGACACCGCATCCCTCAACCGCCGATTATGGGCGGCTGAGAGGAGCGATCGTGCGGCGATTCCAGATGGCCACCTCGTGGCCGCAGGCCGATGCCGGCACCCTGCCGGACTCGACGGTCTACGAGGTGGTCATCTGCCCTGGCCCGGGCGCCACGGCCGCGGCGATCCTCGCCGACCACCCGGGCGCCGAGGTCGATACCCCGCACTCGGCGTTCTTCCCCGACCCGGCCGGGCAGCACGACGGGACGTTCTACTTCGGCGGACCGCCGCAGCTGGCGATCCTCGTCCACGAGGCCGGCCACGCCGCGATCGACACCTTCGTGCGGCGCGGCCTGCCCATCCCCGACGGCGACGACGACATGGCCGACGCCGAGGAGGCGTTCGTGCACTTCCTCGGGATGCTCGTCGACGAGCTCGCCGGCCACGCGATCGCCGACCGCCCGCTCCCCAACTAGGAGGCATCATGCCGATCACGGTCCACCAGCGCCGCCCCGCCTTCGAGGCGGTGCAGTACCAGCCCGGCGTCAACTGCGCGGAGGTCGGCGAGTTCAGCGGCCACGAGGTGCACCCGCCCGGCCAGTGCGATCCCGCCGGCGTCCTGGAGATCCCGCCGTCGGGCGGCACCACCACCGCCCGCCCCTGCGACTGGCTCCTGCGCGCCCACAGCGGGGAACTGCTGATCTGCCCGGTCGAGGTGTTCGACCTGATGTACGAGCCCGCCTAGCCACACCCACGCACCACCGGCCCCCGCCATCCGACGGGGGCCTTCCCTATTTCCGCAGGAGGCCACCATGTCTACACTCACGGTCCTCGTGTTCGACGGCGCCGGCACCGCCGGGCGCACCAGCAAGGTGGTCGACGCCGTCGTCGAGCGTCTCAGATGGAAGACCGGCGCTGCGGTGCAGTGGGTACCGTGGCCGGCCTCCCTGATGGGGGTCGGCGGCACCACCCCGTGGCCAGTCGCCACTTCCGAGGCGATCCGGTGGGCCGTCGACTACATGTGGCGCCACGACGGGCAGTTCATCCTCGTCGGGTTCTCCGCCGGGTGCCGTCCCGCCCGCGAGCTCCTGGAGCGGCATCCTGGACTGGCGGAACGGGTGGCGGCGATCGCCCAGTTGGCTGATCCGTGGCAGCCCGCGTCGCGCCAGCAGGACGGCGTCCCCGACGGGCCCGGCTTCGGGATCATGGGGCAGGCGCCCGGACCTGTCCCCGACCGGACGTTCTGGTGCGGACATCCCGGCGACCCGATCTGCCGGGCCGCGCCGGACTCCCTCCTGCGGTACCTGACCGGGTCCACCGATGCGGTGCCGGGCGGTCTGTTCCGGGCGTTCGTCGCCAAGGCCGCCCGCGGCCGGCTGCAGCTCGTTCCGTTCCTCGGCTTGCCGTTCCATGAGTGGTTCGTCGGTCTCGGTCCCCGTATCGACCGGTCCATCCGTGAGGCTCAGTCTTACCTCGGGTCGGGGCACACGAGGGCGTACACCGTCTACTTCCCCACCCCCGGAGACACCCGATCCCTCGCCCACCGTCTGGCCGACTCCGTCGCGTGGCGGGTGAGGGACTCGTGATTCACATCGTCTGGACCCTGTGGCACGCCGCTCGCGGCCACCTGCTCACAGTCGGCCGCCCCTACGACGCCCCGGTCGGCACCGTCCTGCGCTGCCGCTGCGGCGACCGCCGACAGATTATCTAGGAGACCCCAATGCCACGGTTCTGGCCCCTCAAAAAGGGCACCTACACCATCAGTTCACGGTTCGCCGGCCGCACCAACCCGGTGACCGGCCGCGCCGAGAACCACTCGGGCACCGACTTCGCGGCAAGGGACGGCACCCCGTTCTACGCGTGCGCGGGCGGCACCGTCCAGTACATCGGCCCCGCCAGTGGGTACGGGCAGTGGATCGTCATCGACCACCCGGCCAGCGAGGGCGGCGGCTGCTCCGAGTACGGGCACATGTGGAACTCCTTCGCGACCGGACTCAAACTCGGCGACCGGGTCAAAGCGGGACAGCTCATCGGCTATGTCGGAAGCAACGGCCAGAGCACGGGCCCGCACCTGCACCTCACCGTCTGGGAGTACGGCCACGGAGGCCGACGCATCGACCCCGAAACCTGGCTCCGAGACGCGTCCTGGCCCGAAAGCCCAACCCCTCCCGTGCAGCCGCCCCCGTCGAAGGGACCGCCCGTGCAACCGTCCACCACCTACACCCAGCTCACCAACATCGACCGCGGGCCGCGCGACCCGGGGACCGTCCCCCTGATCGCGATCCACACCTACGAGTGCCCCCGCGAGTCCGGCGAGAAGGCACTGCGGAACCGGGCGAACTACCAGCAGACCAGCGGGACCGGCTCGTACAACGTCCTGGTCTCCGCCGACGGCAAGAGTCTGCGCGCGAACGATGACAACTACACCCCGTGCGCGTCCCTGCCCACCGGGGACAGGCTCGGTTTCCACCTGTCGTTCCTCGCCTACGCCGCAGACTCGCGCGAGACCTGGCTCAAGCACGACGCCCAGCTGCGTGAGGCGGCCCGCATCTGCGCGCAGTGGTGCCGCAACCATGGCCACGAGGTGCGCCGCCTGTCTGTGCCTGAGGTCCAGGGCCGGCGCGTCCGCGGCTTCTGCACCCACGGCGACATCAGCGTCGCGTTCCGCGAATCAGACCACACCGACCCTGGCAAGAACTTCCCGTGGGACGTGTTCCTGCGCTACGTCACCGAACACATGACCGGCACCGCCGGCCAAGGAAAGGACTGGTTGGCAATGGCAACCGAAGCAGACCTCAGGCGCATCGTGCGCGAGGAGATCGCCGCGTACTGCGGACCCATCGGGCACGACGTCAAGCGCCTGGCCGTGCAGATGGGCATGGACGCCGACGACGCCGGGTTCGGCAAGGTCCCCGGCTGGGCCCAGACCGGGCACCGTTCGTTCATCGACTCCATCGCCGCCGTGGGTGCACAGCTCGGCGTGCCCCGCATGACCGACACCCTGCCGGAACTCCCGGCCGGGGCCCGCAACCCGAAGCTGAAGGGCTGATCGACATGACCGCCAAGCACCTCGACTCCCGCGTCCGCATCTCCCTGTACATCGGCGTCGCCGCAGTCGGCGCGATCCTCGCTGCCTGGGGCGTAATCACCCAGGAGCTCGTCGACGCAATCCTCCCTGTCGTCGACGGCGTCCTGGCCGTCGGCGGCGGCGTCACCGCCGTCCGCAACATCACCCCGGCCGACCGCGGCCACGGGCCCGAGGTCCTCGAGTGGGCCGCGATCGGCCGTGAGAACATCCCCGTCATCCTCGACGAGCTCCGCCGTCTGCGCGAGACCGTCGAGGGCCAGGCCGTCGAACTCACCGGCCACACGCCGACCGGGACGATCGAGTACGTCCCGGACCAGGCGCCGTGGCTGCCCGAGTCCTACGTCGGCGAGCACCGGCTGGTCGAGTGATGCGGGCGTTTGAGCCGCTCCATCCCAAGCTGCGGGTTGCGGCTCTGGCGATCGTCTCGGCCGGAGCGATCGCCCGCGGCGTGGCGTACGTCGACCAGCCCTCCACGGGCGGGCTGACCCACTTCATCGACGCCCTGGTGCCGCTGCACGTGTGGGCGGTCGTGTGGATCGTCGCCGGTGTGACCGTCCTCGCCGGGATCTGGCACAGGGTCATCGCCCGGTACGCCCTGGCGTTCGTGTCGATGCTGTGGGGGATCTGGGGCCTGTCGTACATGACGGCCAGCTTGATCGGTGACGCTTCGCGAGGCTGGGTGACCGGCGCTCTGATCCTGAACGTGGCCGGGTTGACGATCATCGTCGCAGCCCTCGCCGACACTGTCGGCCCGCAACGGGAGCCGGTGATCTTCAACCAGAGGGGCGACGGGTGACGTGGGGGGAAGCGGTCGTCACCTTGGGTGGCGCCCTGACCCTGGTAATCGGCACATGGATCACCGCCCGTTTCACCCGCAAGACCGGCCAAGAAGCGAACGAATCCGCGGCTTCACAGGCGAGGACTGCGGACTGGGCGGCGTTCATGGCCGAACAACGCGAGTGGACTGAGCGCCAGCTCAAGGAGCAGGACGAACGCACCGAGCAGCAGCTCGCCGAGCGGGACCGCCGAATCGACCGCCTCGAGGAACGCTTGAACCTCGTGGAAGCGAAGTACAAGGCGGCGATCGCCTACATCCGCAGGATCGTCCGGCAACTGCAGCTACACGTCGACCCGGAGGACATCGAGACCCCGCCACCTGAGATCAGTCCCGACCTGTGAGGCCGAACCGCCTCACCCCGGGCATTTAGCCGCCCCCGCCTAACTGGTGGGGGCGGCTTCCTGCATTTCACAGTCACTCGAGTCGACTACGTGTCTTCCATGGCATGACCGTGTCGCATTGGCGGCAAATGAAGATGCGCCGGCCGCGGTCGAGACTGCCGGTACGGCCGGCATCCCAGCCGACGAGGACCCGGTCTGGCCCGAGCTCATGCCCGTACGGGCAATGGCTGGGCGCGTCCTCGGTCCAGAGCATGAGCGGAGAGTAGCGCCGGGGTCGGACACGCGGCCCTCGGTCCCGCACTGGTCCCGCACCAGCTCCCGCAGCCGGGTGAATCACGTGAATCCGAGGACCGATGGGAACGCCGGGATCTGCCAGTTCTTGCAGGTCAATCGTCGATCAGGGATGGGGCGAACGAGCCGGCCTGTAAGCCGGATCCTGTGCCCTCCGCGGGCGGAGGGCGACGACCATCCATCTGGGCACTCCGTCACCGGGTACCTCGAGCGGTCCACCCGCGGACTCGGGCGAGCAGCCCTCCCGTGCATCGCTGCACACCATCCGCGCAGCCGCACCGCGAGCGGTGCGACCTTCGACCTTGCTCCGGGCGGGGTTTACCAAGCCGCCCCGGTCACCCGGGGCGCTGGTGCGCTCTTACCGCACCGTTTCACCCTTACCGCGCCCGCAGGCGCGGCGGTCTGTTTTCTGTGGCACTGTCCCGCGGGTCACCCCGGGTTGCCGTTAGCAACCGCCCTGCTCTGTGGAGTCCGGACTTTCCTCGGGCCGGGGCCTGGCCACCGATAGCGCCGGTTCCCCTGTCCGCGGCCGTCCGGCCGACTCGTTCGCCCCAGGGAGTCTAGTCGCCCGCGCGGGCCGGTCGGGGTGCGGGCTCAGACGAGGTGGGAGGTGTCGTTGACCAGGTGCACCGAGGTCGGCCCGTCGGAGTAGAAACGCACGTCGGAGACGGAGGCGAGGTCCAGGTGCAGCCGGAACAGCAGCTCGTCACCGGCGCCCAGGCCCGCCCGGATCGCCAGTTTGATGGGGGTGACGTGGCTGACGACGGCGACCACGCCGCCGGGGCGGTCGGCGACGATGCGCCGCAGTCCCCGCTCGACGCGCGCCCGCACCACGGCGAAGCTCTCGCCGCCCGGGGGCGCGGTGGCGGTGTCGCTCAGCCATTGCGAGTGGAGGTCTGGATCCCGCTCGGCGGCCTCCCGGAAGGTGAGCCCCTCCCACCCCCCGAAGTCGGTCTCGATGAGGTCCTCGTCCACCACGAGGGGCACGCCGGTGGCGTCGGCGGCCCGCTCGGCGGTGCCCAGGCACCGGCGCAGCGGGGAGGAGACCACCGCGGCGAGATCCGGCAGTGCCGCGAGCCGGGCTGCGGTGCGCTCGGCCTGGGTGACGCCCAACTCGGTGAGCTCGGGGTCGCCCTGACCGGAATAGCGCCGGTCCACCGACAGCGGGGTCTGGCCGTGACGGGCCAGGACGATCCGGGTGGGGCGCCCGGTGGCGCCGGTCCAGCCCGGTCCGCCGGTGGAACCCGGTCCGCCGGTCGAACCCGGCCCGCCGCCGGAGCCCGGTCCGCCGCTCACGAGTTGTCGGTGCGGACGACAATCACGCCGCACTCGGGGCAATTCAGGACCTCGTCCGCGGGGGCGGAGCGGAACGCCGAGACGGTGCTCCGGTCGAGGTCCATGGCGCAGGCCGAGCAGCGGCCCCCGTTGAGGATCGCCGCGCCCCGACCCGCCTCCGCGGCGCTACGGGTGTAGTGATCGAGGAGGTCGGCGGGAACGGTCTCCGCGTCGCGGGCCCGCTCGGCCATCGTCTCGGTCACCGCGTCCTCGAGCTCGGCGAGAGCGGTGTCCCGCAGCGTCGCGGCCATCCCGATCCGCGCGTCCAGGTCGGTGACGATCGCCCCGGAGTGGCGGACGTCGGCCTCCATGGCCTCGTGGCGTTCGCCCAGCTCGCCCAGCTCGCCCTCGAGGGCCTCCTGGCGACGGGCCAGCGAACGCAGCTCGTAGTCCAGTTCGGTGGCCTGCCGCTCGGACAGGCCGCCCTTGGCCAGCAGGTCGGAGTCGGCGGCCCGGCGCCGGCGCACGGCCTCCAGATCGGAGCGCAGCTTGGTGAGGGCGCGGTCGAGATCCTCGAGGTGGATCCGGGCACGGGCGACGGACTCGGTGGCGGCCCGCCGCTCGGCCTCCAGCTCGTCCAGGGTCGTCTGCTCGGGTAGCTGCGACCGCCGGTGCTCGAGACTCGCCAGTCGCAGGTCGAGGTCGGCGATGTCGACGAGTCGACGCTGGTCGTGGGGATCGGCCTTCATGGTTGCCAAGACTACCGCTGCCCGCGCGCTCCCCCGGCGGCCACCGTCCAGGGGTCGGTCCGCTGCTCGCAGACCGTCGCGGTGAGATCCGCCCCCTCCTCGAGCAGGGCCGCGGCCTGTGCGCACCACGGGAACTCCAGCGCCCAGTGCGCGGCGTCCACGAGCATCGGCCCGCCCTCACGAAGGTGCTCGTCCACGACGTGGTGGCGCAGGTCCCCGGTGAGGTAGACGTCGGCGCCCGCGGCGCGGGCCGCGCCCAGCAGGGAATCTCCGGACCCGCCGCACAGCGCGACGCGCCGGATCTCGGCGTCGGGATCGCCCGCGGCGCGGACCCCCCACTCGGTGGTGGGCAGGCGCTCGGCCACGAGCTCGGTGAACCGCGCCAGAGTCATCGGTGCGTCGAGTTCGCAGATCCGCCCGAGCCCGGTGTCCTCGAATCCGGGTCCGGGTCCGGCGTGGTTGACGAACACGTCCATCGCGGGCACCTCGTACGGGTGCCCGGCCAGGACGGCGCGCCGCACCGCGGACCGCAGTTCCGGCGGCGCGACGAACTCCACCCGGGTCTCGGAGACCTGCTCGGGCTCCCCGATGCTGCCGATGGTCGGGTCGGTGCCGTCGCCGGGGCGGAACCGGCCCGTGCCCCGGACGGAGAACGAGCACTCGGTGTAGCCGCTCATCCGCCCGGCGCCGGCGGCGAAGACCGCGTTCAGCAGGTCGTCGAGGTCGTCGTCGGGCACGGTCACCACCCACCGGTCGACTGTTCCGTCGCCGGTGGGGGCCAGGGGGCGGCCGGGGGTCAGACCGAGCGCGTCGGCGAGGGCGTCGTTGACGCCGGGTCGGGCGGAATCGGCGTTGGTGTGTGCGGAGTACAGCGCACAGCCGCCCGCGATGAGCCGGTGGAGCAATCGACCCTTGGGGGTGTCGGCGGCCACGGAGTGCACGCCGCGCATCAGCGGCGGGTGGTGGACCAGTAGCAGGTCGGCGCCCTCGGCGAGCGCGTGGTCGACCACTGCGTCGGTGGCGTCCACCGCCACCACGACCCGCTCCACCTCGACCGCCGGGTCACCGGCGACCAGTCCCACGCGGTCCCACGATTCGGCCAGCCGCGGCGGGTAGGCGTGCTCCAACAGGTCGATCACGTCGGCCAGGGTGGGCCTGCCGGTGGTCATGGTCGCTCCCCTTCCTGTTCACCCGCCGCGCCGCGATCAGTCCGTGCCGCGATCTGCCCGTGCCGCCATCTGTCCGTGCCAGGCTCCGACGAGTTCGTCCACCATCGTGCCCGGCCGCACGGCCAGTCGCAGGTAGGTGGCATCGAGGCCGGGGAACGTGTCGCAGCGACGGGTGACGATCCCCCGGCGCACGAGCCCGGTTCGGAACGCGACCGGATCGATCCCGGCCGGGGTGCGGACCAGGACGAACGGCGCGGCCGGCGGCACCACCACCTCGATCCCCGCGGCGCCGAGTGCGCGGACCATCTCATCCCGCTCGGCCGCGACCTGCACCCGCGCGGCGTCGAGCTCCGGGTCCGCCTCCGGACCGACGCATGCCCGGACGGCCTCCAGCTGGAGGGTGCCCAGGGGCCAGTGCGGCCGGTGCGCGGCCAGATCGGCCAACACCGACGGGTCCCCGACGGCGTACCCCACTCGCAGGCCGGCCAGCGCCCACGTCTTGGTCAACGACCGCAGCACCACGAGGCCCGGCAGGTCGGCGCCGGCCAGGGTGTGGGCCGCCTCGTCCGGGAGGATGTCGCAGAACGCCTCGTCGACGACCGTCACCCGTCCGGGCCGGGACAGCGCCGCCACGGCGGACCGGGGGTGCACCACCGAGGTGGGGTTGGTGGGATTGCCGACGACGACGAGGTCCGCCTCCTCGGGGACGAGGCCGGGATCGAGGTCGAACGGAACCGGCAGGAGGACCCGCTCCACCGGAACGCCGGCCCGTCGCAGCTCGAGCTCCGGTTCGGTGAAGGACGGGTGCACCACCGCCGCTCGCAGCAGGTTCCGGGCCGCGTGCGCGGCGAGCAGGTGGAACCCCTCCGAGGCGCCGCCCAGCAGCAGGACGCGGTCGCGTCCGACCCCGTGACGGGCGGCCACGGCGGCCACCGCGGCGTCGTCGTCGTCGACCCCCGGATATCCCCCCAGGTCGGCGAGGCGGGCCGCCAACCTGTCGCGGAGCCAGCCCGGCGGCCCGGACCCGCGCACGTTGACGGCGAAGTCCAGGGCGCCGGGGACCAGCTCGGCGTCACCGTGGTGTCGCAGCGCCGCCCACGACGCCTGGTCGGGGCCCTCTCCGGGTTGTTCACTCATTCCCGGAAGCGTAGGACGACCGCGCGCGCCGCGCGGCGCCGGACGGGCGGAGGGGCCCGCCCGGCGGACTCTGGGAGGATGGCGGCATGACCGACCGCCCGATCCTCCTGGTGGACCTCGACGGCACCATCACCGACTCCCTCGACGGCATCGCCAAGTCCCTCCACCACGCGCTCGGCGTGGTGGGCACGCGCTGGGACGACACCCGCGACATCCGTTCCATCGCCGGCCCGCCCATGGTCGACACGTTGACCTCGCTCGGCCTCGCCGGGTCCGACCTGGACCGGGCCGTGGCCGCCTACCGGGAGCGCTACGACGAGGTGGGGTGGCTGGAGAACGCCGTCTTCACGGGGATGGACGCGCTGCTCGACCGACTCGCCGTCGACGGTTACCGGATGGCGGTCGCCACGAGCAAGGACCAGGTCGCCGCGCGCCGGATCCTCGGGCACTTCGACCTGGCCGCCCCCTTCGAGTTCATCGGTGGGGCGGACATCTCCGTCGGCCGGATGGCCAAGGCCGACGTCATCGCGCACTCGCTCTCCGCGATGGGCGTCGACCCCACGCCCGTCGACGGCGGCGGGACCGGGCAGGTACTCATGATCGGCGACCGCGAACACGACATCGAGGGCGCCGCCCGCTACGGCGTCCCGACCGCGATCGTGCGCTGGGGCTACGGGCGGCCCGAGGAGTGGGACCGCGCCCACTGGTCGGCCGTCGACACCGCGGCGCTCGAGGAGATCATCCGTGGGTGGTGAGTCGCGGGTGCGGGTGGTGTTCGTCTGCACCGGGAACATCTGCCGCTCCCCCATGGCCGAGGTCATGGCCCGCCGGGCGTTCCACGACGCCGGGCTCGGCGACCGGGTGACCGTCTCCAGCGTCGGCACCGGCGACTGGCACGTCGGCAACGGCATGGACGCGCGCGCCGCGGCAGAGCTCGCAGCCCACGGCTACGACACCGGGCACGTGGCCTCGCAGCTGTCCCCCGGCGACCACGACGCCGACCTGGTGGTGGCCCTCGACACCGGCCACCGCGACCACCTGCACCGGGCAGGGGTCGACCCGGCCCGGATCCGGCTGCTGCGGTCGTACGACCCCCGCGCACACGAGCACGGCGCCGACGGCGCGGACGTGGCCGACCCCTACTACGGAGACGACAGCGGCTTCACCCGCACCCGCCTGCAGATCACCGCGGCCCTGCCCGGGCTGGTCGCCGAGGTGCGCGAGCTCACGGGGTAGCGGGCACACCTGCCCCGGGACCCGCCGCGCCGGGACGGATACCCTGGGAGCATGCGGATACTGCGGCGTTTCCTGACCCCGGGATGGGTGATCGGCGTCCTCGCCGCGGCCCTGTTCGCCTGGGCGTGCTTCGCGCTGCTCGCCCCGTGGCAGCTGGACAAGAGCGACGATCTCGACGCCCGCAACGCCCGCCTGGCCGAATCCGTCGAGGCCGAACCCGCGCCGCTGGCGCAGGTGGTGGACGGCCCGCAGGCCTACGCCGAGCGCGAATGGCGCCTGGTCACCCTCACCGGGGAGTGGCGACCGGACTCCGAGGCACTGCTGCGACTCCGGTCGGTGGACGGCGAGCTGGTCTACCAGGTTCTCACGGTGTTCGACCCCGTGGACGGCGCGGACATGCTGGTCAACCGCGGATACGTGCTCGTCGGGGAGAACAACGCGGTACCGGACTATCCCGCCGCCCCCGGCGGCGAGGTCGAGATCACCGCCCGGCTGCGGGTCACCGAGCCGGGCGAGGCCGAGCCCGTCCCGATGGCCGGACTGCCCGCCGTGCGCGTGGTGGACCCGGTCGTCATCGGCGACACCCTCGGACACGACCTCGTGTCGGAGGGCTACCTGCAGCTGGCCGGGGGCCAGCCAGGATCGCTCTCCCCCGCCCCGATCCCCGGCATCGAGAACGGCCCGTACCTGTCCTACGGACTGCAGTGGCTGGCCTTCGGCGTGCTCGCCCCGGCCGCGCTCATCTACTTCGCCTGGGCGGAGATCCGGGCCCGGCGTCGCGACGCCGAGGTCGCGGCCGCCGACGCCGACCAGGGGGCCGGGACACGAGATGACGACGCCACGCCCACCGCGGGGGTCGACGCCCGGGGTGGCGACACCGACGACCTCGGCCGCGACAGCGGCGGCGCCGCTGGAGGCGACACGACGGGCGGTGACACGGCGGGCGGTGACTCGGGCGGCGGCGACCGGGGCACCCCCGAGCTCGACGAGGCGTCCGCCCGTGACCGCGCGATGCGGGCCCGTTACGGCGATCGCAACGACGCCGAGCAGCGCAGGGCTTTCCGCCGAGCGGACCGCCTCCGGACCTGACCACCTACGCCGAGCCCTCGGCACCGGGTGCGGTCGGTCGTCATCGGTCGGTCTTCATCGGTGCGCGCGGAGGGAATCGAACCCCCGACCGCTGGTGTGTAAGACCAGAGCTCTAACCGCTGAGCTACGCGCGCGTGCGCACCGACGCGTCGATCGCGCCGGTGCGGTCAGATTAACCCACCCGGAACCGCGCCCCACCCCGGGGCGCACGAGAGGTCCGGGGTGCCGCGATCACTTGCGCGGCATGCTGTTCTTCCGCAGGGCGAGCCGGCTGCCGGCCCAGTCCCCGAGTGCGGCGGTGCGCGTCTGCAGCATTCCCGCGGTCTGGGCGGACTCCGCGATCACAGCGGGCACCACATGCCCGTCGAGCCCCGTCTTGGGGGTGAGGACCCACACCGAACCGTCGTCCGCCAGGGGCGTCATGACGTCCATGAGTCGGTCGACCAGATCGCCGTCACCGTCCCTCCACCAGAGCAACACCGCGTCGACCACCTCATCGGTGTCCTCTTCCAGCAGCTCTGATCCGACGGCGTCCTCGACGGCCTCGCTGATCGACTCGTCACAGTCGGAATCCCATCCGACCTCCTGAACGAGCATGCCCTCCGTCAGTTCGAGCTGACCAGCTACCTGGTCCGCTCCGTCCTGCTGGTTCGCCGCGGCGACCACCGTGGTGTTCCTCCCTCTACTCCGTCGTGCTACTTCTCGGGTCTTTCGCTGACCAGGAACACTACCCGCGCACACCCGCCGGGGAAACGACTACCGCCCATTTGTCGGTGTGTCGGCTCAGGCGACGGTGTCGCGCGTCACGCTTTGGGGCACAATCGGAACCGGTGGGCCTACGGTGGCCCGCCCCGAGCCCGACGCGATCCGCCCACACCTGCGGGCCGCGGCCCGGGCCCGACGATGTACCACGACATGTGGTGGCCCCACCGGGCGTCCACGGTACGAATCACAGAAGTGAGGACGATACGCATGAGCGGAAACGAAGGCCCACGGGACGGGACCGCACCCACCAACGTGCCGATTCTCCGGGAAGGGGTCGCCTCCTACCTGGCGGACTCCGACCCCGAGGAGACCCAGGAGTGGATGGACTCGCTCGACGGCCTGCTCGCCGAGGCCGGGCCCGAGCGCGCCCGTTACCTCATGCTGCGTCTCCTCGAGCGGGCCTCCAAGCAGCGTGTTCCGCTGCCCGCCCTCACGTCCACCGACTATGTCAACACCATCCCCACGAGCCTTGAGCCGGAGTTCCCCGGCGACGAGGCGGTGGAGCGGACCTACCGTCGATGGATCCGGTGGAACGCCGCCATCATGGTCCACCGCGCCCAGCGGCCCGGGATCGGCGTGGGCGGTCACATCTCCACCTACGCCGGGGCGGCCCCGCTCTACGAGGTGGGGTACAACCATTTCTTCCGCGGCAAGGACCATCCCGGCGGCGGCGACCACATCTACTTCCAGGGCCACGCCTCCCCGGGCATGTACGCCCGGGCCTACCTCGAGGGCCGGTTGCGGGAGCAGGACCTCGACGGGTTCCGGCAGGAGAAGAGCCATCCGGGGCGTTCACTCCCCTCCTACCCCCACCCCCGTTCGCTGCCCGAGTTCTGGGAGTTCCCCACGGTCTCGATGGGTCTGGGGCCGATCAACGCCATCTACCAGGCACGGTTCAACCGCTACCTCCACAACCGCGGTATCAAGGACACGTCGCAGCAGCATGTGTGGGCGTTCCTGGGTGACGGTGAGATGGACGAGGTCGAGTCGCGCGGCGCGCTGCAGATCGCCGCGAACGACGCCCTCGACAACCTCACCTTCGTCATCAACTGCAACCTCCAGCGTCTCGACGGGCCGGTCCGCGGGAACGGCCAGATCGTCCAGGAGCTGGAGTCGTACTTCAGCGGCGCCGGCTGGAACGTCATCAAGGTGGTCTGGGGTCGCGAATGGGACGCCCTGTTCGACAAGGACACCGAGGGCGCGCTCGTCTCGCTGATGAACTCGGTCTCCGACGGCGACTACCAGACCTTCCGCGCCAACGACGGCGCCTGGATCCGCGAGCACTTCTTCGGACGCGACCCTCGCACCGCCAAGCTCGTCGAGGACATGACGGACGACGAGATCTGGGCGCTGCGCCGCGGCGGGCACGACTACCGCAAGATCCACGCCGCGTACAAGGCGTCGCTCGAGCACACCGGCCGACCGACGGTCATCCTGGCCCACACCATCAAGGGCTTCGGGCTGGGCCAGAACTTCGAGGGACGCAACGCGACCCACCAGATGAAGAAGTTGACGCTCGACGACCTCAAACTGTTCCGCGACAAGCAGCAGATCCCCATCACCGACGAGGAGCTGGAGGCCGATCCGACCCAGCCGCCCTACTACAACCCGGGGCCGAACTCGCCGGAGATCCGCTACATGCTGGACCGCAGGTCCGCCCTCGGCGGGCACGTCCCCGAGCGGCGCCAGACCTTCACACCCCTGGCCGTGCCGGGCATCGACGCCCTGAAGTCACTCCGCAAGGGGTCGGGTAAGCAGGCCGTCGCCACCACCATGGCGCTCGTGCGGACGGCCAAGGAGCTCATGCGCGACGAGTCCCTGCGCGACCGTTTCGTGCCGATCATCCCCGACGAGGCCCGCACCTTCGGCATGGACTCGTGGTTCCCCACCCTGAAGATCTACAACCCGCACGGACAGAACTACACCTCGGTGGACCACGACCTCATGCTGAGCTACAAGGAGGCCAAGGACGGCCAGATTATGCACGAGGGCATCAGCGAGGCGGGGTCCGTCGCCGAGTTCACCGCCGCCGGGACCGCGTACGCGACCCACGGCCAGCCGATGATCCCTCTGTACATCTTCTATTCCATGTTCGGGTTCCAGCGCACCGGCGACGGCATCTGGGCCGCCGCCGACCAGCTCGCCCGGGGGTTCCTGCTGGGCGCCACCGCCGGCCGCACGACGCTCACCGGCGAGGGCCTGCAGCACATGGACGGCCACTCCCCGCTGTTGGCCGCGACCAACCCGGGGATCATCTCCTACGACCCGGCGTGGGCGTACGAGGTCGCCCACATCATGCGCGCGGGCATCGAGCGCATGTACGGCCCTGGCGCGGCCCACGAGACCGAGACCGACGGCATCGACCGCAACGTGTCGTACTACATCACCCTGTACAACGAGCCCGTCCCGCAGCCGGCCGAGCCCGAGGACATGGACGTCGACGCCCTCCTGCGCGGTCTGTACCGCTTCCGCGCGGCGGAGGCCGGGAGCCACAAGGCCTCCATCCTCGCGTCCGGCGTGGCGATGTATGCGGCGGTCGAGGCGCAGAAGATGCTCGCCGACAAGTGGGACGTCGCGGCCGACCTGTGGTCGGCGACCTCGTGGACGGAGCTCGCCCGTGACGGCTTCGAGTGCGAACGCCACGAGCTCCGCCACCCCGATCAGCAGCCGCGCATCCCGTTCGTCACCGCGGCACTGGCGTCGGCCGAGGGGCCGAAGGTCGCGGTGAGCGACTTCCAGAAGGCGGTTCCGGACCAGATCCGGGCCTGGGTCCCCGGGGACTTCACCGTCCTCGGATGTGACGGCTTCGGGTTCTCCGACACCCGGCCCGCGGCCCGCCGCTTCTTCAACACGGACGCCGAGTCGATCGTCGTGGCCGTCCTCGCGGGCCTGGCCCGCGAGGGGACCATCGACAAGACCACCCTGCTCGAGGCGGCGCGTCTGTACCGGATAGACGACGTCATGGCCGCCCCCGAGCCGACGACGGACCCCGGAGTGGCGTGACAGACATGGCCGACCCCGGGACCGGGGAGAGGGACGCACATCCCGTCCGGCGGCGCTCCGCGACGCCGCCGGACGATCGTCCCGTCTCCGATGCCCTGCTCAAGCGCATCACCCGGTACTCGGGGACCCTGTCGACCGAGGCGGTCCGCGCTTTGGAACAGGATCTGGCGTTCTTCGCCGAGTTGTCCGCCGACCAGCGGGCCGAGATCCAGCTGATCATCCAGAGCGCGGTGCGCGACTTCGTCACCTGGATGCGCAACCCCGAGGCCCCGCACACGGACACCATCGCGGGGTTCAAGTTGCTCCCCAAGGGGCTCGGCCAGGGGCTGACCCTGCAGCAGACGGTCCAGCTCGTCCGGTCGACGTGTGAGTACTTCGAGCTGGTGATGCCACGGATCACCCACAACGAGCGCCAACGCGGACTCATGATCACCGCGGTGCTCAAGTTCGGCCGTGAACTCGGCTTCACCGCGGCGGCGGTCTACGCCGCCGCCGCGGAGAACCGGGGAGCCTGGGATACCCGAATGGAGGCGATGCTGGTCGACGCCGTGGTCCGCGGTGATCGTCATGCCGACCTCGCCTCCGGTGCCTCGGCCCTGAACTGGGACCCGACCACCGCGGCGACGGTGATCGTCGGCAGGCCCCGTGAGGAACTCGGACTGGCGTCGGTGCCCGCCGCGCACAAAGCCGCGGTCGCGGCCGGCCGCCACGCACTGGCCGTGGTGCAGGGCGCGCGCCTCGTCGTCATCCTCTCCGGGGAGCTCGAGTCCTCCTCCGCCGTCCCGGCCGAGGTCCTCGACTCCTTCTCACCCGACGCGCCGGTCGTCGTCGGGCACACGGTGAGCTCCCTCGCCGAGGCCCCGGACAGCGCGACCGAGGCGCTCTCCGGCGTGGCGGCGGTCTGTGGCTGGCCCGGCGCCCCCCGACCGGTCGCGGCGATCGACCTCCTGCCCGAGCGGGTCCTCGCCGGCGACCGGGGCGCGGCGACGATGTTGGTCGACCGGGTCGTCACACCGCTGAGGGGCGCAGACACCTCAGTGGAGAACACCCTCCGGGCCTATCTGGACTCCGGTGGGCACGTCGAGGCGTGTGCCCGCGAGTTGTACGTCCATCCCAACACCGTGCGGTACCGCCTCAAGAGAGTGAGTCAAATCACCAATTTCGACCCACTTAACGCGAGGGACGCTTTTGTCCTGAGAATCGCCCTCGTCCTCGGGAAGTTCGCCGACCGAAGCACTCAGGAGTCGTAATAAATCACTCCCGTAACAAGGTGTAACGAAACCGAACCGACCGGAGATGGACGACCAGCCAGCTCGTCATTTGTGGGAAGCGCACAAAATCCCGGCTGTGTTTCTGGCTTGGGGAACATCATCCTAAGAGCGGCGGGGCGTGTTCTCTGATACCCGTGCTTTGCCTTACTGCCCCTGGACAAGGGTCTCAGAAAGCCGGGATGCTCGCGCCCTGGCTCGAGTTGCCCGGTGCCTCGGACCGTCTCGACGAGTGGTCCGCATCGAGCGGACTCGACCTCGAGCGTCTCGGCACGACTGCGACCCTGCAGGAGATCACCGACACCGCGGTGACCCAGCCACTCGTCGTCGCCTCGGCCCTGCTCGGTGCCGCCGAGTTGCGCCGTCGCGGCCAGGTGCCCTGCGACACGATGGTGGCCGGCCACTCGATCGGCGAGATCGCCGCACTGGCGATAGCCGGCGTGGTGTCGGAAGCCGACGCCCTGCGCCTGGCGTCCGTCCGTGGTGCCGCGATGTCCCGGGCGTGTGCCGAGCGCCCCACCGGCATGATCGCGGTACTGGGCGGGGTCGAGGCCGATGTCCTGCTGTCGCTGGACACCGCCGGGCTGCAGCCCGCCAACCGCAACGGCGCGGGCCAGATCGTGGCCGCCGGCCCGCTCGAGGCCTGCGACGCCCTGGAGCAGAATCCACCGAGCCGGGCGCGACTGCGCCGGCTGGAGGTCGCCGGGGCGTTCCACACCCACCACATGGCCTCCGCCGTCGACGAGGTCCGCGACCTGGCCGACACGATCGAGGTCAACGACCCGGAGCTGACGCTGGTCTCCAACGCCGACGGCATGGTCGTCACCTCCGGTCGCGACGCCCTCGACAGGGTCGTCTCCCAGATCACCCATCCCGTCCGGTGGGACCTCTGTACGCAGACGATGCTCAAGTTGGGCGTCGATGCGTTCATCGAGCTGCCGCCCTCCGGCTCACTCGTCGGGTTGGCCAAGCGCATGATGCGTGACGTTCCCCGGTACGGCGTGACCACACCCGAGGACCTCGAACTCGCCCTCGAGTCGGTCCCCGCACTCAGCGGCGCCTGACCGCTCCTCCCACCCCCGATCGTCGGCCCCGGCCGGCGATCGCGACCAGACCATCCGTCGCGCCCGCCGGGCACGACACCACCCATCAGAAAGGGACACCACATGGCACGCACCGAGGCCGAGATCATCGCAGGACTGGCGGAGATCGTCGAGGAGGTCACCGGGATCGAACCCTCCGAGGTGACCCCGGAGAAGTCCTTCGTCGACGATCTCGACATCGATTCGCTCTCCATGGTGGAGATCGCCGTGCAGACCGAGGACCGCTACGGGGTGGAGATCCCCGACGAGGACCTCGCCAAGTTGCGTACTGTTCAGGATGCGGTCGACTACATCCAGAAGCTCGACCAGAGCTGACATCCGGCCCCGTGTGCCGGGGCGGGGACGCAGTCAGGGCCGAAGGTGCGGTCGGTGCACCACGTCGAGCCCGCGTCCCCTCCCCCACACAGGGCCCAGCAATGATCACCCCGCTCACCGCGGGGTGCCGGGCGAGAGGTCCGGACCGGGACGGGGGTCCCGATCCGAACGCCGATCGCCCACAAGCCAGTCCGGGGGTCCATCGCAGGCGCGCTCTCCCTCCCAGGGACGCGCGCCGAGGAAAGGACTGCACATATGACCATCACCAGCCCTGTTGACCAGAACACCCAGATCGACCCTCGAGATCCCGTCGTCCGGCTCGAGAACCTTTTCGACCCGGCTTCGCTCGAGTTCATCACCGAGCCCGACGCCTCCGGCGCCATGGCCGCACGCGGCCTGATCGACGGCGAACCCACCATCGCGTACGCGACGGACGCCACTGTCATGGGTGGCGCCATGGGCCTGGACGGGTGCCGGCACATCGTGCACGCCATCGACGTGGCGATCGACGAGCATCTGCCCGTCGTCGGCGTCTGGCACTCGGGTGGGGCGCGACTCGCGGAGGGCGTCGAGGCGCTGCACGCGGTCGGCCTCGTATTCGAGGCCATGGTCCGCGCATCGGGCCACGTGCCCCAGATCTCCGTCGTGCTCGGGCCCGCCGCCGGCGGCGCCGCCTACGGCCCCGCGCTGACCGACGTCGTCATCATGGCGCCGGCCGGCAAGATCTTCGTCACCGGTCCCGACGTGGTCCGCTCAGTCACCGGCGAGCAGGTCGACATGGAGGGCCTGGGCGGCCAGGACGTGCACCACCGCAAGTCGGGGGTGTGCCACATTGCCGCGACCGACGAGCGTGATGCCCTGCACCGGGCGCGTCGTCTCGTGACCCTACTGTCCGCGCAGGGTGAGTTCGACCCGCGTGCCCTCGAGGGTGATCACACCGATCTTGCGGGCCTGCTCCCCGACTCACCGAAGCGCGCGTATGACGTCCGTCCTCTCGTCCACGGACTGCTCGACTCCTCGGAGCTCGATGGCAGCACCACCTTCGAGGAGCTGCAGGCCAAGTGGGCGCCCAGCATCGTGGTGGGCTTCGGACGGATGTCCGGCCGCACCGTGGGTGTCATCGCCAACAATCCGCTGCGGTTGGGCGGTTGCCTCAACTCGGAGTCCGCGGAGAAGGCCTCGCGGTTCGTCCGGCTCTGCAACGCCTTCGGCGTGCCGCTGGTCGTGATCGTGGACGTCCCCGGTTACCTGCCCGGCGTCTCGCAGGAGTGGGACGGCGTGGTGCGCCGCGGCGCCAAGCTGCTGCACGCGTTCGCCGAGGCCTCGGTCGCCCGCGTCACGCTCGTCACCCGCAAGATCTACGGCGGTGCCTACATCGCGATGAACTCGCGTGCTCTCGGCGCCTCCGCCGTGTTCGCCTGGCCCGACGCCGAGGTCGCGGTGATGGGCGCCAAGGCCGCCGTCGGCATCCTCCACAAGCGGACCCTCGCGGCGGCACCCGAGGACGAGCGGGAGGCCCTGCACGACCGTCTGGCCGATGAGCACGCGGCCATCGCCGGTGGCGTGGGTCGCGCGGTCTCCATCGGTGTGGTCGACGAGGTCATCGAGCCCACCGACACCCGCCGACGCATCGCCGAGGCGCTGGACGCGGCCGCGCACACCCGCGGCCAGCACAAGAACATCCCGCTGTGACCTGAATCCGGCCGGAACACCTCCGGCAGGATCCGCACCCGACGACTGCGCCCCCTCCCCGATCTGACGGGAGGGGGCGCAGTCGTGTCCCGGGAGGACGCGGTGGCCACCCGCAGCCGGTGCAGGGTGCCGCCAGCGTGTCGCGCACACGAGTCAGCGCCCGCCCCGAGAACTGGGGCGGGCGCTGTCCGGAGCGCGGGAGTGCGGAGGTCTGGCGGGTCAGCCGACCCGGGAGAGCCAGGTGACCTCGGCGGCGGCCGGGTGGCCGCGCAGCGGTTCGAGGGCGCGGTCCCAGGCGGTGCCGAGCTCGTCCTCCACCAAGGCGTGGAAGGCGGCGGGGCCGGCCTTCATGAGATGCCGGAGACGGTTCTCGCTGAGCACTACGTCGCCACTGGCGCCCGTCTGCCCCCGCCACATCCCGAGTTCGGGTGTGTGGGAGAAGCGTTCGCCGTCGACGAGGTCGCTCGGGTCCTCGGTCACTTCGAAGGACAGCATCGACCACTTGGCCAGCGAATCGGCCAGACGCGCGCCGGTGCCGACCGGGCCGATCCAGTCGACGATCGCTTTGCGAGCGCCCGGCTGGGCCGGCTGGTCCTCCCAGCGCATGGCTGAGTTGGCGTCGAGCGTGGCTGCGAGAGCCCACTCGACGTGAGGGCATAACGCGGTAGGCGCGGCATGGATGAACACCACGCCGGTCGTCGTATCCGCGAGATAGTTATGGTCAGACATCACTTCACTCCCGACTCACTGAGGGACGTCTTCCCCAACGACCTCACGAAATCGTGTGAATGATGTTGCTTCTGTTGCTTGTAGTTAACACTGTGCCTGAAGTGATCGAATTACACCAGCGACACTTCTCGACTCTCAGCAAAGTTACAGCACGGTGATTCCCGCGCCCGGCACGAGTGCGGGCGTGTCGCGGGTGGCGGACTCACCCGCCGAGCGAGTCCTCTTCGCGCGAACGCCGGGTTGCCGCATCGACCACCCTGTCGGACAGTTCCGGCCACAGCGGCTTGGCCCAGTCGCCGAAGTCGCGGTCGGTGAGCACGATCAGCGCCGTGGAGATCTCCGGTTCGACCCACAGCAGGGTCCCGGACTGCCCGAAGTGCCCGAAGGTCGCGGGCGAGTTGTGCTGCCCGGTCCAGTGGGGATGCTTGGCGTCGCGGAGTTCGAAGCCCAGCCCCCAGGGGCACGGCTTGTGCATGCCGTACCCGGGCACGATCCCGTCGAGGCCGCGGAACTGTTCGGTCACGGCCTCCTCGAGGGTCTCGGTCGCGAGCAGCCGCGGGGCCACGAGCTCGCGGGCGAACGCGATGAGGTCGGCCAGGCTGGCGGAGGCCCCGTGCCCGGCGGAGCCCTCGAGCGTGGTGGACTCCATGCCCAGCGGCTGACACACAGCCTCGTGGAGGTAGTCGCCGAACGCGATCCCGGTGGCGTCGGCGATGTGGTCGGCCAGCACCTCGAACCCGGCCGAGGAGTAGATCCGCCGTTCCCCCGGCTCCGCGCGGACCTTGTCGCGGTCGGCGAAGTCCAGCCCCGAGGAGTGGGCGAGCAGGTGACGCACCGTGGACCCCTCGGGCCCCGCGGGGTCATCGAGGCCGATGGCCTCCTCCTCGACGGCCAGGAGCGCGGCCACCGCGACGAGGGGCTTGGTCACCGAGGCCAGGCGGTACACGCGGGTGTCGTCGCCGTGGACCGCGAGGGCGCCGTCGGGGCCGACCACCGCGGCCGAGACGGTGCCCACCGGCCAGTCCGTGACCACCGACAGCGCGGTGGAGAGCCTGTCTCGATCGAACTCGTCCGACATCGGTTCCTCCCTGGTTCGCCTGCGACCGGCGGCGCCGGTGTCCGTGACGGCCGCGCCGGTGAGGCGTGGCGGCCGTGCGAGCCAGTCTGTCAGGTCGTGTCGGGTGCCGCGGTCAGGTCCGCGGCACGTCGCGACGCCGAAAGCCGGCCAGCCCCACGGCGACCAGCACGACCGTCACCGTGAGGAGCACGGCCACGCCGATCGCGTTGACGGGGCCGACGGGCGCGGTGCCCACCGCGCCGAACGGGGACAGGCGCATCTGGTCCTCGTCGAGCCGGAGCGTGGGTCCCATGAGGGTGACGACGACGGCGAGGGCGAACGGCGCCCAGGCCAGGACCTGCAGTCTCGGGGATGCGCCGAACAGGCCGATCGAGATCGCGCCGAAAACCAGCGCGGCGGGCACATACCACGCCCCGGCGCCGATGATGCGTCCCGCCAGGTCCGGGTCGTCGAGCACGGCGGCGGCGGTGATCCCGAACGCGGCGGCGCCGGCGAGGACCACGACGACGGTGCCGACGGTGACGACCGCGGTGTGGGCGGCGAGCCACGACCACCGCGAACGCCCCGTGGACAGTTCCATCTCGAGTCGCCCGGCGGTCTCCTCGCCGCGCAACCCGGTCAGGGTCTGCAACGCGAACCCGGCCCCGAGGAATCCGCTGAACGCCACCAGCATCTGCACGATGGAATCGACCACGGTGCCCGAATCGCCGAGGAACACGGCGAGGTCGGGGTTGGACATCATCGTCTCGACCACCACGTTCATCAGCGCGCCGTACATGGCCATCAGTGCCACCACGCCGATCGTCCAGCCCGTCAGCGCGCCCAGGTGCTGGTGTACGGCGGTCCCGGTCCGGGACGCCCGCCACCGGGACGCGGTGGCGGGGCCGGTCCGGGCCGGGACCATCCCCTGGCCCACGTCGCGGCGCGCGGCGAGCCACAGTGCGGCCGCGGCGAGCCCGGCCGCGGCGACGACGGCGACGATCAGGGGCACCACGGAGGACTCGCCGAACGGCCGGGTCAGGCCGTGCCAGCCCAGCGGCGAGGTCCAGCTCAACCAGTTGCGGTTGACGTCGCCGATCCCGCGGGTGATCAGGGTCAGTCCGGCCACGGACATCGCCGCCGCCCACACGGTCCGGCTGTGGGCGAACACCTGCGCGAGGACGGCGGTGCCGGCCGCGTACACCCAGCCGGCGGCGACGATGGAGGCCACGTACAGCGCCGCGCCCGCGCGGTCGAGGTCGACGGTGAGGGTCGCCGCCCACAGCGCAAGGCCGAGGACGGTGAAGACCCCGACGACGACGACGAGGGCGGCCGCCGTCGGGGCGAGCCGGCCGACCCGGCCCGCCAGGAGCAGTTCGGACCGTCTGGACTCCTCCTCCTTGCGGGTGGCGCGCGCGGTCAGGGCGATCGCCATGACGGGGATGCCGAAGGCGACCATGAACGAGTACTCGTTCATCATCACGCCGCCGAGGGTGTCGAGCCCGGCCACCCGGCCGGTGAGCATGATCATCGACTCGCCGACCGAGGCGCCGTACGTGGCGAGTTCCTGCGGGGTGTCGTAGAGGGCTGCGATCGACAGCCCGGTGACGAGGTACAGCGCGGCCAGGCCGAGGACCCAGGCGGCCGCGGCCCGCCACCCGGTGCGCAGGGCGATGCGTGCCAGCAGGCCGGTGCCGGCGAACGGCGAGGTCATCGCCGGTCCCCTGTCCGCTCCTCGCGCCCGGTGGCCGCACCGGCACCGGAGTAGGCGTTGAGGAACAGGTCGTCCAGGCTGGGCGGGGTCGCGGTGAGCGTGTGGATGCCGGCCGCGTGAAGGAGGCCGGTGACCTCCCCCAGCTGCGGGGCCGGCACGTGGCAGCGGACCTCGAACCGACCGTCGGCGGCCTCCTCGATCCGCAGGCCGTCGACCCCCGTCACGCGCCCGAGTGAACCCGGATCGGCGTCGGTGACGGCGTGGACCTCGGTCGTCGTGTGACGCCGCAGGTCGGCCAGCGTCCCCGAGGTGACGGTGCGGCCGTCGCGGATGATGCTCACGCGGTCGGCGAGGGTCTCGACCTCGCCCATGATGTGGCTGGACAGCAGCACGGTGGCGCCGCCGTCGACGGCCTCGCGGACGCACTCCTGGAACGTCTGCTCCATGAGCGGGTCCAGGCCGGACGTGGGCTCGTCCAGCACGAGCAGTTCGGCGTCGGAGGCCAGCGCGGCGATCAGCGACACCTTCTGTCGGTTGCCCTTGGAGTAGTCACGTGTGCGTTTGGTCGGGTCCAACCGGAAACGTTCGATCAGCTCGTCTCGACGGCCCGGGTCCAGTCCCCCGAGTGCCCGGCCGAGCAGGTCGATGCACTGGCCGCCCGTCAGCCGCGGCCACAGGGTCACCTCGCCGGGGACGTAGGCGAGCCGGGCGTGGAGTTCGACCGCGTCGCGCCACGGGTCGCCGCCGAACACCGTCGCCTGGCCGGAGTCGGCGCGCATGAGCCCGAGCAGGATCCGGATGGTGGTGGATTTACCCGACCCGTTGGGTCCGAGGAACCCGTGGACCTCCCCGCGGCGCACGTCGAGGTCCAACTCGTCCAGGGCCCGGGCGCGGCCGAAGGTCTTGACCAGGCCCTCGACCCGCACCACGCTGTCGTGTTCTGAACGCATGATCAGCTCCTTCGTCCGATTACCCCGATCATCCCAGGGATCCGCGTCACAATGTGGCCATGCGCTCTCCCATGTCCGGCCACCGTGACTTTTCCCCGTCGATCCCGGATCGCCTGACCAAGGCCGTCATGACCGCTGCCGGGTTCCTGCCCGGCCCGCTACTCCGACTCGTGGGCGGGACCCCGCGACGGATGGACGGCCAGGTCCTCGACCCGCACTTCCAGGCCGGGCTCCGGGTCATCTCGATGACGTCCGAGGGCGAATACGAGGATCTGACCGTCGAGAAGGCACGTTCGGCCGTCGAGCGGTCGGCGTTCACCGTCTCGGGGAAGAAGATCGACCTCGCCGTCGTCACCGACATCGTCCTCCCGCTCGGCGGCACCGACCCGGACCGGGCCGACCTGCCCGCGCGCCTGTACTCGCCGGTCCACGGTGACGAGACGCTGCCCGCACTGGTGTTCTTCCACGGCGGCGGATGGGTGCTGGGCAGCGTCGACTCGCACGACGCGACCTGCCGCTACATCGCCGAGACGGGCCGGCTCAAGGTGATCAGCGTGGACTACCGGCTGGCACCCGAGTTCCGGTTCCCCACCGCGGTCGAGGACGCGATCGCCGCGTTCCGGTACGTCCGCGACCACGCCGAAGAGCTCGGCGTGGACCCGGCGCGCATCGCGGTGGGCGGTGACAGCGCCGGCGGCAACCTGGCGGCGGTGGTCTGCCAGCAGACGCGCGACGCCGGGGAGAAGATGCCGGACTTCCAACTGCTGTTCGTCCCCGCCACCAACATGTCCGCGCGGACCCGCTCGTACGAGCTGTTCGGCGACGGCTTCTTCCTCACCCGGGCCAACATGGACTGGTACGAGGAGACCTACATCCGGTCCGACGAGGACCGGCTCGACCCCCGCGCCTCCCCCCTGCTTGCGGAGGACTTCTCGGGACTGCCGCCCGCCCACGTGGCCACGGGCGGGTTCGACCCGCTGCGCGACGAGGGCGAGGCCTACGCCCGGAAGATGGCCGATGCCGGTGTCCCGGTCTCGCTGCGCCGCCACGAGACGCTGGTCCACCCGTTCGTCAACGCCGTCGGGGCCACCCCGCTCGCGCGCTCGGCGCTGTCCGAGGCGGTGGGCGCGATGCGGATGGGGCTGGCGTACTGACCCCGGAGCGCGTGTTACCTTGTGATCGCCAGCGAGACCGATCGGTCGCGGGAATCCGGTGCGAATCCGGAACTGACGCGCAGCGGTGAGGGTGATGGCGGGGCACTATGCCACTGGGCCGCGAGGTCTGGGAAGGCGCTTCCGTCCAGGTGATCCCGAGTCCGAATACCGGCTGGCCCTCGCGGTGACAACCGCCAGGTCATCACCGGGCTTCGCGTTCCAGGCCCGCGACCTCGGAGCACACCCATGCGTTCTTCCACCCTGGTCGCCCTCGCCGGCGTCACCCTTCTCACCCTGACCTCCTGCACCGCCCACGACCCGGCTGCGATCGCCGGCCCGGGCACCGATCCGATCGAGAACTGCGGGGAGCAGGTCCAGCTCGACGCCCCGCCCGAACGGGTCGTCTCGCTCAACCAGGGCTCCACCGAGATCCTGTACGCCCTCGGCCTCGGCGACCGGATGGTCGGCACCGCCACCTGGACAGACCCGGTCCTGCCCGAGTTCGCCGAGGTGAACAGGTCGGTCCCCCGCCTGGCCGACAACGCGCCGTCGATGGAGGCCGTCCTCGACGTGGAACCGGACTTCGTCACCGCCTCCTTCGGCAGCACCCTCGGGGAGGGCGGGGTCGCCGCCCGCGAGCAGTTCCACGAACTCGGCGTGGGTACGTACCTCTCCCCCACCGACTGCGTGGGCAAGGTCGCCGACTCCGGGGACGGCGTCCGCGAGACCCCGCTCACCCCGGACCTGCTCTACCGCGAGATCACCGAGCTCGCCCGGATCTTCGACGTGGAGCAGGCCGGTGACGAGCTGGTGGCGGACCTCCAGCGCAGGCTCGATGAGGCCGCCGAGAGCGTCGATGCCCGCGGTGTCTCCGCGATGTACTGGTTCGCCAACTCCGAGTCCCCGTACCTGGCCGGCTGCTGCGGTGCCCCCGGCCTCATCTCGATCACCCTGGGCCTGGAGAACGCCTTCGACGACACCACCCAGGAGTGGCCGCAGATCAGCTGGGAGGTCGTGGCCGAGCGCGACCCGGACGTCATCGTCGTGGGCGACCTGACCCGCAAGAGCCAGACCGCCGAGACCGCGGAGGCCAAGATCGCCTACCTCGAGTCCAACCCCGTCACCCGGGAGATGGCGGCGGTCCGGGAGAAGCGGTTCATCGACATCACCGGCGCCGAGATGAACCCGTCGCTGCGCACGATCTACGGGGTGGAGACCGTCGCGGCGGGGCTCACCGAGCTGGGCCTCATCACGCCGGGGGCCGGCGCGCCGGACCCGGCCAACTGACCCGATGACCCTCGCACCCGAGAGGACCACCGCCCCGGTGGTCCCGGCGCCACCGCGCCGGCGGCCGGCTCTGCGGCGACCGTCCGCACTGGTCACCCTGTGGCTCGGTGGCCTGGGGCTGCTGGCGGTGTCGACGGCGCTCGTCATCACCATCGGCCCGTCCGGACTCACCGCCGCCGACGTTATCCAGTCCGCGCTGGCCCGACTCACGGGAGCCGACTCCGGGCTCACGCGGATCGAGGAGGGGATCATCTGGAACCTGCGGCTTCCGCGCACTCTCATGGCGGCCCTGGCCGGGGCGGGGCTCGCACTGTGCGGCGTCATCCTGCAGTCGCTGCTGCGCAACCCCCTGGCCGACCCGTACATCCTCGGCATCTCCTCGGGCGCATCCACCGGGGCGGTCCTCGTGGTGGTGCTCGGGGTCGGCGCGGGCGCGGTCGGGCTCACCACGGGGGCGTTCGTCGGGGCGCTCACCGCGTTCGGCTTCGTCCTGGTCCTGGCCTTCGCGTCCGGCGGGACGCCCGACCGGGTGGTGCTGGCGGGGGTCGCGGCGACCCAGCTGTTCTCCGCGGTGACCTCGTTCGTCGTCTACATCGCCGCCGACGCCGAGCAGACCCGCGGCGTGCTGTTCTGGCTGCTCGGCTCGCTGGCCTCCGTCCGCTGGTCGGACGTGGCGGTGTGCGGCGTCGTGGTCCTGCTCGGGCTGGTGGCGTGCCTGCTGCACACCTCCAGCCTCGACGCGTTCACCTTCGGCCAGGACGCCGCGGCCGCCCTCGGCGTCAACGTGGCCCGCACCCGGCTGGTGCTCATGGTGGTGACGGCGCTCGTCACGGCCGTCATCGTGAGCACCTGCGGGGCGATCGGCTTCGTGGGTCTGGTGCTGCCACACGCCGCGCGAGCCCTGGTCGGCGGCCGGCACCGGGTCCTCGTCCCGACGGCGGCGCTGATGGGCGCCGTGTTCGTCGTGTGGATCGACGCGGTCTCCCGCACCGTGATCGCGCCCCAGGAGTTGCCGATCGGGGTGGCCACCGCACTCATCGGCGTCCCGGCCTTCGTCGGGCTCCTCCTCCGCCGGGGACACGGCCGATGACCGCCGCCCCGTCGACCCTCGAGGCTCGAGGCGTCTCGTGGTCCGTGCGCGGCCGGACCATCCTCGACGACGTCACCGTAGCTCCCGCCCCCGGCACAATGGTCGGGGTGCTGGGGCCGAACGGATCCGGCAAGTCGACGCTCCTGCGCATCCTGACGGGCGTGCTCCGGCCCGACACCGGATCGGTGCACCTCGACGGCACGGACATCCGATCACTCCCCCGCAAACGCCTGTCCCGGCGCCTGGCACTGGTGGCGCAGGAGGCGACCACCGACCAGAACCCCACGGTCCGGGAGGTCATCGAACTCGGCCGCATCCCCCATCGCGCGGCCTGGTCGGGTCCAGGTCCCGGGGACGACGGGGTGGTGCGGCGCGCGGCGGCCACGACCGGCCTCGGCGACCGCCTGGACCAGCGGTACGCGACCCTGTCCGGCGGCGAGCGGCAGCGGGTGCAGATCGCGCGGGCCCTGGCCCAGGAACCCGGTGTGCTGGTCCTCGACGAACCGACCAACCACCTCGACATCCGCCACCAACTCGACCTGCTGGCCCTGGTCCGCGCCACCGACACCACGGTGATCGCGGCCCTACACGATCTCACCCTGGCGGCCACGTTCTGCGACCATCTGATCGTATTGTCCGGTGGGCGACTCGTGACCGGCGGCGCGCCCCACGAGGTGCTCACCGCCGACCTGATCCGGGAGGTGTACGGAGTGGAGGCCGAGGTGACCCACGACGGGCGGGGGGCGCATGTCCGCTATCTCGCGCGCTGACCCCCACCCGCACCGCGCGTCGTGCACGCGCCGCCGCGGTGACGGGTACGCGCTTGCCGCCCGCGCGGCGGGCATCGCGGCCGGGTTCGCCCTCGATCGCCTCGTCGGCGACCCGCGACGGTTCCACCCCGTCGCGGGCTTCGGCCGGGTCGCGCTCGCCGTGGAGTCGCGGCTCCTCCGGCCCGGCCGGACGCCCAACGCGCAGCGGGCGGCGGGCCTGCTGTTCACCGGCGTCCTCGTGGGGGGCACCGCCGCTGCAGTGACGGGCGTCGGACGTCTCGCCGGACGGAACCGCGTCGCGGCAGTGGCGTGGGACGCGGCCGTGGTGTGGTCGTGCCTGGGCGGGTCCTCGTTGCTCGCGGTCGCGGGGCGGCAGGGTGACCTGCTCGCCCGGGGCGATCACGCGGGTTCCCGGGACCTGTTGCCGTGGTTGTGCGGACGGGATCCGGCCGCGCTCGGCCCGGAGGATCTCGCGCGGGCTGTCGTCGAATCCGTCGCGGAGAACACCTCCGATGCGGCGGTGGCGACGCTGTTCTGGGCCGCGGTGGCGGGTTCGCCCGGCGCCGCCGTCCACCGCGCGGCCAACACGCTCGACGCGATGGTGGGTCACCGTTCGGAGCGGTACCGCCACTTCGGCACCGCCGCGGCGCGGTTCGACGACGTGCTGGGGTTCCTGCCGGCCCGGGTGGCCGGCGCGCTCGGGGTGGTCTGCGCCCCGACCGTGGGCGGGAGTCCCGCCGGGGCCCTGCGGGCGTGGCTCCGTGACGCACCGGCGCACCCGAGCCCGAACGCCGGGGTCGTCGAAGCCGTGTGCGCGGGCGCCCTGGGGGTCCGGCTTGGCGGGCCCACGCCGTACCCGTACGGCGTGGAGGACCGGGCGGTCCTCGGTGACGGCCGGTCGGTCCGGGACGACGACATCCGCCGCGCGATCCTCCTGCACGACCGCGTCCAGGTGGGCACCGTCGCGCTGGCCGTGCTGGGCGTGGTCGTGCGTCGCGCCGTCCTCGGGCGTAGCCGGGCCACGAAGCGCGGGTGGTCGGCTCCGCCGAGCCGGGGTACCTGCACCGCACGCGGACGCGGTGTGCCTATCCTGAGGGCGTACTGCTGACATCCGGAACGAGCAGGGGAAGACCGGTGGGAATCCGGCGCTGACCCGCAACGGTGTGTGGCCACTTTCGTGACCGCGAGCCCGATTACCTGCCCGGATGTTCGCGACTCCGAGTACATCGCCGAGGTCTGCGATCCGGGGTCCTGTCAGGTGACGTGGTGTCGTCGTCGACTCCTACCCTCCTGCGGGTCTCACGTGTCGTCGACCGCACGACACGATCCGAGGACTGATCATGTTCCGTCGCCACCCCAGAATCACGCTCGCCACCCTCCTCGTCGCGGGGGTCGCCCTCACCGGCTGCTCCCGCGGCGAGGCGCTCGCGGAAGGCGGCCCGGTCGAGTCGTTCGCCGACCCTGTGACCGTCACCAACTGTGAGCGCGAGACCACCTACACCGCTGCGCCCCGGCGCATCATCTCGATGAATGACCACGTCACCGAGACCCTCATCCAGATGGGGGCCGGCGACCGGATCGTCGGCATGGGCTACGGCGAGCAGGACGATGTCCTGCCGGAGGTCGCCGAGCAGTTCGAGGCCATTCCGTCCCTCTCGGAGGAGTACCCCACCTGGGAGCAGATCGTGGACCTCGAGCCGGACCTCGTGGTGGCCGGGATGCGCAGCGCCTTCGACGACAAGGAAGGCCGCAGCCGCGACGCCCTCGAGACCGCGGGGATCCACACCTTCCTGTTCTCCGAGTACTGCGGAGAAGGCTTCGGCGACCTGTCGATGCTCGAGACCGACTTCTCCCAGCTCGGCCGGATCCTCGACGTCGAGCCGGGGGCACGGGACCTGACCGACCGGATCACCGGCGAGATGAGGGAGATCCGAGAGACGCTCGATGCGTCGGGTGTCACCGGCACCCCCACGTTCTTCTACGACGGCGGCGAATCAGAACCGACGACGATCGGCGGCGTGGGCATCGGACAACTGATCGGCGAGTACGCGGGCGCGGACAACATCTTCTCCGAGGGCGACCGCCCCTATCTCACGTCCACATGGGAGATCCTGGGCGAGCGTCAGCCCGAGGCGATCGTGGTACTCGACTACGGCGCCACCAGCGCGGAGGACAAGATCGCCTACCTGCGCGCGCAGCCCATCATGTCCACGACGCCGGCGATCCGTGAGAACCGCATCGTGGTGGTCCCGCTGTCCGACTTCTTCGAGAGCTCGCGGATGACGACCTCCACCGAGACCATCGCCCGTGAGCTGCACCCGCACGCGTTCGGGCAGTGACATGACGACCGTCGCCGAGAACACCGGCGGGCGCGTTGACCGCGCCGGCACGGGCATCGATCCCCGCCCCGGCTCCGGGCGCATCGCCGATGCCCCGCCCACCGGGCGGCGGTCGCTGTGGCTCATCTGTCTCCCGCTCGTGGCGGTGCTCGCGATGACGATCGCGGCCGGGGTCTCCCTGGGCTCGGTGTCCATCCCGATCGGGGACGTGTGGGCGATCGTCGCGCACCGCCTGGCGCCGGGGGTCTTCGACCCGTGGTGGACCGACGCCCGCGAGGCGATCGTCCTCGAGTCGCGACTGCCCCGGGCGCTCATGGCGGCGGCCGTGGGCGCGTCGCTGGCCGTGGCGGGTGGCGTCGCCCAGGCGGTCACCCGAAATCCTCTCGCCGACCCGTATCTGCTCGGCGTCTCCTCGGGCGCGGGCTTCGGCGTCGTGGTGCTCACGGTCCTCGGCGTGGGCGCCGGGATGTGGGGCGTGTTCACCCTGCCGATCGCGGCGTTCCTCGGCGCGCTGCTCCCGCTGGCGGGCGTCGTCCTGGTGGCCCGCCGCGCCCATGACACGACCGCCATCGTGCTGGTCGGGGCGGCCATGACGATGGTGTTCGGTGCGCTCAACACGTTCACGTTGCTGGTCCTCGGCGACGACCATCAACTCGGTACCGTCATGCGTTGGCTCGCGGGCGGGTTCGGTGACGCCGGGTGGACCATGCTGTGGGCGCCCGTTGCTATCCTCGCCGTCGCCGGCACGGTGGTGATCCTGTGCAGCCGCCACCTCGACCTGCTTCTCACCGGTGACGACGGCGCCACCGCGATGGGCGTGAACGTGCCCCGGTTCCGGGTGCTCATGCTGCTGCTCGTCTCCCTGCTCACCGCGGGCGCGGTGGCGGTCTCCGGGACGATCGGCTTCATCGGCCTGCTCATCCCCCACCTCGCGGGGTTCTTCACGGGCCGCACCGCGGCGCGCCTGCTTCCCGCGGCGGCCCTGCTCGGCGCGGTCGCGTTGGTGCTGGCCGACCTCGCCGCCCGCGCGGTGAGCGAGGGCACCGAGCTGCCGGTGGGCGTGGTCACCGGCGTCGTGGGCGGCCCGGTGTTCCTGCTGATGTTGTGGCACCGCTACGGGAAGGCGTCGCGATGAGCACCCTCTCCGCGCACGGCGTCTCCGCCCGGCTCGGCGGTCGGCTGATCCTCCACGGTGTCGACCTCACGGTCGCGCCCGGGCGGGTCACCGCACTCGTCGGCCCGAACGGCAGCGGCAAGACCACGCTGCTGCGCACCTGCTATCGCGCGCTGCCGTCCGCCGCGGGGATGGTGACGCTCGACGACGCCGACATCGCCTCGCTGCGTCGCCGCACGCTGGCCCGCGCGGTGGGGGCCAGTACGCAGGAACCGGTCTCGTTGGGCGGCATCACGGTCCGCGAGTCGGTGCGCCTGGGCCGGACGGTCACACGGGGACTTCTCGAGCCCTTCGGCGCCGACGACGCGGCGGTCGTGGAGGATGTCCTCGCCCGGGTCGGGTTGACCGAGCTGGCCGAGCGAGACGTGGTGGCACTGTCGGGCGGCGAGAAGCAACGCGTGTCGATCGCGCGCACCCTCGCCCAGCGGCCCGAGGTGCTCCTGCTGGACGAGCCGACCAATCACCTCGACCTGCACCAGCAATTGTCGGTTCTACGCCTGCTCCGCGAGTTGGCGGCCGACGGGCTGGCGGTGCTGCTCACGATCCACGATCTGCGGATGGCCACCGAGTACTGCGACGTCATCGCGGTCCTGCACCGCGGTCACCTCGTCGCGACCGGTGCGCCGGAGCAGGTCCTGGACGCCGCGGTGCTGCGGGAGGTGTTCGGGGTGCGTGGCGAGGTGCGGGCGGGGCCGGACGGCCGCCGCACGCTCGACGTGGCGGGGCTCGCCGATGCGTGACGGGACCGTGGGTGACGACGGCGACGACGACGAGCTCCGCGCCCCCGAGACCGTGACAGCCGCGTACTCGGGCGTCTCGGACCTCCTCGGCGACTTCGTCCGCACCATCGAACACGGCCCGGAGGTCCTGCCCGGATCGGTGCTGACGGACCCGCGGTGGCTGGCCCGGCGGGTGGAGGACACCGGCCGGCGCTGGAACCATGGCGATCCGCGGGTGAATGGCACGCTGTGGTGGTACTCGGCCAGTTCGACGCTGGTGGCCGCGCCGCTGGTCATGCTGCTCGCGATCGGCCGCGCGCCCGATCCCCGACCGCAGCGGCTCTCCGTCTCGCTGCAGCCGAACGGCTATCTCCACTCGGCGCTGTCGGAACACCTCCTGCCGTCGACCGCGGCCTACGCCGACGCGCTGCTGGAGGCCCACGGCGAGGTGATCGCCGCCCTCGCGGAGGTCTCGGGCGCAGCACCGCGGGCGCTGTGGGCGATCGCGACCGACTCCATCGCGAACCGCGCGCTCGAGGCGGGTCGCGCGGCGGGCGACCCGAATCGCGGCTCCGAGCTCGCACACGCCGTGTGCCGCCCGCCGCTGCTACCGGCTCGGTACATCGATGTGGAGGGCCCCGAGCGGACCCGCCGGTTCGTCCGCCGCAGCTCCTGCTGCCTCATCTATCTGGCCACCGACGGCGGCACGTGCGCGAGCTGCCCGCGCCGTGCCCCGGAGGACCGCCGAGCCGAGCTCGTCCGTCGGACGTAGTTTCGCGATCCGCGCATCCGCGACCACTCGTCGAGGGCGGACCCGGCCGGCCGACTACCCACAGCTCGCTCCGGCGGACAGCTGCCCTGCCAGCCCGGCGACCGCCCCGATCACGGTGATCGCGGGCGGCGCGACCTGAGCCTCGGCCGCCTGCCGCGCGATCGTCGCCAGCGTCCCGTGCAGGACGCGCTCCGCCGGGGTGGAGCCGTTCTCGACCAGCACAGCCGGGGTGTCCCCGGGCATCCCCTCGGCCAGGAGTTCCGCGGTGATGGCGGGCAGGGTCGTGACCGCCATGAGCAACACCAGCGTGGTCCCGGACCTGGCGAGCGCGCCGTAGTCGAGGGTCGAGTGCGGGCTGTCGGGCGGGACGTGCCCGGAGATCACCGACACGCCCTGCGAGAGTCCGCGGTGGGTGGCCGGGACGCCGGCGAGGGCCGGAACCGACAGGGCCGAGGTGACGCCCGGGATCACGGTGACGGGCACCCCGGCCGCGGTGCACGCGAGGTGCTCCTCGGCGCCGCGGCCGAACAGGAAGCTGTCGCCGCCCTTGAGTCGGACGACGGTGCGCCCGCGCCGCGCGTGCTCGACGAGGATCCGGTTGATCTCCTCCTGCGGGGTCGCCGGACCGAAGGGCACCTTGCCCACGTCGATCACCTCGATGCCGGGGTCGAGCTCGTCGAGGATCGACACCGGTCCCAGGCGGTCGGTCACCACCACGTCGGCGGTGCGGACTGCGTCGAGGCCGGCCACGGTCATCAGCCCCGGGTCCCCCGGCCCGCCGCCGACCAGCACGACCCGGCCCGCGCAGTCCCGCGCGACCGTGGCGCCGGCGCTGTCCTTCCCGCCGGTCGTCCCGGCCGTCGCCCCGGCGGTGTCCTTCTCAGCCGTCATCGGGCCGTCGTCCCTTCTCCGCGTCGCAGTAGATACACGTCCATCACCCAGCCGTGCTCGTCGCGCAGCCGCTCGCGGTGCGCGCGCAGGTCCGGCAGGACGTCGCCCACGCGGCCCGCGACGAGCGTCTCGCCGGCGTCGCCGAGGTTCCCGCCCCACCAGATGTGCCAGTCGGCCAGGTCATCGAGCGGCAGATCGCCGTTGAGCATCACCACCACGTTGTCGGCGCCGGCGGCCACGACCTCGCGCAGCCGGCGGCCGGTGGTCACGGTGACCGTGCCGCCGATCTCGTGCAGGACCAGACGGTGGCGCGCGGCCAGAACCTGGAGCGCGGAGATCCCGGGCACGACCTCCACCTCCAGGTCCAGCGCACCGCGCTCGGCGATCCGGTCGAGGATCCTCAGCGTGGAGTCGTAGAACGCCGGGTCGCCCCACACGGGGATCGCCACATCGCCGGGCCGGGAGGCCACGACGCGTTCCCAGGCCAGGGAGCGGGCCTCGTGCCAGTCCGTCACCACCCCGCGATACCCGGCGTCGGAGGAGGTCGACGACGACGAGCGGTCCCTCTCCGGATCGGGCACACCCACCAACTCGACGCCCGGCGCGTGGCGGGCGAGCAGCTGCGCGCGGAGATCGACCAACGGGTCGGCCGGGCCTTTGACGGCCGCGAGGGCGTAGTCGCTGGCGCGCAGGGCCCGGGCGGCCTCGACCGTGATCTGGTCGAGCCCGCCCGAGCCGATGCCCACGACCCGCACCCGCCTGCGGCCGGTGGGGAACTCAGTCACCGTGGGACTCCTCGAGATCGCCCTCCACATCGAGGTAGACCTGCCGCATCCGGTCCATGATGCCCGCATCGGGCTCGGCCCACATCCCGCGGTCGGCGGCCTCGGAGAGCCGCTCGATCATCCCGCGCAGCGCCCACGGGTTGGACCGGCGCAGGAACTCCTGGTTGGTCTCGTCCAGGACGTACTCGCGGGCGAGCGAGTCGTACATCCAGTCGTGGACCACGCCGGCGGTCGCATCGAACCCGAAGAGGTAGTCCACCGTGGCCGCCAGCTCGAACGCCCCCTTGTAGCCGTGCCGCTGCATGGCCGCGATCCACCGCGGGTTCACCACTCGCGCGCGGAACACCCGCGTGGTCTCCTCCGCCAGCGACCGGGTGCGGACGGCGTCGGGCGTGGTCGAGTCGCCCACATAGGCGCGCGGCTCGGCGCCGGTGAGGGCGCGGACGGTGGCGATCATCCCGCCGTGGTACTGGAAGTAGTCGTCCGAGTCGGCGATGTCGTGCTCGCGGGTGTCGATGTTCTTGGCCGCCACCGCAATGCGCCGGTAGTTGGTGCGCATGTCGTCGGCCGCGGGGACTCCGTCGAGGTCGCGGCCGTAGGCGTACCCGCCCCAGCGGGTGTAGACCTCGGCCAGGTCTCGGTCGTCGCGCCAGTTGCCCGCCTCGATGGTCTGCAGGATTCCCGCCCCGTACGAGCCGGGCGCGGAGCCGAAGATCCGGGTGGTGGCGCGGCGTTGATCCGAGTGCTCGGCGAGGTCGGCCCGCGTGTGGGCGGCGACGAAGTTGTGTTCGTCGGGCTCGTCCAGCTCGGCGACCATCCGCACGGCGTCGTCGAGCATCCCGATGACGTGCGGGAACGCATCGCGGAAGAAGCCGGAGATGCGCACGGTCACGTCGACGCGCGGGCGGCCCAGTTCCTCGGACGGGACCACCTCCAGGCCCGTGACCCGGCGGGAGGCCTCGTCCCACTCGGGGCGGACGCCCAGCAGGGCCAGGACCTCGGCGATGTCGTCCCCGGAGGTGCGCATGGCCGAGGTACCCCAGATCGACAGCCCCACCGAGCTCGGGTACTCACCGGTCTCGGCGACGTGCCGGTCGAGCAGCGAGTCCGCCATGGCCTGACCGGTCTCCCACGCCAGCCGCGACGGGACGGCGCGCGGGTCCACCGTGTAGAAGTTCCGGCCCGTGGGCAGCACATTGACCAGGCCCCGAAGGGGGGATCCCGAGGGCCCGGCCGGGATGAACCCGCCGTCCAGGGCGTGCATGACGGCGTCCAGCTCATCGACAGTGGCGGCCAGTCGCGGCACCACCTCACGGGCGGCGAACTCGAGCACCTGCGCGACCTCGTCGTCGTCGTTGTCGTCGTCGTTGTCGTCATCGCCCTCGGACGCGCCGTCGCCCGCCTCACCCGCGGTGAGGCCCGCGGCGGCGAGGACGTCGGGCACCGCGGCGACGTCCCACTCCCGCGCGTCCATCCCCTCGACCAGCGCCTTGGCGAGCGCCTCGACCCGGTCGACCTCCTCGGTCGGCGCGCCCTCGGCCAGCCCGAGTGCGCGACGCAGGCCCGGAACCGCCCCGGACTCGCCGCCCCACACCTGCGAGGCCCGCAGGATCGCCAGCACCAGGTTGACGCGCGCCTCGCCCGCGGGCGCCTGGCCCAGGACGTGCAGGCCGTCGCGGATCTGGACGTCCTTGATCTCGCAGAGCCAGCCGTCGACGTGGAGCAGGAAGTCGTCGAACTCCTCGTCCCCGGGCCGTTGCTCGAGGCCCAGGTCCTCGTGCATGTGCGCGGACTGCATGAGCGTCCAGATCTGCGCGCGGATGGCCGGGAGCTTGGCCGGGTCCATCGACGCGATGTTCCCGTACTCGTCGAGCAGCTGCTCCAGGCGGGCGATGTCCCCGTACGACTCCGCGCGGGCCATCGGCGGGACCAGGTGGTCGACGATCGTCGCGTGCGCGCGGCGCTTGGCCTGGGCGCCCTCGCCGGGGTCGTTGACGAGGAAGGGGTAGATCAGCGGAAGGTTGGCGATCGCCGCGTCGGTGGCGCAGTCCGCCGAGAGCGCGGCGTTCTTGCCCGGCAGCCATTCGAGCGAGCCGTGCTTGCCGATGTGCACCAGCGCGTGCGCGCCGAAGCCGCGGGCGAGCCAGCGGTAGGCGGCCAGGTAGTGATGGGACGGCGCGAGCTCGGGGTCGTGATAGATGGCGACCGGGTTCTCGCCGAACCCGCGGGGCGGCTGGATCAACAGGACGACGTTGCCGGCCTGGATGGTGGCCAGGACGATCTCTCCGGCGTCGTTGACGAACAGCTCGCCCGGCGCGGGCCCCCACGCCTCGACCATCTCCGCACGCAGCGCCTCGGGCAGGTCCGCGGTCCAGCGCAGGTAGTCGTCGGTGGAGATCCGGACGTGGCTGTCGGTGAGCTGGGCGCTGGTGAGCCACTCCTCGTCCTGCCCGCCCGCGGCGATGAGCGCGTGGATGAGGGCGTCGCCGGCGGCGGTGTCGTCGGGGAAACCGCCCTCCGCGACGGTGCCATCCGCCCCCGGCTCGGTGAGGTCGAGGCCCGGTCGATCGAGAAAGCGCGCGATGGGGCCGTCGTCCGGGCCCAGGTCGTAACCCTCGTCGCGCATCCGGCGCAGCAGGCGGATGGTCGAGACCGGGGTGTCCAGACCGACGGCGTTGCCGATGCGGGAGTGCTTGGTCGGATAGGCCGACAGGACCAGCGCGACCTTGCGGTCGGCGGGCGCCACATGGCGCAGCCGCGCGTGGGCCACGGCGATCCCGGCGACACGCGCGCACCGCTCGGGATCGGCCACGTAGCGGGGCAGTCCGTCGGCGTCGATCTCCTTGAACGAGAACGGCGCAGTGATGATCCGGCCGTCGAACTCGGGGATCGCGATCTGGTTGGCGGAGTCCAGCGGGTTGACGCCGTCGTCGGAGGCCGCCCAGTCCTCGCGGCTCCACGTCAGGCACAGGCCCTGCAATACGGGAATGTCGAGCGCGGCGATGCGCTCGACGTCCCACGTCTCGTCCTCGCCGCCCGCGCTCACCGTGCCGGGAGTGGTGCCGCCGGCGGCGAGAACCGTCACGACCAGCGCATCGAGAGTGCCAAGGGCGTCGAACAACTCGTCGGGGGCCGAGCGCAGGGAGCCGGCGAAGACCGGCACTCCCACCGCGCCAGCGGCGTCGATCGCGTCGGCCAGCGCGTGGGCGAACCCGGAGTTCCCGCTCACCTCGTGGGCGCGGTAGTAGAGCACGCCCACGCGGGGCAGGCCGGGGGCTTCCGTCGTGTCCGGCCGCGGCGGCATACCCCACACCGGCACGTTCTCCGGCGGCTCGAACCCGGCGCCGGTGAGCAACACGGTGTCGGCCAGGAACGCGTGCAGCTGCGCCAGGTTGCCCGGGCCGCCCTCGGCGAGATAGCGGTGTGCCTCGGCCGCGGTGCCGATCGGGACGGTGGACAGCTCCATAAGGTCGGCGTCGGGGGTCTGCTCGCCACCCAGGACCACCACCGGAACGCCCGCGCCGAGCACGGCGGCGAACCCGGCGTCCCACGATCGCCGCGAGCCGAGGATGCGGACCACCACCAGGTCGGCGCCGTCGAGCAGTTCGGGCAGATTCGCCTCGACGTCGAGTCGAGACGGGTTGCCGAGCGTGAACGCCGCGCCGGATTCGCGCGCGGAGAGCAGGTCCGTGTCGGAGGTGGACAACAGGGTGATGCGGGGCACGTCGTGCTGTGCCGAGGCGCCATCAGGGGACGCCAAACGCCGGGTGGGGCGCATGTTCTTCTCCAAACCCTCGTGGAACATGTCGCCGTGGCCGGTCTCCTGGCTTCCGCATCAACGCCGTGCGACCGACCTTCCCGGACCCGTGGATCCAGTGGTCTCCGACCCGTGAGGGACGGACGAGGGCCGCGTGACTCCGCGACTACAGTGGCGAGGGCCGCGCCGGCTTTTCCTCCGGCTTCCCGAACACCACGGCACCGGCGAGCCTATCCGGCGGACCCCGCCAGTGGCCGCCCGGCCGTCGCGCGAGGGTCAGGAGCGACTTACCTGGCTGCCTCGCGTCAGCCGGGGACGGCCGTCCCGGTCAGGGGAAGTCCACCACCGCGAGGTTGAGCGGCAGCTCGTTCATCCGCGGTTCCGGCGAGAGGGTCGCCTCGTCGACGAAAGTGCCGGACAGGAAGTCGTCGGCGTCGGCGATCCGCTCCGGCGGGACCTGCCCCGCGTAGTCGAACCCCTTCAGCTCGTACGGCAGCGAGTCGGCCTCGAGCAGGCTCGGCCCGTCCATGAGCTGGAAGTGCAGGTGCGAGGCGTTGGCGTTGCCGGTGTTCCCGAGCTTGCCCAGCACCTGGCCCTCGGTCACCGTGTCGCCGGGTTTCACCGTGACCGAGCCGGAGATCATGTGTGCGTACATCGCGTACACGCCGTCGCCGAGGTCGAGCACCACGTGGTTGCCGTCCACGTTCTCGACGGTGAGCTTGGAGGCCAGTTCCGGGTTGCTGGCGGGCAGGACGCCCGGCGCGTTGGCGTCCATCCCGTCGAGGACCGAGACGACGGTGGCGTCGGCGACGGCGAGGATCTCGGCGCCGTAGTCCACGTAGCTCTCGTTGTGGTTCCTGTCGCCCGTGAAGAACTCGCCCTCGTCGTTGGTGCGTTTCCAGTCGATCGCAAAGCGCTGACTGTTGTTGAGTTTGCCGTTGACCGACATCACCGAGCTGCGGTGCGGGAAGCCCGGTTCGCAACACCCGTTGAGGGCCACCCAGTTCTCGCCCCGCACGGGCGGCGCGATGACCGGCACGGTCCGGGTGGAGAAGACGACCGGTGTCGTGAGGTAGTCGATGGGCCCGGGTTCGCCGAACGCCGGCGAGGCGGCACCGGTCCCGTAGAGGTGGTGCAGCACCGCGTCCGGGGCCTGGTCGAGCGAGTCGAGGGTGAAGTCGATGAACACGACCCGGCTCTCCTGCGGCGGGATCTGCGCGGTGTCGACGTACCCGGCGGGCAGGTCGCGCAGCCGGTTGCAGTCACCGAAGACGCAGTCCGGGTCCACGAGAGCGGCGGCGGAGAAGCTGGCGATGACCTTGGTGGGGTCGGTGCCGTCCACCACGTCGATCTTGTCCACGCTCGCCGGCACCTTGGTGGCGTTGGTGAGCTGCAGGTCGTAGGCCACGTGGTACTTGCCGTCGGTGCCCTTGAACGGCAGCGGCGGGTTGCCGATGGGAATCATCGTCAGCGCGGTGAACGCGTCCGGGACGGTCACCCCGGCGACGGACCCGGCGGCCGGTGATGCCGTGGTAGTGGCGGCCGCTTCGGCGGCGGCGGGTTCGGTGGCGGCGTCCGACGAGCACCCGGCCGCGACCAGTGCGACTGCGGTGAGGGCGGAGGCGAGAAGGGTGGGTACGCGGCGAGGTATCACGGTGGAGCTCCGTTTCTTCAGTTGTGAAGAAAAAACTTACCCTCTGCCGTCTGGGAAAAGTACACCGGCGACGGGCTGCCACAATGGCCCCCGTGAGCATCAGCGAACCCACCCGCCGGACCCGTGGCGACCTGTGCCCGGGCGTCCTGCGGCCGTGGCCGGCTTCCGACGGCGCCCTGGTCCGTTTGCGCGTGCCGGGCGGCCGCGTGTCACCGGCGGCACTGGCCGGCCTGCACGGGGTCGCCGTGAGATATGGCGACGACGACAACGTGCACGTCACGACACGCGCGAACCTGCAACTGCGGGCTCTGCCGATCGGTCCGGACGGGCAGCTGCCCGGCGAGGTGGTGGCGGCGATCGCGGAGACGGGCCTGCTCCCCGCGCCCGGGCACGAGCTGGTGCGCAACGTCCTCGTCTCGCCGCTGACGGGCCTGGGCGAGTCGTTCGGCGGGCAGGCCCGGGGCCGCGCGGACCTGCGGCCGGTGACCGAGGCGCTGGACGCCGGGCTGCTGGCCGATCCCGCGCTCGGCGGCTTGCCGGGCCGGTTCTTGTTCGTCCTGGACGACGGCCGCGGGGACCTGCTCGAGCGCTCCTGCGATCTGGGCCTGGTCGCCTTGGATGCCGACATCGCGCAGCTGCGGGTGGGTGAGCAGTGGTCGGACGTCGTGCCGCTGACTGACGCCGCCGAGCGGCTGGTCGAGCTGGCCCGCGAGTTCGTCGACGCCCGCGGCACCGGGCCGGACGCCCCGTGGCACGTGCGGGAACTGCCAACCCCCCTCGCCGCCGCCCACCCCGTGGACGACCGGCTCCCGAGCCCGGCCCCGGCGCTCCCGTATGGGCCGGTCGCGGGGTCGGCGGGGCGGATCGAGCACGTCGAAGCGCCGGACGGGATCCTCGACCGCCACCTCATCGCCCGGCTCACCGGCGGCGACGTCGACGAGCTCATCGTGACCCCGTGGCGCGGGGTGCTGGCCGTCCGCGAGTAGGCTGCGGGCTGTCCCACGGCGAGGAACCCGGTGCAAGTCCGGGGCGGTTCCGCCACTGTGAGGCCCGTCGAGCCGATGGGCCCAGCCAGATACTCACCGGGGATCAGCGCGCTCCCACCGCGTCGCTGCGACTTCTCACACCGGGGCGAGAACCCCGAGGAGGACCCCATGAGTGCTGCCCTGAGGCCGCCGCGTCGCTACGACTACGTCGACGACGGGCCCGCCATCTACGTCGACTCCTTCGCGACCATCCGCGGCGAGACCGACCTGTCCCGCGTTCCGGCCGACGCCGAGCGACTCGCCGTGCGGATGGTCCACGGCACCGGCCAGACGGACCTCGTCGACGACTTGCAGGTGCATCCCGGCCTGGTCATCGCGGCGAGGTCGGCGCTCGACGCCGGCGCGCCGATCTTGTGCGACGCCCACATGGTCGCCTCGGGGATCACCCGGGCCCGGCTCCCCCGCGACAACGACGTGGTGTGCACCCTGTCCGATCCCGACGTTCGCGACCTGGCCGCGCGAATGGGCACGACCCGATCCGCTGCGGCGCTGGCGTTGTGGGGCGATCGTCTCGACGGCGCCGTCGTCGCGATCGGCAACGCCCCCACCGCCCTGTTCCACCTCCTGGAGATGCTGCTCGACGGTGCTCCCCGGCCCGCCGCGATCGTCGGCTGCCCCGTGGGTTTCATCGGAGCCGCCGAGTCCAAGGCAGCGCTCGCCGAGTTCGCCGACGACCACGGCATCGACATCCCCTTTGTCACCGTGCACGGCCGGCGCGGCGGGTCCGCGATGACCGCCTCTGCCGTCAACGCCCTGGCCCAGGACGCGGAGTGAGCGCCGGATCGCCCGCGGCCGGTGTGGCCCCCGGTCGGCTCTACGGCGTCGGCGTGGGACCGGGCGATCCCGAGTTGCTCACGCTCAAGGCCGCCCGGCTCGTCGGCGCCGCCGACGTCGTGGCTTTTCACGCCGGCCGCGGCAAGGAGTCCAACGCTCGCCGGATCGCCGCCGACCTCATCCCTTCTGGCGCGATCCAGGAGCGGCTGGAGTACCCCGTGACCACGGGCGTCACCGACCACCCGGGCGGGTACGCGGGCGCGATCGCGGACTTCTACGAGCGCAGCGCGCAGCGGCTGGGCGAGCATCTGGCCGCCGGCCGGGACGTGGTCCTGCTCTCGGAGGGAGACCCGCTGTTCTACGGGTCCTTCATGTACATGCACGACCGGCTCTCGCCGAGGTTCGAGACCGAGATCGTCCCGGGCATCCCCGCGTTCGCCGCCGCCACTGCCGCGGCCGCCACTCCCCTGGTCCGGCAGACCGACGTCCTTACCGTCCTGCCCGGCACCCTGCCCGAGCCCGAGCTCGCCCGACGACTTGCAGACACCGACGGCGCGATCATCATGAAGCTCGGCCGCAACTTCCCCGCCGTCCGGCGGGCCCTCGAGGCGGCCGGTCGGCTCGACGGCGCGGTCTATGTGGAGCGGGCGTCAACCGACGCGGAGGCACATCACCCGGTCAGCGAGGTCGACCCGGACTCCGTGCCGTACTTCTCGCTCATCGTCGTCCCCGGCGACTCTCAGCACTCCGACCCCACCGGCCGCCGGCCCGCGCAGCTCTCTGCACCCGAGGAGCCCTCCCCGGGGCGTACCGCCGGCTCGGTTGAGGAGCAGTCCCCAGCATCGCGCGGCGTCGTGCACGTCGTCGGTCTGGGCCCGGGCCCGACAGAGTGGCTGACCCCGGAGGCTTCGCAGATCCTGTCCGAGGTCGACCACGTGGTCGGCTACGCGCCGTACGTCGCCAGGGTTCCGCAGCGGCCCGGGCTGCGTCGCCATTGCTCGGGCAACACCGTGGAAGTCGACCGGGCTGCATTGGCACTGGAGGTGGCCCGCGCGGGTGAGCAAGTGGCCGTGGTCTCGGGCGGCGACGCCGGGGTGTTCGGTATGGCCTCGGCGGTCTTCGAGGCCGCAGACGATCCCCGCTTCGCCGACATCGACATCCGCGTCGCGCCCGGCGTCTCGGCCGTGCAGGCGGTCGCTGCGCGGGCCGGGGCCCCCATCGGCGCGGACTTCGCCGTCATGAGCCTGTCCGACCGGCTCAAGCCGTGGGAGGTCATCGAGCGCCGCCTCGACGCGATCGCGGCGGCCGACCTGGTGCTGGCCGTCTACAACCCGGCCTCGCGCTCGCGCACCCGTCAGGTCGCCGACGCCCGCGAGGTCCTGCTCCGCCACCGCTCCCCGACCACGCCGGTGATCGTGGGCCGTGATGTTGGGCGAACCGAGGAATCCCTCACCGTGACGACTCTCGCCGACCTCGACTGCGACTCCGTCGACATGAAGTGCCTGCTCATCGTGGGCGCCTCTGGGACCCGGGTCACGGAGTCGGGACGCGTGTGGAGTCCGAGGTTTGTGACGTCGTGAACTCTGATCACTCGGGCATCGGCTAGACCCGAAGCCAGTATTGGCTCGCCAAAGCTCGGAAGTCATGGAGGCCTCCCGCGATCTGAGGCCGGTTTGGGCCGACTACTTGGGAGGGCGACATGACCGACATCTACTACGCGGACGATCTCGAACCCGGCCAACTAATCCCACTCGGGAGCTACACCATCACCGAGGAGGAGATCGTCACCTACGCACGACAGTGGGATCCGGTGTTCATCCACACCGACCCGACCGCGGCCGCGACAACCCCGCTCGGTGGCGTCATCGCCAGTGGACTACACACCTTGGCGATCTACCAGCGCTTGGCCGTGCCCGCCTTCTGGTCCCGTTTCACGGGAGGGGTGGGACGCAGTTTCGAGATTCAGTTCCGTCGGCCGGTGCGGCCGGACACCACATTGACCGGACACCTGACAATGCAAGAAACGACTCCACGACCCGAACGCGGCGATGCGAAAGTCACCATAACCGCAGAACTCGCCGACACCAGCGGCGAGACCGTTCTCGAGCTGACCAACCATTCCGCACTCCCGCTCCGCAGCGCCGCCGCAGGCTCAGCTTGATTGCTGCCACCACACCGGAGAATCGCTGTCCGCGGCCGCGAGACTGACACCCTGGGACTAGACCGACCACTCAAGCACTGACGTGCGCGGGGAGTGCAGCGGGGTTGGGCGGACAGATGACGGGGAGGTGCAAGTTTGCTAAAGCAGTTTCGTTCCTGGCGTCTCTGCCGTGCAGGGGAGTTCGAGGGTGAATTGTGCTCCGTGGCCTGTGCCGCGGCTGCTTACTCGGATTCGTCCTCCGTGTGCTTCGACCAGTGCTCGGGTGATCGCCAGGCCGATTCCGGTGCCGCCCGCGTTTCGGCCTCGGGCGGGATCGGCTCGGTAGAAGCGGTCGAAGAGATGATCTAGGTGCTGTGCGGCGATCCCTTCCCCGGTGTCGGAGACGGTGATCGCGGCTGTGTTCGTTCTCGAACGAACAGCGCTGAGGGTGACGGTCCCTCCGGTCGGTGTGTGTCGTAGGGCGTTGTCGAGGAGGTTTCCCAGTACCTGTCCTATTCGCTCGACGTCCACAGTGACGTCGGTTGGTTCGATCTCACCCATGTGCAGCTGGACACCTTTGTCCGAGTAGCGTTCGCGTGCTGCGTTGACTGCCGTTTCCACCAGAGCTTTAGTGGTGGTTCGGGCTGGTTGCAGTCGTGTGAGGTGTTCTTCTGCATCGGAGACGTCGACAATGTCCGACGCGAGGCGTTCGAGCCGCCGGGTGGCCGCCCACAACACCTGCCTTGTGGAGTCGTCGAAGGTACGGACTCCGTCGTCCACGGCCTCGAGGTAGGAGTCGATGGTGGCCAGCGGGGTGCGCAGCTCGTGGCCCAGATCCGCGAGCATCCTTCGCCTGGTGGCGTCTGTCGCATCGAGACGCCTGGCCAGTTCGTTGACGCTGGTCGCCAGATCGTCGAACTCCCGGCCAAGTTTCGGACTCGCCATCCGGGTCTCGTAGTGCCCACGCGCTATGTCTGCCGTCGAAGTGGTAACCATGGTGACCGAGCGCTGGACCCGGCGGGTGAGGTACCAACTGGTGAGCAAGGCCACCAGGACCGCGATGGCCACCGCCAGCCCCCAAGCAAGGACTATGGCGACCGTGAAGGCTTCTTCGACGTGGGCTGCTTCGTTCGAATCGTGGTCGATGCCGGCTTGACCGAGGTGGTCGTGGAAAATGCCCGGGGCCAGGGCGGAGGCGACGAGCCACGCGCTGACCGCGCACCCGACGACCACGCTGGACATGGCCAGAAGCAGGCGGGTTCCGAAGCTGAACCCAGCGACGCGTCGGCTGGTGCGGGGCCGAGTTTCAGTCGCGTCCGGCGATGGTATGTCGTTCACTGGCCGGTTCCCATGCGGTAACCAACTCCTCTGACCGTGCGTACGAAACGGCCTCGGGAGGCATCGTCGCCCAGCTTGCGGCGAAGGTGACCGATGTGGACGTCTACCAAGTGGTCATCACCCACCCAGTTCGGGCCCCACACGGCGGCCATCAGCTGGGCTCGGCTGAAGACGACCCCAGGGTCGCGGGCGAGCGCGGCGAGGATGTCGAACTCGGTGCGGGTCAGCGCGACATCGGCGCCGCCGACGGTGACCTCTCGGCCCGCGGTGTCAATAGTCAGGTCGCCGACGGTCCGTACCTGCTCCGGCGACCTGCCGTGGTCGATTTCGGTGGCGCCGGTTCGAGGTCTGCGCATCATCGCCTGGATCCTGGCCGAGAGCTCGCGCGGGCTGAACGGTTTGGTCATGTAGTCATCCGCGCCGACGGACAGGCCGATCAGCGTGTCGACCTCCTCGGTCCGGGCCGTAAGCATGACGATGTAGGCGTCGGAGTGCGTCCTGACCTGACGGCATACCTCGATCCCGTCCAGCCCGGGCAGCCCCAGGTCGAGAACGATGACATCGGGATCGATTCGACGAGCCAGACCCACCGCCTCCTGTCCGTCCCCGGTGATCGTGACATCGAACCCGTCGCGCTCGAGATAGGACCCGACCAGGTCGGCGAGGGGCTCCTCGTCATCGACCACCAGCGCCCGCGGACCGGCGTGCTGCTGGGGATGCGAACTGCGAGCGCCAGAAACGGAAGGGGGCATGCAGGCCATCTTCGCCGCAACTCCTGGAAATCCTTCACCCGAGTGGGCGCCTTGACCGAATCTTCACACGATCTCCATCCAGAACGCTCGGGTGGCCGGTCACCATGGGCGGTCGAGTCGGACACGGGAGGTACCTCATGCTCGGATGGGTCGCATTGTCGGTCGGCGCCGTGGTCGTCACCGCACTGTGGGCGTCGACCCTGCTCCTGGTCACTGCCCTGTTCGGGCCGTCGCCCTCGGCGGACGACCGGTGAAGGAGTTGTCACGGCGGGCATTTCTCATCGGTTCGGTCCTGGCCGGCGCGGGTGCGGTGACCGCCTGCAGCGAGCCGGCGCCCTCGGGGGTGCCGGTGTCGGCGTCGGATCCGGCGATCCGGGACCTGGAGGCCGAGCGCCAGCGACCAGGCCAGCAGGTGGTGAACGCTCGGCTGTCCCCGCGCCCGGTGGAGGTCGATCTCGGTGGTCTCGTGGTGTCGACCTGGGCATTTGCTGACACTGTTCCGGGTCCGGTCCTGCGGGCCCGGGCAGGAGATCTGCTGCAAGTCGAGGTGGATAACCAGCTCGACCAGGAGACGAGCGTGCACTGGCACGGCATCGCCCTGCGCAACGATATGGACGGAGTGCCCGGTCTGACCCAGGACCCGATCCATCCGGGCGCCCGGTTCACCTACGACTTCACAGTCCCCCACGCCGGGACTCATTGGTACCACTCACACTCCGGGCTGCAGCTCGACCGGGGCCTGTACGGTCCGCTGATCATCGACGATCCCGCCGACCCCGGGGACTATGACCACGAATGGATCGTCGTCCTCGACGACTGGATCGACGGCATCGACGGCACGCCCGAGGACGCCGCCGGGCGAGTGGGCATGGATGCCCCCGGCGCTCGGGGCCGGCCGATGGCCGGAATGGGGCACGGCCAGATGGGGGGCGCACGGTCCAGCAACCCGATGATGACCTCCCGGTTGCTCGGTGTCGCCGGGGACGTCCACTATCCGCACTACTTGGTCAACGGCCGAGTCCCGGCCGATCCGGTCTCGTGGACTGCCAGCCCGGGCCAACGCGCGAAGATCCGGATCATCAACGCCGGGGCGGACACGTTCTTCCGCGTCGCCCTCGGCGGACACACGATGACCGTCACCGACACCGACGGCTTTCCCACCGCTCCCCAGGAGACGGAGGCGATCCTGCTCGGGATGGGCGAGAGGGTCGACGCCGTGGTCACGCTGACAGACGGGGTGTTTCCCCTCTTCGCCGAGGCAGAAGGCAAGAACGGGTACGGGTACGCCCTCGTGCGCACCGGGGCCGGCGAGCTACCCGCCGACCCGCGCCCCGGCGAACTCGACGGACCGGTGCTGCTGGCCGCGGATCTGACCCCAGCGCCGGACTCTCGACTGCCCGGCCGAGGGCACGACCGCTACCTCAGCGTCGACATGGGCGGCAGCATGATGCCGTATCGCTGGACACTCAACGGGCAAACCCACCCCGACACCACGCCGTTGGAGGTCTCCCGCGGCGACCGGGTCCGGATGCGGCTGCGCAACATGTCCGACATGGCCCACCCGATGCACCTTCACGGTCACACCTTCGCCCTCGCCGACAGCGGGCTGCGCAAAGACACCGTCACGATCCGCCCCATGCGGACTATCGAGATCGAGTTCGACGCGAACAACCCCGGCCAATGGGCCTTCCACTGCCACAACGCCTACCACCAGGAAGCCGGAATGATGACCACCTTGTCCTACCTCGCCTGACCACCACCCGATCGACACACCACCCGATCTTGACGCCGACCCGAAAGGACATCGACCACGATGACCCGCACCACTCTGCTCCTGCCCGCAGCCCTGACCGCCGTTGCCCTGACGCTGTCCGCCTGCACCGACAGCACCGACAGCACCGAAGCCTCGCCCGCCGCGCCCACCACCGTGGCCGGCGCCACCACATCCGTGGCCGGCACCGTTGCCTCTGGCCAGGACGAGGAGCATTCGCAGGCCGACGTGATGTTCGCGCAGATGATGCTCCCGCACCACCAGCAGGCGATCGAGATGAGCGACATCATCCTGGCCAAGGACGACATCCCCGCCGACGTCGCGGCGCTCGCCGAGGAGATCAAGGCTGCCCAGGGCCCCGAGATCGCGCAGCTGACCGACTGGCTGGAGCAGTGGGGCGAGGCGACCGAACCGCAGGATGGTCACGGCGGTCACGACATGTCCATGATGGAGGGAATGCTCTCCGACGACGAACTAGAACAGCTGTCCGACGCACAGGGAGCCGACGCCGCCCGGATGTTTTTGGAGCAGATGATCGCCCATCACCAGGGCGCCATCGCCATGGCCGAGGAGGAGGTCGAAGGTGGCCGCTACCAGCCTGCGGTCGAGTTGGCCCAGACCATCATCGACACCCAGCAGCAGGAGATCGACACCATGCGCGACCTGCTCACCTCGCTCTAACCACCCGATCGCCATGGGCCACACCGGCCCGGAACGACACCCGAGACACCACACCACGCGGAGAGGAAAATCCATGTTCTCCACAACGCGCTCTGCGCTCCCGCTCACGGCCGTCAAGGAAGCGTGTTCGTGCTGCTCCACGCCCACGGACCTAGAACGAATCGCCGCCACCGGCCGTCCGCAGGCTGACGATGACGCCGCCGTGGCCGCCGGCGCTCACACGAAAGTAGCCAAATGAGTCAGCCACACGATCACCACCACCATGATCGCCGCGGCGGACCCGGTGACGGTTCGGCCGGCCGCCCCGACGAGATGGCCACCTCGGTAGCCGAACATCATCACCCGGGCGCAGCTGACGACGCGGCGGGCCACGGCCACACCGGACAGCATCACTCCGGTCATGAAGACCACGGCGGTCATGCGGGGCACGCAGACCACGTCGGGCAGTTCCGGCGGCTGTTCTGGATCATGCTCGTTTTGGCAGTGCCGGTGGTCGGCTTCAATGACATGTTCGCCGACCTCATCGGCTACCAGCTGCCGGAGGCCGGCTGGGTGTGGTGGGTCTCCCCCGCCCTGGGCACGGTGATTTATCTCTGGGGCGGTCGGCCGTTCCTGACCGGCGCGCTGTCCGAGCTCCGCGCTCGCCAGCCCGGCATGATGCTCCTGATCGGCCTGGCGATCACGGTGGCGTTCATCGCCTCCTGGGGCGCTACCCTGCGCATCCTGGATCATGAGCTGAACTTCTGGTGGGAACTGGCCCTGCTGGTGGTGATCATGCTGCTGGGCCACTGGATCGAAATGCGCTCCCTGGCGCAGACCACCTCCGCGCTCGACTCCCTGGCGGCGCTGCTGCCGGATGAGGCCGAGAAGGTCGACGATGACGACGTCGTCATCGTCTCCCCGGCCGACCTGGTGGTCGGCGACGTGGTGATCGTCCGCCCCGGTGCTTCTGTGCCCGCCGACGGCACGATCATCGACGGCTCGGCCAGCATGGACGAATCCATGGTCACCGGCGAATCCAAGGCGGTCCGCCGCGGCATCGGCGAGCAGGTCGTCGCAGGCACCGTGGCCACTGACTCCGGCCTGCGCGTGAAGGTCTCGGCGACAGGGGACGACACCGCTCTGGCCGGAATTCAGAAGCTGGTGGCCGACGCACAGGCATCCTCCTCGCGGGCCCAGCGCATCGCCGACACCGCGGCCGGCTGGTTGTTCTGGTTCGCCCTCGCATCGGCCGTGATCACCGCGATCATCTGGAGCGCTCTCGGGTTGCCGGACGCGGGTGTGGTGCGCACGATCACCGTGCTGGTCATCGCCTGCCCCCACGCGCTGGGATTGGCGATCCCGCTGGTGGTCTCCATCGCCACCGAACGCGCCGCCCGCGGCGGCGTACTGATCAAGGACCGCCTCGCGCTCGAGTCGATGCGCACCGTCGACGCCGTCCTGTTCGACAAGACCGGCACCCTGACCAAGGGCGAACCCACCGTCACCGGAATCGAATCAATAGACGGGCACACCGCCAACGAGGTGCTTGCCCTGGCTGCAGCCGCCGAGTCCGACAGTGAGCACCCGCTGGCCAGAGCCGTGGTCGGGGCCGCACAGACCCGCGACCTGACCGTGTCGAAGGCGACCGACTTCTCCTCCTCCCCGGCCGTGGGCGTCAAGGCCACGGTGAACGGCACCGTGGTCGAAGTCGGCGGCCCCCACCTGCTCGATCAGCACGGACGCAATGAACTCCCCATCGCCGACCAGTGGCGAGGCGAGGGCGCGATCATCCTGCACATCCTCGCCGAGGGCCGGGTGATCGGCGCGCTGCGGCTGGCCGACGAGATCCGGCCGGAATCCCGGGACGCCGTCGACGCCCTGCATGCCGCCGGAGCCCAAGTCGTCATGATCACCGGCGATGCTCGCGCCGTGGCCGACACCGTCGCCGCCGAACTCGGCATCGACCGGGTCTTCGCCGGGGTCCGGCCAGAAGACAAGGCCGCCAAAGTCGCCGAACTGCAGTCCGAAGGCAAGAAGGTCGCCATGGTCGGCGACGGGGTCAACGACGCGCCCGCACTGGCCCAAGCCGACGTCGGCATCGCCATCGGCGCCGGGACCGACGTGGCGATCGGCTCCGCCGGCGTCATCCTGGCCTCATCGGATCCCCGCTCTGTGCTCTCGGTCATCGAACTCTCCCGGGCGAGCTACCGCAAGATGAAGCAGAACCTGTGGTGGGCCGCCGGCTACAACCTCGCCGCCGTGCCCCTGGCCGCAGGTGTCCTGGCCCCGATCGGATTCGTACTGCCCATGGGCGTCGGCGCCATCCTCATGTCCGCCTCCACCGTCGTCGTTGCTCTCAACGCGCAGCTGCTGCGCCGTCTCGACCTCCGCCCGGACACCGTCACCACAGCGATGCAACGAGGATGAATCCGATGAACACCACCCACTCCACTCGGAGACGAGCCGCGATCGCGCTCGTTGCCGCCGCTGCCCTGACCCTGACCGGCTGCTCGCCCGGGCCCGCCGAAAATGCAGTACCCAACTGGCCTCCCGCGTCGTTGGAGCACTACGACCTCGCCGGCCTCGACGCACCCCAGATCATCAACACGCTCGACACCATGCCGGTGGCCGACAGGCCGAACGATCTGATCGCCTCGGTGCAGCCGACAGAGCTGGTCTTGACCAGTGGCGATGAGAGCCTCGAGACGATTCCTATTCCAGAGGACCAGTTCTATCTGTCAGTGGCTCCGTATTACACGAGCACCCACCCCTGCCGATTCCACAGCCTGACCACTTGCCTCGGCGAGATCGCCAACGAACAGGTGCACGTCACAGTCACCGATAACGCCTCCGGTGACACCCTCATCGACGAACCGCGCACCACCTACGACAACGGCTTCCTCGGGCTCTGGCTACCGCGAGGCATCACGGCCACGCTCACCATCGACCACGACGGCAGAACGGCCACCGCTCCGATCTCCACGGGCGACGACGACCTCACCTGCCTGACCACTATGCAACTCGCCTGACATCCCCACTCGCGCCGATATCGCCACCGACGCGGCCACCCACCGGCAGGAAGGTAGTGCGGTCAGCATGGACCACAGCACACAGTCCCAAGACAAGCTCACTCTCACCGGATCCGTCGCGCTGGGAACCGGGGTAATGATCGGAGCCGGCATCTTCGCCCTGGTGGGCCAGGTCGCGGAATTGGCCGGCGGCTGGGTGCCGTGGGCGTTCCTCGCCGGCGCGGTGGTGGTGGCGTTCAGTTCCTACTCCTACATCCGGTACTCGGCCACCAACCCGTCCTCGGGCGGGATCGCGATGCTGCTCAAAGCCGCCTACGGGCCCGGGGTGGCGGCCGGCACGTTCTCCCTGTTCATGTACGTGTCGATGATCCTCGCCGAGTCCCTGCTGGGGCGGACCTTCGGCACCTACGTGCTGCGGCCGTTCGGCATGCAGGACTCCTCCCTGTGGGTGCCGGTGCTGGCAGTGTTCGCCATCGCCGCCGCCGCGCTGGTCAACCTGGTGGGCAACCAGTGGGTCGAGCGGTCAGCCACCGCCACCGCGGCGCTCAAGATCGTGGGCATCGCGGTGCTGGCGATCGCCGGCATCCTGGCCGCGGGCGTGTCCTCGCTGGGCCGACTGTTCACCGTCGCCGAACGCACCCCACCGGAGCACGGCTGGATGGGCTTTCTGGCCGGGGTGACCCTGTGCATCCTGGCCTACAAGGGCTTCACCACGATCACCAACCAGGGCGCGGACCTACGGGACCCGGAGCGCAACATCGGCCGCTCCATCATGATCTCCATCGCCCTGTGCACCGTCCTCTACCTGTTGATCACCGTCGCAGTAACCGCCAGCCTGACCGTTCCGCAGGTCATCGGGGCCCGCGACTACGCCCTCGCCGAGGCTGCCAAGCCGATGTTCGGATCCTGGGGCGTCACGCTGACCGTGATCATCGCGGTGGTGGCGACGCTGTCAGGACTCATCGCGAGCTTGTTCTCTGTCTCCAAGCTCTACGACATGCTCCGCGACATGGGCCAGGTGCCGGGACTACCCGGGGCTGGCGGACACCAGTCGCTCTACATCACAGCCGGCCTGGCGATCCTCATGGCAGCCTTCTTCGACCTGTCACAGATCGCCTCCCTGGGGGCGATCTTGTACCTGGCAATGGACATCGCCATCCATTACGGGATCGTCCGACGCCTCAAGGACGACGTCAATGCCAAGGCGTGGATCCCGTGGGTCGCGATCGTCCTCGACGTCGCAGTGCTCGTACCCTTCCTCCTCCTCAAGGCGCAATCAGACCCGCTCACGCTGGGCATCACCGCCATCGTGGCCCTAGTCATCATCGCAGCGCAGTGGCTCACCGTGCGTCACCGCTCGGAACAATGATCCGCCCCCCTGCCAAAAGCAGCTACAACGGGTACTGGACGCTTGCTATTACAAAGATTCTGCGAAGGTCGGCCCGAGGGACTGTAGCCAGCACTGCGCATCAGTAGCGTCGGCGTCAGCTGGGCGCCTCCAGCGACGACTCGGAGAAGAAGGGAGCACATCGATGTCTCACATCACTTCAATGATCGAAACCCACCCCAACGACGCTTCCGGCATAGACGTGCAGAAGCTTGCCGACTGCATCGCTGCGTGTTTCGAATGCGCACAGACTTGCACCTCGTGCGCTGATGCCTGCCTGGCCGAAGAGATGGTCGCAGACCTACGGAACTGCATTCGCCTCAACCTTGACTGCGCCGATCTCTGCGCAACCACCGGCAATATCCTCAGCCGTCGCACTGGGCAGAACCTCGCCACGGTCAAGACCGCGCTCGAGGCATGCCGGACAGCATGCGCAGAATGTGCTACCGAGTGTAGGAAGCACGAGGACATGCATGAGCATTGTCGAGTCTGCGCCGAAGCCTGCCGCAAATGCGAACAGGCCTGCACCGAACTCCTGTCCGCGATCAGCTAACGATCATTGCCCGGCCTGGTCGGTCGCACGACAATCGACCAGGCTGGGCCACCCGCCGATATCCAGGTTTTATGTCAACCCGACCAGGCTGAGTCACGTCTGGAAGGTCGCCACTCCTCTCGTCCGCGAACCGGCACGAATTTCGTTCGGCCCGCTCCGGACGGCGGCTACAGCACGTAGCTGTAGGAGTACCACGGCCCTCCGAGGTGCTCTACCTGCAGATCTTTTACTCCAGGTTCGAACGTGGGAGGCCCCTATAGGGAATGTGCCCACCCGCGCATGTGAAATCCGAAGACGAAGTCGGCATCGCTGACCACGACCACCCCGTCCTCTCGGTGGCTGAGCTTCCAGACCTCCACGTGCCCTACTTGCCGTGGGGTGTCGAAGCCGTAGTGCTCCGACCAACCCGGCGGATGGGAGCGAGCCTGCGCAACAGCATTCTCCATCTCTGAGCGAGAGGAATCGAACCCTTTTGGGACCGCTGCTCCAATCGCCAGCACCACGGCCACACCAGCCACGAAAAGGGCCGGAGGGGCCCCGAGCCACCACGTTCGTAGCTGCCGGAATCGCCACGCCACCAGCACCGCGATCAGCCACGCCAGGCCCGCGATCATCAGCGCCCAGCCGACCTTCTTGCCCCACACGGGTATATCGTCGTCTGGCGGGTTCGCCTGCGACAGATAGTCAACGGCGTGCCACAGGATCTCGTTTTCTTGCCCCTAAAAGTGGAGTCCACTGTGGCCGTCACGCGGCAACGATTCTCGGCGGCTCGCGGCATCGTCCGGCCTCGAAACCAGCGACTTTCCATGACCAAGGTCATTGCGGCGTTCCTTGCGGTGCCAATGTCTCGGTGACGCGAACACTCAGTTCCGGCTTGTCGTGGCCTTCGGTGTGGGTGTATGTCCCGAGATGGGACCACATCGAGTCCACGAGCGGCTGGAGGAACAAACGGCCCAGCTGAGTGACGATGACGTCGACCACCTGAACAGCATCGGCGCGGACCCTAGACGCCGCGCCAGATTCCCGCATAGCCGCCACTTCCCGGTGTGTCAGCTCGGTGAGTCGCTCGAGTAACTCACCTCGCTGACCGCCGGGATCTAGCAACGCGCGGCGCAGGTAGTTCACCACCTCGGGACGCCTGACCAGCATGTCGGCAACCGCGTCGTTGCGGATCCGGGCGATGTCGGCGCCTGGGATGTCCACGGGCGCCGAGGCAAGTGCGGTAGCGAAATGCTCTACGACCAGTCGCTCGACCGCCTCGCGAAGGCCGTCCTTCGTGCCGTAGTGATGGACCACGAGACCCACCGTCACTCCGGCCGCGGTTGCCACGGTTCGCAACGAAGTGCCGTCCTCGCCGTTGGCGGCGTAGAGATCCAGTGCGGCGTTGCGGATGCGCGCCTTGGCAGTGAGATCCTGGCCCGCGGCGCCTGGTGCGGAACGATTCACGCGGTTCCCCTTCAGTTGCGGTCGAGCCTACGGACCCCAAACTAGACTATACGTCGGTACCGCTTACTGTATGTTCGTACAGTACAAGGTGTCCCGGCTCAGTCGGCCTTGTCGACCTGACTATCGTGCCGTCGACAGCCAGTTGCTCAGGCCACCCGCATCGGGCCTCAGGGCCCCTTGGACGTCCCGGTCAAAGGTTGGGTCACGGGTCGGACGTGCGGGTGTCGGCGATATCTCCGTCGCCACAAGCCGAGGTATCGCACCCAGTACAACTTCATCGACAGGAAGGTCTGGACATGGACACATTTCGCGACAAGGCCGGCGAGCCGATAGGTACCGATATCGACAACTGGGTGGCCTCGTTCACGCGCATGGAATCCGGTTCCTCCGAGCTTCCTCCCCACCACCCCAACTGCCTTGGCTGTGGACCAGAGAACCCGAATGGTCACTTCCTCTCGGTACGGCGTGACGGAGACGGCGTCGTCGCACACCACCAGTTCGACCAGCGCCACGTCGGGGCACCGGGCATTGCACACGGCGGCGCGGTAGCGACCGTGATTGACGACCTATTCGGCTTCTTGCTGTATTCGGTCGGCGAGCTCGCCGTGACGCGCCGTCTCGAGCTCGACTATCTTGCGCCAGCACTACTCGACACCCCCTACATCCTGCGCGCTGCAGTTCGGTCTCGCGATGGCCGGAAATTGGACCTCAAGTCCACGATGGAGGATGCAGAGGGCCGCACTGTTATTACTGCCACTGCCCTGTTCATCGTGGTCGAGGTTGAACACTTTTTGCAGTCACAGAGAAACTCGAGGACTTAGGCCAAACTCACCGCCGCGAGCACCAGGCCCGAATACGTCGAGGGTGTCGGCGGAGCCTGAAGCTATTGAACGCCACGCCCAAAGAAAGGGCGAAGCTGAAGGCACCGTGCATTGCCAGTTGCCCTGTACGAGTCAACCAAGTGGCAGCGCTACCTACGACGGAACCCCGTCGGCGGGTGGCCGGTCCAGTGCTTGAAAGCGTGTGAAAAGCTGGCGAGGTCACTATATCCGAGGTCCGTGGCGATCTCGCTCGCGGACACAGATCCGTCCAGTAAACGAAGAATCGCGTACTCACGAATGACCGACTGGCGCAGTCCGCGATAGGTCATCCCTTCCTCAGAGAGGCGCCGCTTAAGTGTGCTCGTAGAGATGGAGAGTTCGTCTGCAATCCACTGACTTCCACAATCTGCGGGACGCTTCTCTATCAGACGTCTCACCTTGTCCGAATACGAGGCGATTTTACTCCGCTCGTCGAGCCTTCGCTGCAAGTCACTGATAGCGAGTCGATACGCCACGGGGTCAGAGAACCGGCAGACGTGATTGACCGCGTCAACGGGAAAATGCAGAATGGACAGTGAAGCGTCAAATACCAGGCGACCAGCTAACCGATCCTGATCCACGGGCAGACCTTCCGGAGCGGGCCAACCCAGTGAGAGTGTGATGTCTGGTGCATCGCCAACGAGTATATTCAGCAGCCTCAGCAGGACCGCACCACAGTAGGTGACCACTAGGGAGTCTAGGACTCGATCGCCCGTCTGCCCATTGAGCGCGACAGACACTCCGTGTCCACCTGCGTAGAACTGCGCACTCAGGGCTGGGGTTATTAGCGGCAGGTAGACAAGCAATTCCAATATCTCGCCTGCGGAACCTGCGCTTACTAGTGGGACGCTTAATGGTCCGAAGGACGTCAGATGAGCATGCTGGGCGAACGCCAAACCGAGGGTCGTTGCTTGGTCAACGTCGAGGTCGGGCAAGGCTTCCCTGATCCACCGCAGGGGAACTTGGGCGTTGATGGCGAGAAGTGACTCGACGTCGCTTCGCTCACGATCCATGATCTCGCGAAACCGTGCAACGGCGTCTTGCTCCAGAACTGGGCTCTCAAGTAACTGCGCGAACACGAGCGGTGGCACGCCCTCGCGATCAAGATTCATCGCCCCCGCCTTCTGAGCCAAATTAACAAGCTTCTGCCCTCAATCAACCTAGCCGCAGTCGTCGTTGTTAGCAATGCTGTGAGCAGCTATTACCCGAACAACCATGCAGGAGCCAGCGATGACAGTCGTAACCTTCGTCTCACATGACGGAGAGAAGCACGTGGTGCCCTTAGAGGAGGGGCAGTCACTCATGCGGATCGCCGTCAACAACGCGGTGCCCGGGATTGACGCTGACTGCGGAGGCGAAGCCGCGTGCGGCACGTGTCATGTCATCGTTGATCCGCAGTGGTCCGAACAGGTCGGCCTCTCGGGAGCAAGTGAAGAGGAAATGCTCGCAATGAACCCGGAAAGGCTGCCGACCTCTCGACTGTCGTGCCAGATGACCGCGTCCGCGGATTGGGACGGCCTGGTCGTCCAGGTGCCAGAGTTCCAGATGTAACGACGAAGGGATCAAGAGTCGTGTCAAGCAATCATGTAGAAGTCGGGGACAGAATCCGGTCGGCCATCCCGATGGATCTTCAGATCCGGGGCGCCCATCTGTACGACAGGACTCGGCGCTGGGTGACAAGGACGAATGGGAAGAAGCTCTTCGTAGAGAGTCCCATTCCTCCCGTCGAGGATGTCGAGCTCGCCGACATCGACCTCAGTAATCCCTTTCTCTATCGCCAAGGCCGCTGGCAGTCCTACTATGAGCGCCTGCGAAACGAGGCTCCGGTCCACTTTCAGCCCAACAGTGCGTTCGGGCCGTTCTGGTCAGTGACCCGACATGAAGACATCATCGCGGTCGATAAGAACCATGAGGTCTTCTCCGCCGAGCCGATGATAGTGATCGGGGCCCCGCCTCGTTTTCTCGATATTGAGATGTTCATCGCGATGGACCCACCGCGCCACGACGTGCAGCGAGCAGCTGTGCAGGGGGTGGTGGCGCCGAAGAACCTGCGCGAGATGGAGACGCTCATTCGGTCTCGGGTTCGCGAGGTACTAGACGACTTGCCGGTGAATCAGCCGTTCGATTGGGTCCAGGCTGTCTCGATCGAACTGACAGCTCGAATGCTCGCGACGCTCTTGGACTTCCCATACGAGGAACGTCACAAACTCGTGTACTGGTCAGATATTGCAACTTCGTTCGAGGAAGCGAACGGTGGTCCTGCGGACCTCGACGAGACGTTCGACGGAATGCGCGAGATGGCGAGCGGTCTGAGTTCTCTGTGGTACGACAAGAAGGCTCGGTTAGCAGAGGGGGAGGAACCCGGTGAGTGTGCCAGTCTGAATTGGCCCCACTTGGAGGCGTAGTGCTGCTCTGAAATGGCCCCACCCTCGATCAACCAGACCCTAAGTTTCGTGTCGTCCGACCAAAGACGTTCACGAGAGGCAAGGGGTTGAAGGAGAGATCGAGAGTGGAGCAGTTCGAACGTATCCGACGAGACGCCCGAGACGAAGGCCTGTCCATCCGGGCCCTCGCCGAGAGGCACAAGGTGCACCGCCGCACGGTGCGCGCGGCGCTGGCCGATGCGGTGCCGCCACCACGTAAGACCCCGCAACGCACCGCGCCGGTACTGGGCCCGCATGAGGCGACGATCCGGCGCTGGTTGACCGAGGACCTCACAGCGCCTCGCAAGCAGCGTCATACCGCTCGCCGCGTGTGGCAGCGCCTGATGGAGGAGGAAGGAGTGGAGGTGGCCGAGTCGAGCGTGCGCAACCTGGTGGCCACACTCCGTGCCGAGATCAGCGGCCCGAGAGAGGTGATGGTGCCGCAGACCCACCCGCCGGCCGAGGAGGCCGAGGTCGACTTCGGCGAATTCACCGCCACGATTGCCGGGGTGGTGATGAAGATATTCATGTTCTGCATGCGCCTGTCGCACTCGGGCAAGGCGTTCCACTTCGCCTACGCCAACCAGGCCCAGGAATCGTTCTTCGACGGCCACGTCCGAGCGTTCGCCGCCTTCGGCGGGGTACCGGTGGGGATGATCCGCTACGACAACCTCAAACCCGCCGTGACCAGGGTCGCGCTCGGTCGGGACCGGTTCGAGCACCCCCGCTTCGTGGCGTTGCGCTCGCACTACGGATTCGATTCGTTCTACTGCATCCCTGGCAAGGACGGCGCCCACGAGAAAGGCGGCGTCGAGGGCGAGATCGGCCGGTTCCGGCGCCGGCACCTGACCCCGGTCCCGAAAGTGGACTCCCTGGCCGAGCTCAATGAGCTGATCGCCGCCGCCGATGCCCGCGATGATGCCCGGCGTATCGGGGCCCGGGCCGAGACCGTCGGCGCGGCCGCGGCCCGGGAACTGCCGCTGCTGCGGCCGCTACCGGCCGAGGTCTTCGATGTGGACGCCGTCCTGTCGTGCCGGGTCGATGCCAAAGCGCGAGTGTGCGTGCGCCAGTCCTACTACTCGGTGCCCGCACGTCACGTCGGGCGTCGTCTCGAGGTCCGCCTGGGCGCCACGCGCATCCTCGTGCTCGACCCGGCCGCCCACGGCAAGGTCATCGCGCAGCACACCCGCTCACTGCACAAGGGCACCGAAGACCTGGTCCTGGACCACTACCTGGAGGTGCTGGTGCGCAAGCCCGGCGCCCTGGCCGGGTCGACCGCCCTGGCCAGCGCTAAAGCGTCGGGGGCGTTCACCGCCAACCACCAGCGATTCTGGACCGCCGCCCGCAAAGCGTTGGGCGACGGCGCCGGCACCCGCGCCCTGATCGGGGTCCTGCTGCTGCATCGCACCATGAGCGCCTCGGCGGTGGCCGCCGGGATGGCCGCCGCTGTGGCCGACGAGGTGTTCGATGCCGATCTGGTCGCCGTGCACGCCCGCCGGGCCACCACCGGGCGGGCCGCCACCCCGCCGATCGCACTGCCGACCACGGCCGCTCCGGCGGCCGCCGATCAGAGGCCCGCCCCGTCGCTGGCCGGTTACGACCAACTCCTGACCTCAAGCGGGCGCCAGCTCGAGGAGGCCATCGCATGAGCAGTAGCAAGACCCCGCCGGCGATGACTGCGCTGACCGACGCGGCCGCCGAAGCCGCCATTGGTGCCGCAGCCAAGACCCTGTGCCTACCCACCATCCGTGACCAGGCGATACCCATGGCCGAGGCGGCCGCCAAGCAGCGTCTGACCCACAAGGCGTTCTTGGCCGAGATGCTGTCGGCCGAGTGCGACGAACGCGATGCCCGCCGACGGATGCGCAGGGTCAACGAGGCCAAGTTCCCGCGGACCAAACGGCTCGCCGACTTCGATCCCGCCCGCCTGCCCGACCTACCACCAGCAACGTTGGCGCACCTGGCCGGCGGGGCGTGGATCGACGCCGGAGAACCACTGGTCCTGCTCGGCGACTCCGGAACCGGCAAAACCCACCTGCTCATCGCCCTGGGTACCGCGGCAGCCGAGCAAGGACGCCGAGTCCGGTATATCACCACCGCGGCCCTGGTAAACGAGCTCGTCGAAGCCGCCGACGACAAGCAACTGTCCCGCGTGGTCGGCCGCTACGCCCGACTGGACCTGCTGTGCCTCGACGAGGTCGGCTACGTCCACCTCGACCCACGTGGGGCCGAACTCCTCTTCCAGATCATCACCGCGCGAGAGGAACGAGCCTCCATCGCCTGCGCCTCCAACGCTCCGTTCAGCGAATGGGGCACCACCTTCACCGACCCCCGACTGGCCGCAGCCGTGGTCGACCGCCTGACCTACAACGCCCACATCATCCAGACCGGCACCGCCTCCTACCGACTGGCCACCACCGCGGCCCAACACCGAAAGGAACCCGCGACCACCTGACCGCCCGGGACGCCAACCACCGGCGCGCCCACCCCCAACCCATCACGAGGGTGGGGCCAAATCAAAACAGCACAGCGGGGCCAAATGGGGTTGTCATTCTCAGATG
>NZ_JABFAN010000001.1:0-13093 GCF_017168155.1 Dietzia sp. KRD202 | reverse complement strand
ACCCCTTGCCTCTCGTGAACGTCTTTGGTCGGACGACACGAAACTTAGGGTCTGGTTGATCGAGGGTGGGGCCATTTCAGAGCAGCACTACGCCTCCAAGTGGGGCCAATTCAGACTGGCACACTCAGTCATCAATACCGTCGGACCAACACTTCCTGGGACCGACGGACTGGGCGACTGGAACATCCCGTGGGAGACCTGGCGTGCCGGAACTGCCGATCAGGCCTGAGGGGTCCAGTCACTATTCCGACCTCGACCAAAGGCCAGGCCAAAATCGTCCGGCGAGCGCGGGAATAGCCAAAATGCACACTCTTCCGTGGTCATTGATCGACGTTTGAATTTCCTGACATTCGACGTTCATGGACGAGGGAGTCTCGCCGGATTCGTTTTTGGCGGCCCCACCGGCACAAACGAACAATGGCAGCCAGCAGGTGCGCAAGATGGTGCGCGACATCTGGTGCAACCAGCCGGTGGACGCGAATACGCCCGGAGCTAATACGCAGACCTTCCACTAAACGGGCCCTTCACTATGAAGGGCCACTAAACGATGCCGAGCTGTAGTTTCTGCGAACTCACCCTTCCCCAAATTTCCCCCATCTTCGAGGGCACGAGGGTTCTCCACCATGGTCTCGATCGTTCCAGCCTGTCCTGAGTGTCAGCTCGCCAGCGGAAATTCTTGATCAGACCTCCACCTGATCTCCACACAAATACGCGGGCGTACCGGCCAATGTGGAACTCGACCGGAAGACAGGGGCGCGGTATGGAGTGGGCGAGTGTAACCGTGGTGGCCATTGGCCTGGGCGTGTTCTGGGCCAGCGTGCTCTGCCTCATTGTCGCCCTGACAGGGACCGCTCCCCAGGCGTGAGACACCCAGGGACCAATCGATGGGTGAGCCGGGTTCAACCACCTACCCCACATACCCCATAGGGGGTAAAATTGGAGTTGTTCCAGTGAGCACCAGCAACGAATATGAAGAGGAGAAGATGTCTATCCAGCCTCGCAGTAACCTTCCGTTGGAAGCGATCGCTGAATCCTGCACGTGCTGCTCCACACCCAGACCCTCGGTGCCGATGCCGATCCACGGTCTCCAGACCGACCGCCACGCCCCGCACCCGGCGCCACCACCCCCCAGACACCGGCGGGCCACACGCTCGGGACTGAGAAGTAGCGAAGGACGATCGCGATGATGTGGAACAACGGGATGGGTTCGGGAATGGGCTGGATGTGGATCTTCTGGCTCTTGGTCATTCTGGGCACGGTGGTGGTCACCGTCGTCCTGGCGAAAGCGTTCACCGGCGGCCGGGGCCAGACCGGAGGGCATGAGCATGTCAAAACCGGGGAACGCCCGCGCCAGCCGCGAGAGATCCTGGACGAACGCTACGCCCGTGGAGAGCTAACCACCGAGGAGTACCGGGAGCGACTACACACTCTGGGCGAGGGACGGCAGTGAGCGAGCTGACCCGACGGCAGCTCCTCGCACTGGGTTTGGCAGGGGCCGGCACCGCCGCCGTGGGCGGGGCCGGCCTGTGGTGGACCGTCAGTGAGGGCAACACCACGAACAGTGGTGGCTTCTCCGACGGTGGTGACGACCTTCTCGAGCCGGACGTGGTGGCCAGTCGGGACGGTGTGCTCGATCTGGAGTTGGTCGCCGCCCCCGCCCGGGTCAAGATCGGCGGGCGAAACGCAAACGTGCAGGCGTTCAACGGCACACTCCCAGGCCCCACCCTGCGCGTTCGGGGCGGAGACACGATCCGAGTGGCGATGGCCAACGAACTCGACACCCCGACCAACCTGCACGTACACGGGTTGCACGTCTCCCCCGAGGGCAATGGCGACAACCCCTTCGTCAGCATCTCCCCCGGCGAGTCCTTCGACTACGAAATCGTCCTGCCAAACGACCACCCGCCCGGGACTTTCTGGTACCACCCCCACCACCACGGCCATGTCGCTGACCAACTGGCGGCCGGACTCTACGGAGCGATCGTTGTTGAGGACCCCGAGCCGGTCCCGGTGTCCCGTGAGCGCACCTTGGTCGTCTCCGACATCACCCTCGACGGCACTGGCAACCCGGCTGCCGCGTCCCCGCCCGAGAAGATGATGGGCCGTCAAGGCGAGATAGTGATGGTCAACGGCCAGGTTCGGCCCCGGGCCACCGCTTCGCCGGGAGAGCGAGAGCAGTGGCGGATCGTCAACGCCTGCCCGTCCCGCTACCTGCGCCTGACCCTGGATGGTCAGTCTCTGCGCCTGCTCGGCCGTGACACCGGCCGCCTACCCGAACCTGTCGACCTCACCGAGGTGACGCTGGCTCCCGGAAACAGAGTCGAACTCCTGGTGGACGCTCGCCAGGGCACCTCCACTCTGCTCAGCATCCCGGTGGACCGCGGCGCCATGCCTGGCATGATGGGCGGACCCATGGCCGGTGCGTTCCCGGCGGACGACGAGCCGATCGGTCTGCTCACGCTGGACGTGACTGGGCCCCCGGCGGACGAACCCGATCCCGTGCCCGCAGGACCGGCCCTGCGGGACCTGCGCACCGCACCGGTAACTGCCCGTCGAACCCTGGAATTCGCCATGGGCATGGGCATGGGCCGTGGGATGCGCGGAGCCGAATCGATGATGTCGTTCACCATCAACGGCCGACAGTTCGACGCCGACCGAAACGACATCACGGTCCGCGCCAGAACTGTGGAGGAATGGACCCTGACCAACACCAGCCCCATGGACCACCCAATGCACCTGCACGTGTGGCCCATGCAAGTCCTCGACGACGGCGAGTCACCCACCTGGCAGGACGTGGTCAACATTCCGGCCTTCGGCCGCGTCACCATCCGCGTGGCCTTCGACGACATCGTCGGCCGCACCGTCTACCACTGTCACATCCTCGACCACGAGGACCTCGGCATGATGGGCACGATCCTGGTCCGCTGAACTCGGCGCACCCGACCGCAAGCACACCGCCAACCCCGCCCGACGAGAAGAAAGTACGGTACCGCATGGATCGCAGCGCCCAGTCCTCGAACTCACTGACCCTCACTGGATCCGTTGCGCTCGGGACGGGGGTGATGATCGGGGCGGGCATTTTCGCCCTGGTAGGGCAGGTCGCCGAGCTGGCCGGGGGGTGGATGCCGTGGGCCTTCCTTGCCGGGGCAGTGGTGGTGGCCTTCAGCTCCTACTCCTACATCCGCTACTCAGCCACCAACCCTTCCTCGGGCGGAATCGCGATGCAACTCAAAGCCGCGTATGGACCCGGGGTCGTGGCTGGCTCGGTTTCGCTGTTCATGTACGTGTCGATGATCCTCGCCGAGTCCCTTCTCGGCCGAACCTTCGGTACCTACATGCTGCGACCGTTCGGGATGCAGGACTCCGACGTGTGGGTCCCGGTGCTGGCCGTCCTCGCCATCGCCGGCGCCGCACTGGTGAACCTGGTGGGCAACCAACTAGTGGAGCGCTCTGCCACGGTCACCGCAGCGCTCAAGATCGTCGGCATCGCGGTGCTGGCGATCGCGGGAATCCTCGCCGCGGGACTCTCCTCCCTGCCCCGGCTCATTACCGCCGCTGGACGCACGCCACCAGACCAGGGATGGGTGGGCTTTCTCGCCGGTGTCACCCTATGCATCCTGGCGTACAAGGGGTTCACCACGATCACCAACCACGGCGGGGATCTGAAGAACCCCAAGCGCAATATCGGCCGCTCAATCATTATTTCCATCGCCCTGTGCACGGCGCTCTATCTATTGATCACCGTCGCAGTCACTGCGAGCCTGACCGTGCCAGAGATCATCGAGGCCCGCGACTACGCACTGGCCGAAGCAGCCCAGCCGATGTTCGGCGACTGGGGCATGAGAATAACCGTGCTTATCGCGGTGGTCGCCACACTGTCTGGACTGATCGCGAGCCTATTCTCAGTCTCGAAGCTCTACGACATGCTCCGAGAAATGGGCCAAGCCCCGGGCCTGCCCGGCCGGCCAGGACATCAGTCGCTCTACATCACCGCCGGGCTGGCGATCGTGATGGCCGCCTTCTTCGACCTCTCCCAGATCGCCTCCCTTGGCGCTATCTTGTATTTGGCCATGGACATTGCCATCCACTTCGGGATCATCCGCCGTCTCAAAAACGACGTCGCCGCCAACTCCTGGATCCCGTTGCTCGCGATCATCCTTGACCTCGCGGTACTGGTGCCCTTCCTGCTCACCAAGAGCCAATCGGACCCGTTCACCCTCGTCATCACCGCGCTAGTGGCCCTAGCCATCGTCCTCGCCCAGTGGCTCGCCGTGCGACACCACCAACACCAGTGAGAACACAGAGCACACCAGAGACTCCAACCAACCCAGCGCGATTCAGGCCGCACGACGCGCGTCCGCTGAGCGCGTTGAGGCGCGCATCTCCCCACACTTGTGGCACACGCCGTACCGGCTTCACCGAACCTTCACGTGAAGGACAGTTCGTCCTTCACAAACACTTGGCAGATTGGGGGTGTACCGATCAATGGTCCCGTGCACTCGGGGCTGGATCGAGCACCCAGGAGGAAACGATGCAGGCGAGATGGAGTATCAACATCACCCCTATCGAAAGGGGCGCTCGCATCGTGTTGGGTCTTCTCGGTGTCGTTGGCGGAGGAATTCTGCTCAGCCAGGCGGATTCCACGGGCGCGGTGATCGTGGAGCTGTTGTTGATCGTGGCTGGTCTGGACCTGATCGTCACTGGTGGGACCGGGCACTGTCCACTGTACAAAAAATTGGGCCGCCTCCCGCTTCGGAAAGGACACCCCTCATGAGCGAGCAATCACCCCAGGAGCGACGGCGCCAGCCACTAGACGCGCCCCCTGATCAGCCCCCCGTTGCGGGGTCGGCTTCCCCCTACAGCGATGGGCCTCTGGAAGAGCAGTACCCGCCCGAGCCCTCGAAGCCCGGACGCTCCGGTCATCGTTGGATGATGCTCGCGTGTTGTGTCCCGATGCTCGTTCTTGTCGGGGTCCTGCTGGTGACCGGGGTCGCAGGCACCGGAGTGATCGTGTTTGGCGCGCTGTGCGTGGCGATGATGGGCCTGATGATGTTCGCAATGCCCGGTCTCCACGGCCATTAACCCGCCACTACACGCTCCTGGGATCCAATCGGCTCAGCATTGAACCGACCAGGAGCGAGCACGACGCGATTTCCAAGGCTGGATGACACCGAGATGGCTGCAGCGGCCACTAGCACGATGAGTTACACCGTCAGGGGACTGACCTGCGGTGAGTGCATCGCGCGAATGATCGAGCATCTATGGGGGCTACCCGAAGTCGAGGGGGTGTCAGTCGACCTCATCAAAGACGGGCAGTCCGTCATCACGATCAGATCTTCTCCCGAAAACAGCCTGGCGCAGACCCTCACCGCGGTCGAACGGGTGGGTTTTGAGCTGACCGGCCGAATGGAGCTGACCGGGCATTGGCCGGGCCTACACGGTGCGTTGCATCCCGACGAAATGTGGTTCCCCCCGAATCGTGGAGGGTTTCCTAGGCGGCTTCCGGTTCGGTCGCCGCGGCGGTCTCGTAGCTGATCGGGCTCACCATTCCGATCGTGCTGTGTCGTCGGTCGTGGTTGTAGAACCCGTAGCACCAGTCCAACACAGCGGCCCGGGCGGCGCGGGTGTTTTCGAAGGTGTGTTGCGACAAAACTTCCCATTCCAGCGAGCTGAAAAATGCTTCGGCGGCAGCATTGTCAAAGCACGATCCGACCCGCCCCATCGATTGGCGAATACCGAGGTCTTGGCATAGTTTCGTGAACGCGTGAGCGGTATAGGTGCTGCCCCGATTGGTGTGAAATATGGCTCGTTTCGACGGGTCCTCACGCCACCCAGACTGGTGGACCTCCTCGATACCGCCGCGGGTCGCCCCGGCCATGTTGATCGCCGCGCAGGCGAGTTCGGCGTCCGGGTGCAGACCGGTGGCAGCACCAAGCAATCTACGACTGTAGAGGTCGATCACAGTGGCCAGATATAGCTTCTCACCGGGCCGACCGTTGGCGTCGACGGTGGGGATCTCGGTCATGTCGCCGACCCACCGGGCGTTCGGCCTGTCGGCGGTGAAGTCCCGCTTGAGCAGGTCGGGGAACTTCGGGGCCGTCTTGTCCTGCCTGGTCAGACCGTTGCGGCTGTTAGGGACGTGCTTCGGAAAGCAGGGTTCTGATGATCGGGTAGCGCGAGTATGAGCATCGGATAGCGGTGCCGGTCCTCGTGTGCTCGTGTCGGTTCTACGCGTGGCAACAAGGCTGCGCGTGGATCCGAACAGGAGGCACGGGTGACTGATTACCGATTGGTGATGTCGCTACTGCTGCAGGACAGGTCCTACCGGGACATCGAGGCGATCGCGGGTTGCTCGCATCGCACTGTCGCGAAGGCGAAGAAGGTCTGCCACGAGCACGGGTTGACCGCCACGAGCCAGGTCGAGGCGCTCAGCGGCGAGGAGATCGACGTCTTGTTCGCAGATGGGCGCAAGACGCCGTCGAAGGAGTTCGTCGCCTTCGACGTGGCGGCGACCGTGAAGAAGCGCACGGGCAAGAACAAGCTGCCGCTGCGGGTGCTGTGGGCCAACTACCTCGACAGCGACGGATCGCCGGGGCAGCGGCACTACAGCTATCAGCGGTTCTGCCAGATCGTCGGCGAGTACGTCGAGGTCAACGAGCTGACGATGCGGATCGCGCACGTGCCCGGGCACACGATGCAGGTCGACTGGGCGGGCACAAAGATGGCGATCTTCGACCCCGTCCTCGGTACCAAGACCACGGTCTCGGTGTTCGTTGCGTCGCTGCCGTACTCGGGGATGGTCTTCGCGTGCGGCTGCGTGGACGAGAAGATGGCGAACTGGCTCGACGCGCACCTGCAGGCCTTCGAGTACTTCGGCGGCGCGGCGCAAGTGATCGTCCCGGACAACGCCTCGACGGCATCGAACCAGATCGCCCGCGGCGACCGGGCCCGCGAGGTCAACCGTGAATACCGTGACTTCCTCGAGTACCACCACACCGCCGCCGTGCCCACTCGGCCGGTGCGCCCGACGGACAAGGGCAACGTCGAGGCCGGGGTGAAGGTGGTGACGAACTGGGTGATCGGACGGCTGGCCGATCGGCGCTTCGCCAGCCTGGACGATCTGAACGAGGCGATCGCCGCCGAGGTGGAGGTGATCAACGACCGGATCCCGTTCCGCGGCCAGAAGACCAGCCGCCGCGAGCTGTTCACCGAGCACGAGCAGTCGGAGCTGATCGCTCTGCCCGAGGTCCGCTGGCAGCCGGTCATCTGGAAGAAGTCCAAGGTCAACCGGGACTATCACGTGGAGATCGCCACGGTGAAGTACTCGGTGCCCTACACCTTCACCGGCCAGCACGTCGACGTGAAGATCACCGGCCCCACACTGGTGGTCATGGCTGGCGGCGAGATCATCGCCTCCCACACCGTCTCCGGTAGGCGGCACGCCTTCGTCACCGATCCCGACCATGTTCCCGCGCAGCATCTGCAGTCATCGGACCTGTGGTCGCGGGCGTATTTCGTGCGCCAGGCCCACAAGATCGGACCGCACACCGTGGCTGCGATCAGTGAGGTCCTGGATCGCCAGCGGATCGAGGCTCAGGGCTACCGTTCGTGCCAGAACATCCTCGCCCTGGCCCGCGGGGACAACAAGATGCTGCTCGAGCGGGCCTGTGGCCAACTCGTCTCCGAGACCTCACGCCGGGCGATCAGCTACACCGCCGTCAAGCAGCAGCTGGCGGCCCTGAGGACCCAGGCCGCCGCCCGGCCCACCACCACGCAGCCGGCGGTGGCGGCTACGACGGACCGGCTGGAGCCGCCGCCGGGTCGGCGAGATACCACCGGGGCGCATCTGGCCGGGCCCGAGCAGTTCAGCCTCGCCGCCCTCACCGGAGGCCCGAGCAGCGGCACTGCGGGGCAGGAGGAGCTGCAGTGACTGATCGTCATCTCACCGACGCCGACATGCCGCTGTTCACGCAGCTGCGGATGACCGCGTTCGGCCAGACCGTCATTGACCTGGCCAACGATCCCGCCTGCGACGAGTGGACCTTCTCGGAGAAGATCTTCCACGCCCTGGACAAAGAGATCACGGCCAGGCAGGAACGCCGGACCCAGAAACTACTCAAGGCCTGAAAGATCGCCAAACCCTGACGCCTGCGTAGAAGAGATCCGCTACCTGCCTGACCGCAACGTCAACCGCGAGCTAATCGCACGACTTTCCAGCTGTCAATGGATCGACGCCACTCGCAATCTCGTCGTGCTCGGCCAATCCAGCGTGGGCAAGACCTACCTCGCCCAGGCGCTTCTCAATGCCGCGTGCCGAAAGTACTACACCGCGAGGTTCTTCCGGCTCGACGACCTGGCCAACCGGCTCGCCGTGCTGGAGCCGACCTCGCAGCGCAGGCTGGACTTCCTCACTGATCTGCACAACTGCGACCTGCTAGTGCTGGACGATTTCCTGACCACGCCGGTGGCCCCGCACACCGCGGCGGAGCTGCTCAACATCCTTGCCGCTCGGGAGGGGCGGGGCTCGACGCTGGTGACCTCGCAGTTCGATCCGCCAGATTGGTACAAGTCGCTCCAAGACGCGGTCATCGCCGAATCGATCCTCAACCGGATCGTCGCCGGCGCCGAGATCATCGCCCTCGACGGCCCGAACATGAGACGACACCTCGCCACGGCAACGCCATAGCGGCCCAGCGGTCGGACGGGTGAACTCCGCTATCCGATACCCGTCCGACCGCTACCCGATCATCAGAACCGCGCTTTCCGAAAGGCGTCCCAAACAGTTGCGGCGTCTGATGCGGCGTGCGACGAGGCCCTGGCGGCGCATCGAGTCGGCCACGGTCTTCTCGCTGACCTGCCAGCCCTCGTCACGAAGGTCGAAGTACAGGCGAGGGGATCCATGCCGGCCCTTTGCGGCGGTGAACGCCTTCGCGACCGCCTGGTCGACGACCTCGCGGCGGCGGTCACGCTCGGTGTGCAGACCGCTGGCCGCCTCCGGCCCGGTGGCCCGCTTGAGCCACTTGTAGAACCACGCCAGCGACACGCCCAGCAGGGCGCACACCAGAGTGTGTGGCACTCGGTAGTTGGTCCTGAAGGTCGGCGATGAAACGTGCCACGCTCACTTCGTCGCCTCCTTGACCCACAGGACCACGGATCGCTTGAGGACATCACGCTCCATCTTCAGCTCCGCGTTCTCTGCTCGCAGCCGCTTGAGCTCCTCGATGTCGCCCCTGGACAGGCCTTCTGTGCCCTCCCGAGCTTCCTTAGCCTGATTGACCCAATTGCCCAAGGTGCCCGCGTTGACCCCAAGGTCTCGGGCGATCTGGGCGATCGGCTTCCCGGTCTCCTCGACGATCCGGACCGCTCCCTCACGGAACTCCCGGTCGTACTTCTGGCGCTTCTCTGGCATCGCTTCCCCTTATAGCTGATCCCTCTACGGATCCGGGGGAACCTCACACGCCGACGCCATCATGGACCGTATCGTCCACAACACCCTCTGGATCGAGACCGGCACCTTCAACATGCGCGAACACACCGCCGTGAATTAACCCCACGGGACCGCGCACGGGAGCCGGTGGCTCCGACCCCATCGGCCACCGGCTCTCAAAGCCAATAACGGTGGCTCCCAACCTCAATATCCAGTGGCTCCCAAACCCTCAAATACTCATTACAGCTGATCCCTCTACGGATCCGGGGGAACCTCACTTCGCCGCCACCACCGAGCGAGGAAGCGCCCCGCCGCAATGACCTCCACCAGAGATGCTCTCCTCCAGACGCGAGCACTAACTCGCACTGACCCGATCAGATCCTCAATTTCGACCATATTTCGCCCTGCCGGTTGCTCCCGGTGGGGATGAGCAATCACACCAGAACTGACCTTGCGGTCAGGAGGAGGGGTTCATGACTCACGGACACGGAGGCCACAGTTACACGGACGGTGCGCGCGGCCCTGGGTGGGGACTGGCCATCTCGGCGTGGCTGACGGGAATTTACTTCTTCATTGAAATTAGCATCGGGTTATGGACCGGTTCGGTCGCGGTGATCTCAGATGCCTTCCACACTTTCTCGGCCGTCGGTGGCGTACTGGTGGCCATCATTGCTGCACGGCTCGCCCGCCGGCCAGCAGATGAAGACCGCAGCTTCGGCTGGTATCGCGCGGAAATTGTCGGCGCATTGGTCAACGGCGGTTTCCTGCTGGTGATGGCGCTGGTAGTGATCGTGATGGGCGGGATGCGGCTAACTGCCCCGATCGACCTGTCCACTACGCCGATGTTGTGGGCAGCCGCGGGCGGTTTGCTGGCCCTTCCGGATCCGGAGTGCATAGCTGGGGTTCGCCGGTGATGCGGTGAGGCACAAGATGTAGGGGTCCTGGGGCGTGTGAAGATGCAAGTTCCTACACCAGCACTTCGCATCCCCAGGACCCGCGGCCCTTCCGGATCCGGAGTGCATAGCTGGGGTTCGCCGGTGATGCGGTGAGGCACAAGATGTAGGGGTCCTGGGGCGTGTGAAGATGCAAGTTCCTACACCAGCACTTCGCATCCCCAGGACCCGCTTTGAACGCTACCGCCAGCCTGCTCGCCGACACCATCTGCCGCACCGTCGAGCTCGGGGTGACCATCACCGACGCCGCCGTGGCCGACGAGCTCACGCACCTGTTCTGCGCTCCGGTGACGCTGGACCCGGTCTGCGCGGAGTGCGGGATGGCGGGCCGTTTGCGGGACCACGTCGAGCGGCGAGTGACCGACCTGCCGATCGTGGGTCACCCCACGAGACTGCACGTGCGGGTACCGCGCTTCACCTGCGACAACGCCGAGTGCGCTACGAGGATTTTCCAGCAGCGGATGCCGGCGTTGGCTGAGCCGCGGGCCAAGACCACCCGCCGCTGCACTCGCTGGATTCTGCAACGGCTGGCGGTCGACCGCAGCAGCGTGTCCGCGGTGGCCAAGGCCCTCGGGCTGGGGTGGGATTTGGTCAATGACCTGGCGGTCTCGAAGATCCGCGCGATGGTCTACGAGCAGCCCGGACACTTCGATGGCGTCCGCATTCTCGGGGTCGATGAGCACAAGTGGAAGCACGTGCGAGGCGACGGCAGCAGCTCGTTCGTCACCGTTCTGGTGGACCTGACCCCGGTCGTGGAGGGCACCGGCCCGTCTCGTCTGCTGGACATGGTCCCGGGCCGTTCGGCGAAGGTCCTCACCGAGTGGCTCGACGCCCGCGACCAGGCTTTTCGAGACCGAGTCAAGGTGGTCACGATGGACGGATTCGCCGGCTACCACACCGCCGCCGCCAAAGCCGTCCCCGAAGCACGGACGGTGATGGACCCGTTCCACGTCGTGCATCTTGCCGCCGACAAGCTCACCGTGTGCCGCCAACGCATCCAGCAGGCCACCACCGGGCACCGAGGCCGCACCGGCGATCCACTGTACGGCATCCGCCGCACCCTGCGAACCCGCGCTGAGCTGCTGACCGACAAGCAGAAGGTCCGCCTGTTCAAGGCGTTCACCGCCAATGACGCGCACGCGGCGGTGGAGGTCACCTACGGCGTCTACCAGCGACTCATCGCCGCCTACGAGGCCTCGGGCAAGCGGGAGGGCAAGATCGCGATGTACAAGCTCCTGAAATCGATCCGCACCGGGGTGCCCACCGAACTGCCCGAGCTCGCCCAGCTGGGCCGGTCGCTGTGGAAGCGGCACCGCGAGATCCTCGCCTACTTCGACGTGGGCGCCTCCAACGGCCCCGTCGAGGCCATCAACGGACGCCTCGAGCACCTCCGCGGAATCGCCCTGGGCTTCCGCAACCTCAAGCACTACATATTGCGGTCGCTCATCCACTCCGGACAGCTCCAGAACCGGATCAACGCACTCTAAATCCGGAAGGGCCGGTAGTCCTCCGAGACGCGTTTGCGCCCGTCGGGGAACATCCCGGCGATCTCGGCCGGGTTCATCGACGACGCTTGGCCGGCGGTGATGCCGTACGCGGTGATCGTCTTCTTCACCGCCGCGATCTCCCGACGCGAACACCCGACGGCGGCGACGATCTCGCTGTAGCTATGCCCGGCCAGCGCCAACGTCATGATGGCCTTGTACTCGGCCACATCAGCCTCCTCAAATAGGAAGAAGCGGCGCAGTCGCGCCGCCTCACCCCGAGCAGACCACCCCGCCCGCCCTAAGGAGTACCGAGTCGCCGGAATCGAAGTACCGGATCGCCGGACTAGGCGTACCCACTAGCCCTATCTGCCACTTCGACGGCGTCCGCGTTCTCGGGGTCGATTAGCACAAGCGGAAACACGTCCGCGGCGACGGTTCGTCTTCGTTCGTCACCGTCCTGGTCGACCTGACCCCGGTGGTGGACGGCACCGGCCCGTCGCGCCTGCTGGACATGGTCCCCGGGCGCTCGGCGAAGGTGCTCACCGAGTGGCTCGATGCCCGCGACCAGGTGTTCCGTGACCGAGTCAAGGTTGTCACGATGGACGGATTCGCCGGCTACCACGCCGCCGCCGCCAAAACCGTGCCCGCTGCTCGGACGGTGATGGATCCATTTCACGTCGTGCAGCTTGCCGCCGACAAGCTCACCGTGTGCCGCCAACGCATCCAGCAGGCCACCACGGGGCACCGCGGCCGCACCGGCGATCCCCTTTACGGGATCCGCCGGACCCTGCGCACTCGGGTCGAACTGCTGACCGACAAACAGAAGGTCCGCCTGTTCAAGGCGTTCACCGCCCACGATGCGCACGCGGCGGTGGAGGTCACCTATGGCGTTTACCAGCGACTCATCACTGCATACGAGGCCTCGGGCAGACGGGAGGGCAAGATTGCGATGTACAAACTCCTGCGCTCGATCCGGTCCGGCGTACCCAAGGAACTCCCGGAGCTCGCGCAGCTCGGACGCTCTCTCTGGAAGCGCCACCGCGAGATCCTGGCATACTTCGACACCCGGGCTTCCAACGGCCCGGTCGAGGCCATCAACGGTCGCCTCGAGCACCTGCGCGGAATCGCCCTGGGCTTCCGAAACCTCAACCACTACATCTTGCGGTCACTGATCCACTCCGGTCAGCTTCAGGACCGGATCAATGCACTCTGATTCCGGAAGGGCC